>JAIDUB010000120.1 GCA_029060405.1 Duncaniella sp. | reverse complement strand
AAAAGGGTTGACTCCTGCAAATGGAATCGACCCTAATTTTTTATCCGCTCAAAAATTTTTATCGGACAGCAATAATATGCAATAGAGATTATCTTTTGCTGAAGTCAACTACTTGGGTGGAGTATGCGTTTATTTTTAGGATAGATTTTTTATTAACGACAATCAATTTTTTATTTTATGGATTTTATCACTGAAAATGACAGGATTTATGCGGTTGACTCTTCGGGAAAGCTTTTGGCCGAGGTGACGTTTCCGGCAACTAACGGAGTGGCCACTATCAATCATACTTTTGTGGATGCTTCGCTCAGGGGTGAAGGTGTGGCAAGTCAATTAGTCAAAATGGCCGCTGATAAAATTTTAGCTGACGGCAACAAAATAGGCGCTACGTGTTCTTATGCCGTTGCGTGGTTCAAACGTCATCCGGAATACCATTTGACGTGCTCAGGTCCTGAGGCATGCCGAATTGATCTCGGGAGGTAGACAGGATACGGGTGATGAATGCAGTTTTGGCGGCGGTGTAGGCGTCGCGGTCATGACGGTATCGTGGGAGGAGGCTGAGTTTCAGCGCTTCATATTCACGAGCGTCGGCCGGATGTGATATGAGCCGGTCACGAAATCTTATTTCGTCGTTGTCGCCCGTGACATGAAAGTGTACATGAAATACTTTTTCTGCATAACCCGACGGGGTATATCCTTTGTTGAAACTCATTCTGCCTTCGGATTCTGACATACAGATATATCCTGCCGATTCCATAGACCGCTTTGCTACGGTCCAATCAGCGTCGGGCGAGATTTCCACAAGTATGTCGATTATCGGCTTGGCTTTAATACAGGGTATAGCGGTGCTCCCTATATGATTTATCTCGGGCTGAAAACCATCGAGTATTCTTGCCAGACTGATGATTTCGGCTCTCGCCCACTCTTTCCATTCGGGTCTGTGAGGCACAAGTGTTATCGGGAAAAGCTGCCATAGCTCTTCCAGAGTCATTTCTGTAAGTTTTTTTGATGGTGCAGGCATTGAATGATCAATTACCTTCAGGCTGAAGGGGGCCGTAGAAATAGGATGCCGTTGCCCCTCCGTCAATCAGGAAATCGGCTCCGGTGATGAAAGCTCCCTGCGGACGCATTAGGAGTTCGGCCACATTGGCAACTTCATCGGCCGTGCCGGGACGACCTGCCGGACACTTGGCAAACATGTTTTTATAAAAATCACCACGCGGGCCATTAAATTCATCAACAGCCAATGGAGTCACGATGATACCCGGGGATATCGAATTAATACGGGCTCCGCGCTCTCCCCATTTTACGGACTCAGCCATTACACGTTTAACGTTACAACGCTTTGCCATCTGATAAGCGTGAAGCGAGTTCTCGATATTTTCAGGCTGAAGCATGGGAAGCGACAGCAGTTCTTCAGTAGGAGTCATGGCTAAGAGTCGGTCCTGCTCGGGTAAAAGAGCCGGCATCCGATGTCCTGATTGGCTCGATATGGTTACTCCTGTACCACCCTCGGCAATTACTTTTCCCACTTCTTCGAGAAGCACGGCGGTACCATACAGATCCACCTTAAGAATCGCTTCCACTGAAGCCTGCGACGGAGACACACCCGCGGCATTGACCAGCATGGTTATCTCTCCATATTTCTTGGCCTCGGCAATAATACCAAGTATCGAATCCCGACTCGAAAGATCGGTTTCCACCGCGACCGTATCAAAGCCTGCCTTATTCATTATGTCGGATATAGCAACGGCATTAGCAATGCTTTTATCGCCTATCACAATCTTCATGCCGTAACCAACGCGGCGGGCTATCGCCATACCTATTTGGCCGGCCCCCGACAATATCATTACATTCTTATTCATGGTTAATAATATATGATGACAAAAGTAGTATTTTTTTATTTATCTTTGCATCATGACAAAGGATCTGCATGATTATATAGTATTTTCGACTGACTTCGGAATGATTAACTCCCCGGCGTTTTATGACTGCGTTGTGCATATGATATGCACGCGAGGTGCCGGCAAGTTTGATTACAACGGGACGCGGTTTGAGATCAAGGCCAACGATATCGCTGTACTGTCGCAGACACGGCTTGTAACGTCAATCGAAGCCGACAGCGATTTCCGCTGCAGGTACATTGCAGCTCCCGACCGGTTTCTTCACAATCTACTGCCCGCCAACAGTTATGCCATACAGGGCTGTGTGAGCCTTTTTGACAATCCGGTGATTCATGCCGACAGAGAGGATGCCTTACGTTTCATCACCGATCTCGACAATATCAGACAGCGTATCGCTGATACACATCACAGATTCTACCGGGAGATGATGGGAAGTCTGCTGCTGACAATGATCTATGATCTTTTTGATTTTCATGCCAAGAACAATGACAATGTACTCACTACCGACCGTGTGGGCTACATCACCTCACAATTTTTTGCAATGATCGAAGCCGGTGTTCCGGCGACCGAAAGAGAGGTATCGCACTATGCCGGACAGCTTAATGTATCGCCTAAATATCTCGCCGACACTATAAAGCGCGTGACCGGGACCAACGCATCAACGCATATCAACAGTGCGGCAGCGGCCATAGCGATCTCGTTACTTAACGACAGCCCGATGTCGATCACACAGATTGCCGACGAGATGAAATTCTCATCGCTCAGCCATTTCAGCCGCTTCTGCGTAAAACACATCGGGATGTCGCCAAGCCGGTTCCGTACCGTCAACGCCAACCCATGAACATTTTCACCACGTCGGGATCATGATGATCGAAGAATAGGCTTCTACCGGTGTCGAGACGAGCTATTTCGGTCATATCCCCGTCGCTCAGCGTGAAGTCCAAGATATCGAGGTTCTGTTCCATACGTTCCACATGCACCGACTTCGGTATTATAATCACACCGCGCTGCAACAACCACCGTAGAGCGACCTGAGCCACAGATTTACCATATTTCTTACCGATTGCCTCAAGCACAGGATTGCTGAAGAAATTATTGCGACCCTCGGCCAAAGGTCCCCATGCCATGATGCGGCATCCGTATTCCTCCATATATTTCTGAGCTCCTGTCTGCTGGTCAAACACATGTGTCTCCACCTGATTCACCATAGGAGGAATTTCAACATTTTCAGCCAAGTCTATGAGATGATCGGGATAGAAATTGCTCACGCCTATTGATCGCAGTTTACCCTCACGGTAAGCATCCTCAAGTGCTCGATACGCACCATAGCGGTCGCAAAACGGCTGATGGAGAAGCATCAGATCGATATAGTCAGTGCCGAGTTTACGCAGGCTCTCATCAATCGAAGCCTTTGCTTTTTCGTATCCATAGTTTGAAATCCACACTTTCGACACGATGAAGAGCTCATTGCGGGCTATACCGCTCTTGGCAACTGCCGCTCCCACACCCTCCTCGTTATGGTAAGCCTGTGCGGTGTCGATCATGCGGTAACCCACTTTCAGGGCGTCGCTCACGCAACGCTCGCACTCTGCGGGGTCAACCTGATATACTCCGTAACCTATCATCGGCATCTCAATGCCGTTGCTCAATTTTACAGTTTCCATATTATTAATATTTCTTAATGTTTGACATATCCGAGATTCCCGAGCCATGAATCGACACTGCGACGGGCGGAATCGCGGTTTTGCTGAGCTACTTTGCCTTGAACAGCAAGCCCTTTACCGACAAGCACATCGGCTCCCTTGCATGCCGCATCGATCTTGCGGTCAGTGCCTCCCATCCCGCTCCCTTCGTGGGTGACAAAAGGAATTACCGTCTTACCAGTCCAGTCATGACTTTCAATAAAAGTGTAGACACACATGGGCGGTTCGCCCCACCACTGAGGATACCCTATGAAGATCACGTCGTAATCCTCTATTGCAATGTCACCTTTCACAGCCGGACGTGCATCAGACTGCAACTCCCTTTTAGCGAGATCGATACATTCGTTATAGTCTTCGGGATAAGCCGTTTCGGGCACAATTTCAAATCGGTCGGCACCGGCAGCGTCGGCAATCATATCGGCAATTATCCGCGTATTACCTTCGGTAATATAGCCCACATTGTAATTTTCACCGGTATGGGAAAAATACACTACAAGTTTTTTATTATCAGTTTTCATATCTGTATTATTCGTCTTGTTGTCAGAATTAGAGCCGGCCATGCACGATGTCGCTCCCATCAGCAAGCACAGAGCAGCTGAAATAATATTGAAAATTCTTGTTTTCATAATCTTGAAACTTACTTATGCAAAAGTACTCTATATATCCTACCCGATTATTTCACAAATTAACGCAAATGTTGCACGATTTTACGAAATCGGCATTTTACCATATATTGCACATAGATGTATTTATACATTTCCATACATCATGTACATACTGCTTTTCATAAATGGAGTGCATTATGGCAAACAACGATGTGGGATATTTCTCTTTTCCCGACGGACGGAATTACAGCGTGGCTGTTTTCATCACTGATTTCCGAGGCAGTGATGCTGAAGCGTCAGCAATAATAGCGGATATATCCCGGTCAGTTTTCGACCGGTATGTTTCCCTGAATCAATGAACCGATTCAGGAAAAGTGGATATATTGAAATCAACCATATTGAATCTCACGCGATCGAATTGCATGAGAGATTTCAATCCGAAAATGCAGTCGTAATCCAAGCGTGGAGTATCGGTAGCAGAGACTACGATATGCGGCAATATTACAGTGTTGCCTCCCAGCTCAGCCGAAACATCAGTCAATCGATAGCATTCCGATATACTGATTCCCCCCAAGCCGGCCTGGCGTATGGTATCAAGTTTGCCGTTTTCAAGCACATACCGCTCATTATCCTCAAGAAATCGTCGGCTCAACATACCGTCTGCCGCATCGCCCGTATCAATACACATCATCATGGGCACATCGTGAATTTTTCCACGGGCAAGCAGATTCATAGCTGAAGAAAAACACATATTGGGGCGTGTCACTCCCACCGGCGGAGCTTCGGCCGGTACTGTTATCTCGCCTCGGTTGAAATCGATTGTCAGATCCTTAAGCCTGAGCATCATCTCGCTTCCTACCACGATATTTAAATTTTTGAAATGCACATCGGCCTCTTCATTACCGGTTGCAAGAGAAATGATACAGAAAGGCACATCCCGCAGTGTGATATTTCCAAGCTTCAACTCATGAGCCACGGCATATCTCGCTTTCCGCACCCCTATTCCGGCTAGATTGTTATATGCGTCTAAAGGTGTGAGATTAAACTTTGCTGCCAGAGAATCGGAGATAATGTTGACTCCCGCTCCGGTATCGAAAGTTATATCGGCATCATTTCCGTTGACCGTGCAATCCTCAAGATGAATCAGCAGAGAGTTCTCGCCATCTTTACCCACGGGCACGAGCCTGAATGGCATCAGGCCTTGCTCACCGTCCATACTGATGCCATAAGGGTTGAATGATGAAAGAGCCGTATATATACCTATGTATTGCTGCAACGAACCAATCCATGTTGAGTCGAGGTATTCCCTTGTACCCTCGAGCAGCGATGTAAGCAGCGAGGCGGCAGCCTGATTCTCACCTACCCTGCTTAGGTCCATGGAAAACATCATCGACATATTGAGCATATTACCGAGGTCCATCTCGGCAGAATAATTTTTGAACAGATCACTGAAAGCAGGAATCGATATATCGGGACGGTTAAACCGGTTTCCTATAATGCAACGGGAAAATACATCCATAAACTCCATTACCGAGTCATTCGGCGCCGACCGGTACAGGGAATCAAGCTCAAACCAATCAGACATATTCATCGCAAGAGCGAGTTTCTCGTTATATGACTGAGCAAACAGGCCCGAATATGAAAGGAATAACAATAGTGAACTTATAAATTTTCGCATGATCATGGATTGAAACTGTGTTACGGGCAAATTTACGATATTTTCATGTGTCAGCAAAACAATTCAGGCTACATAATGCCTCCATCATAGAAAATGGTACAATCACAAGGAAATTTCATCACTTGGATATGGGAAAATACATGTAAATTTGCAATCAGAGAAAAACCATAAAAATGAAACGAATATTTTTCACAATCCTTCTAAGTTTATTAACACTTACATCCATCATGGCACAACAGAAAATAGTTCAGACAGCCGGTCGCCAGCAGCTCGGTGAGTTCGCTCCCGAATTTGCCCGCCTCAACGATGATATACTTTTCGGCGAGGTATGGAGCCGCAATGACCTGCTTTCGCTCCGCGACCGCAGCCTTGTCACGATTACAGCGCTCATCTCGCAAGGCATCACCGACACATCGCTAATATATCATCTTCAGGAAGCGAAAAAGAACGGAATCACCCGTACTGAAATAGCCGAAATCCTCACTCACGTAGCATTTTACGCCGGCTGGCCCAAAGCTTGGGCCGCATTCCGTCTGGCCAAAGACGTATGGACCGACGATATCGCCGGAGAAGACGCAAAGGCTCAATTCGCGCGCTCGATGATTTTCCCCATCGGAGAACCTAACACCGCTTATGCCAAATATTTCATTGGCAACAGCTATCTCGCGCAGATCGCAACTGATCAGATACCTTTTGCAAACGTCACTTTCGAGCCCGGATGCCGCAACAACTGGCACATCCACAAGGCTGAGAAAGGCGGCGGACAGATGCTGGTAGGTGTCGCCGGCCGTGGATGGTATCAGGAAGAAGGCAAGCCGGCGGTTGAAATTCTTCCCGGCACGGTAATCAACATTCCCGCTAATGTAAAACACTGGCACGGAGCTGCCAAAGACTCATGGTTTGCCCATCTCGCCTTCGGGGTGCCCGGTGAGGGAACTGAAAATGTATGGCTCGAACCGGTGACCGACGAGGAATACGGCAAACTCAAGTAATAATCAGGCGATGACTGAAACGGAATTTCTGAATTTCGCGGCCGAGGGCAATCTTATTGTCGCCGGGAGCGCTGAGCATCAGCACATGCACGGACTCAGCCAGCGGGCACTGCGACTCACCACCGAAATCAACAGTGCATACCACTCACCCGATGACCTCCGCCAACTGATGTCGGAGCTCATCGGTCAGCCCCTTGATGACGGATTCGGGCTCTTTCCGCCATTTTACACTGATTGCGGACTCAATACCTCGATAGGCAAGCGCACGTTTATCAACATGGGCTGCTCGTTTCAGGACTGGGGCGGTATCACGATAGGCGATGATTGCCTGATAGGTCACAACTGCACGATCTGCACCGTAAATCATTCCAAATCGCCCTACCGTCGCGGCGATATGGTGTGCAAAAGGGTAAGTATAGGCGACCGGGTGTGGATAGGAGCCAACGTCACCATACTTCCCGGTGTCACTATAGGCGACGGTGCCATAATAGCTGCCGGAGCGGTAGTGAGCCGCGATGTAGAGGCTTGCACCATAGCGGGAGGTATTCCGGCAAGGAAAATCAAGGACATCGAATCATGAAAAGAATTCTTACTTTAACAGTGCTCTCGGCATTTTTCATAATGACCGGTGCTAAAGAAACAAATACTCAAAACTTCTCAGCTATGGAACAACTGAATCTTACCGACAAATGGGACAAGACATTTCCGGAAAGCGATAAAGCAGAACACAGGAAAGTGACATTTCCCAACCGCTACGGCATAACTCTCGCAGCTGATCTTTACATTCCCAAGAACATGACAGGTCAGCTACCTGCCATCGCGGTGTGCGGACCTTTTGGCGCGGTGAAGGAGCAGGCTGCCGGATTATACGCGCAGGAACTCGCTGAAATGGGGTTCATCACTCTCGCGTTTGACCCTTCGTTTACCGGAGAGAGCGGCGGTCAGCCACGCTACATGACTTCACCTGACATCAATACCGAGGATTTCAGCGCGGCGGTCGACTATCTGGTCACGAATCCTATGGTCCATCCCGAAGCCGTGGGTATACTCGGCATATGCGGATGGGGTGGCATAGCGATAAACGCAGCTGCATCAGACCCGCGCATCAAGGCCACTGTCGCCTCGACCATGTATGACATGAGCCGGGTGACTTCCAACGGATATTTCGACGCCGAAGATAGTGCCGACGCCCGCAACTCCGGACGCCGCCAACTGGCTGCTCAGCGCACCGAAGATTTCCGCACCGGCACCCCGGCTCTCGCCGGCGGAGTACCCGATACTCTCCCTGACGACGCTCCCAAATTTCTCCGCGACTATTACGACTACTACAAGACATCAAGAGGTTATCATCCACGCTCGCTCAATTCCAACGGCGGCCGCAACGTGACGTCGGCTATCCCGTGGATAAATTTCCCCCTCATGAGCCGTGCCGGCGAAATCGAAAATGCCGTGATGATAGTTCACGGCGAGAAAGCTCATTCATTCTACTTCGGCAGCGACGCCTATAAAAAACTCACCGTAACTCCGGGGAAAGAAAACAGCAAGCTTTTCGTTGTGGTACCGGGCGCAAGCCACACTGACCTCTATGACCAAAAAGACAAAATACCTTTTGACACCATAGAGAAATTTTTCCGCGAATACCTGAAGTAACCTTCTCTTGTTCTTATATGGCAGCCGCCGGCTAACTGCTTTCATTCAGTTATCCGGCGGCTTTCCATGTCAGTATTTAGTGTGTTTTTCAGAATCCTATGCGACCGCGTGAAGTGTTGCTGAGACGCTCATTCAGGCAGCAGTCTATAAGATCTTCGATATCGATATCTTCCTTACCCGAAAGGATAGCGTTGACCGAATGCTTGCGGGCGATATTCTCGATTTCACCGCCCGAGAGATCGAAGCGCTTTGCAAGCGTGGCGGCATCGGTATCGGTGAGTCCGGGGAGCATCGTCTGCCATATATGGGCACGAGACTCGACCGCGGGCTTGTCGAAACGTATCTTGTAGAGGAAGCGGCGCTCGAAAGCTTTATCAAGATTGGTGGTGAGATTGGTGGTGGCTATCATGATACCATCGAGAGCTTCCATCTCCTGAAGTATAATGTTCTGGATGGAATTTTCCATCTTGTCGACAGCTCTCGACGCACCCTCCATGCGCACGCCCAGCACGGCATCGGCCTCGTTGAAAAGCAATATGGGCGCAAGCTCCCGGCTGCGGCAGATATTACGGTAGCGGTCGAAAAGCGACTTGATGTTTTTCTCGCTCTCGCCCACCCAGCAGCTCTTGATCTTGTCGACGTCGACGCGCATTATATCGCGGCCGGTAAGACGGGCGAGCTGATACACGGTTTCGGTCTTACCCGTGCCGGGAGCGCCGTAAAATATACAGCAGAATCCTTTGCGCATTCCGGCCTTCTCGAGGCGCTTCTGCACCTCGGCAAAGCGGTCGGCCGAGAGAATCGACGTGAGTTCGTCAATCAGCTCCGCTTCGGCCGCGTTGTAAATCAGCTTCTTCGCGGCAAGAGTATCGGCCTTGATAAGCCCCTTGTCTGACTTTGCCGAGGTGGACAGATTCAGTTCCCCCAGAAGTTCCTCCTTGGCGAAGTCGGTGAGCTTGAAAGCGTCGGAGCGCGCCATGCCGTCCTCGTTGACATTCTCGATAAGCTTGAACTCAAAAAGATCTGACGAGTGTGTGCGCAGTTCGGAGCGCTGCCATCCCGGAAGCTCATCATCGTCATAAAGATCCTCGATATCACTGAATCTGATATTGTCATCATTGTCATCTACAAACAGATGGGCCATGAAGATAAAGAGCAGTTTGTCGCTATCGGCGAGATCGAAACGCGACAGCCCGCGGACGAATGCCGAATCCTTGATTTGGCCAAGGATCTCAAATGTCTGCTCCTTTAATCTGTCGTAGGTCAGCTCGTCGTTATTCATCTCCTCCATGTATTTTTTGAATCGGTCAAAGAATCCGTGGAGATCGAGTACAGGCACCTCTACGTGAACATAGGGCTGATTTTTACGGAGCGACGCAAGTACCGGCGCGGGAACGCGGAAACTCAGCGAGTCGCGGCTGCGTGAAGCACGGATGTAGCGCAGGGCTTCGAGACGGTCAATATCATTGGCGAGCCGGAGAAACTTGGTTGTGCGGCAGCCGGTATAACTTGCCATCTCCGACATCATGATGCGACGATCCTCGCTGCGGTCGACGAATATGGCAAGCAGCACTACCTGCATGGGAGTAAGCTTGAGCTTACGCGATGCATACTTGATCTGCATGTCGGCTTTCATGAAAAAGTCGGCATCGAGATTGGAGTTCTCGGCAAGCTCCACTATGTACTCGAATGCTTCGAGTATGCTTTTCGGACGGGTCAACTGTGCGTTTTCCTTGATCTTTTTGTTTTCGCTTTTCTTTTCCTTTGTAATTTCGAGCTTTCTCATATCGACTATCGCTTTAATTATTGATTACGTTGCAAAATTATCATCAAGGTGTATCATTTGCCGATACACGTTACAAAAAAATTATAATTTCCCTGTGAATTTTTTTACCGGATTACCCCTTTCGAGAGAGTCATGACAGCTCCACTGCCGTGACCGCTCCTCGGCAATCAGGGTATCATTGACCTCACGGAGTTTGAGCAGAAGCCGCTCACGCGCAAGAACTTTATTCTGCGACTGCGACCGCTCGTCAGAACATCGCGCGGATATACCGGTGGGGACATGCACGGCCCTCACGGCGGTCTCCACCTTATTGACATTCTGACCACCCTTTCCTCCCGACCTCGAAGTTTCATATCTGATATCGGCCTCATTCACCTCGGGCAATTCAAGCCCGTCGAAAAATCTTACACCTACAAACCAGTTGCTGCGTCGGTGAGCTGGGCGGTAAGGATTGACGGTCGAACGCCACAGTATCGTCCCCTGCCACTCCTCGATGACTTCACGCGGCAACTCCCTGTCAGTGGAAAATGTCATTGACATATAGCAACCGGCCTCACTGTTATGAGGCTCGCTGTCGCTCAGTGTCAGCTCGGGAACTGCCTTAAGCAATTCACGGGCCACGAGCGTCACCACCCTTGCACATTCCACCGGTCCGCGGCCGGCTGTGATCCTGACGTATTTTTTCATTTTACTGAATGCTTGATGTTTAATTTCGGTTTTACTATAGTCAACAGCTCTGCCGTAGGGGCTATCTGACGCAATATTCCGGCAGAATCCTTATAAGCCATAGGCGACTCGTCGATGGTACCTTCATCTACCGATGTAGAAAATATTCCGGTCATACTGTCCCTGAATGCATCGATGGAGATGAGTTTTCTCGCCTGACTGCGGCTCATCTGCCGTCCGGCTCCGTGGGGAGCAGTCGAGAGCCATTGTCCGTTTCCCTTTCCCATGCATATGGCTATGCCGTCGCGCATGTTCAGCGGAATCACGACCTTGACTCCCGCCGATGCGTCGATTGCACCCTTGCGAAGCACCGGCATCTCACCGTCGAGCGATATATAATTGTGGGTCGTAAAGATGGATTCGATGCATTTTGCCTTGCAAAGTTTACGGAGCACGGCAAAGATACGGTCGCGGATTACATGATGGTTATAAAGAGCGTAAGCCCGGGCTATAACCATGTCGGAGAGATAACCGCGCATCGATTCACCCCATAGGTAACCCATATACTCCGCCCTGCGTGGATTCTGCGCGATCCTGTGCCAGTAAGCGGCAACCTTCGCTCCAACGCTGCGCGAGCCGCAGTGGATCGACAGCCATCCATGACCGGCCGATAAATCCTCGCCGTATTCTATAAAATGGTTGCCACCTCCGAGCGAACCGAGACTCTTGTAGAAGATACCTTCGTTCAGCTTTATGCGTCGGCAGAAATCAGAGATGAAGCGGGCGTCGATACGCGGCAACTCGTCAACGAGCCCGGGTGATGCCGAGCGCGCCCTCCTGTACTGCGACTCAAGAAACCTGAACAGTTCTTTCTCGTTAAGTCGGTTTACGTCGCATATCTCAGCGCCCATCGGTATGCACTCGCGTATGCGGTGGTCGAGCAGCGCGAAATCTTCAGGATTCACCGTAGCCGAAAGCCTGTGCATGGAAACCGTGCAACCGATATCCCCACCTACATGATCGGGATTTACGTATGCACTTATACCGTAGGCCGTGCCCACATTACATCCGCTTCCCGCGTGCACATCAGGCATCTGTACCACCCTCACCCCTTCCATCGCGGGATGATCGCATAGATCTCTGATCCACTCCATAGCAGCCTCTTCAATATTATCCGTGAAAATCTCGACCGTCGCGGTCTTACCTTTTAATATCATAGATTAAGAATTTTTATGCAAATTTCATATGTGGGTGCGCAGCATATTTGCGCAGCTGCGAAAATTTTTATAGTTTTACAAAAATTTTTTCTGTCATGCCCCTTAACCGCTCCACCCTCATACGCATTTCCACGATCGACCGCTGCCTGCAAAACCGCTACCGCCGCTGGACTATCAACGACCTCATCGACGCCTGTACCGATGCATTGGCTGAATACGAGGGCAGAATCAATCCCGTGAGCCGGCGCACGTTTCAAAACGACCTCGCACTGATGCGCAGCGACCGCCTCGGCTACAATGCTCCAATCGTGGTGCGCGACAACAAGTATTACGAATACGAAGATCCAGACTACAGCATCACTCATCTTCCGCTCAACGACGAGGGCCTTGATGCACTCAACTCCGCCCTCGACATACTCCGCCAGCTGCAGGGCTTCCCACAGCTTGCATCGTCGATCGACACGATAAGCAAGCTCAACGAGCAGATTTCACGCCACACGGGTACGTCGACCCCGGCCATGGATATGGAATATGTGCCGGGATATCGAGGAGCGCAATACATAGGTATAATATACGACGCCGTCAAGAAGCAGCAGACCCTGTGCATCGAATATCGCTCATTCAAGGCCCGGCAGGCCGACAGCATCGTAGTATATCCCTATCTGCTCAAGGAATACCGCAACCGGTGGTTTCTCATATGCGAGAAAGCGTCCAACCACAACCCGCAGGTCAACATCTTTGCCCTCGACCGCATATTGAATGTGGAAATTGACCGCACACATCCATTCAAGCAATGTGTCGACTTTGATCCCGGGCATTTCTTTGACGACACCATCGGCGTCACCAAAACCATCCATGACCGCCCGCGCCGTGTGGTGATCAAAGTAGACAGTGATCAGGCACCATACGTGGAATCAAAACCGTTTCACCGTTCACAGAAAGTGGAGCAGCGATTTCGCGACGGCAGCATACAGCTGTCGCTCAAAGTTGTGCTCAACAACGAACTTGAGCGACTGATACTTGGATTTGGCGGACATGTGGAAGTCATAGCCCCTCCCGCACTCCGCGCCCGCATAGCCGAAAACGTCACCCGCGCCGCCGCGCACTATGCCGATGATTGAGTAATTACATAACATCGGCTTCGGTGATCTCTTCGTCACCGAAGCCGTTTCTTAATTACATCGTGTGTTTTTATAGTATGTAATAAGAATTTTTTTGTCGTAGAAGTAAGTACCTGTACGCAAATATCATATTCATGTCAGGGACTCATAATTTTCAGCAAAATTATTATTAGGATGTATCATTTTTCAATACAACATAAAAAAATAAGGAGAGAGTAAAAAAATTCCATTTTTGGAAAATATAAGAGCTGTATCGCAAAATGCGACACATGGCAACTAATTTTGCAGAAAATCTCAATCAAATATATATGGAACCTGTATACTTTCGTATTATCGGCATCGGCTCAGCTACAAAAGACGCCGTAAAAACATTGAAAGAAAAATCACTCGTTGCCACTGAAGTCACTCTTGCTGAACACAGTAACGACATTACTCCCCGACCTGACGACAGGATGGTAATACTAATGGCCGAAAAAGCCACGGAAGAGTTCAAAACTATCGCCCGGCGCTTTCTCGAATCCGATGTTTTAACCCTCGCTGTAGTTTCGGAAGTAATGGATAACCCCGAAAAAATTGTAAATTCCTACACGGTAAAGCCTCTTGAAGAATTTGCGGAAACAGCCGGCATCCTTATGTCAGTAATAATTGATTCGCCATTAGTGAATCTTGATTACCATGACCTGTGGAGCGTTATGTCGATTTCTTCCCGCTTCTATATTTCCAAGGCTTCAGCCGGAGGGGTAGGCCGCGTAAAAAAAGCAATAGAGGATGCTGATAAAAAATTAGGCAACGTCATGAGTACTGTAAGGTTCATTATGGTTTTATATATGAATCGTGATTCACCGACGCCGCTGAGGATGAATGAAATCCCGGCCATAACCGATTATATAGCCAAATTTCCCCACACCGATGTGGCATGGGGAGTATATTTCGCAAATTCTCTTCCCGACGATAAGATAGAAATCGCTATAATATCCGCGGGGATTAACTGATTCACTTCTCCATGTCGAGGATTTCGGCGGGGGTAAGGATCTCGAGGGCGCGGGCGCCGCGTCGCGTGCCGGTAAGGTAGGCGATGCGATCGTCAAGGCCTATGTGGTCCTCGGATACTATCTGACGTATAGCTTCCGCTGAATGGCGAGGGGCAATCTCTCCTTCGTGGGGGAAATAATAGGCCGATACGCCGTAGCTGAGAGCAAGCCAGCGCCTCACATTGACGTTATGGCATATGGCAAACGTAGGATTGTTGCCTCGGAATGAAGCTATGAAACGGGCCGAGGTGCCATGGAATGCGTCGGTGAAGATGGCTTTGGTGCCAACGCGTATTTCTGACATCACTGCCTGTCGGGCAAGAAACGAAGTTACGTCGGCATCGGTCATCAGGGGCACATCAAATTTAGACCGCAACGAGGTCTCAACCTCTTTGGCTACGCTGGTCATGGTGCGCACAGCCTCCACGGGATATTTTCCGTAGGCCGTTTCTCCCGAGAGCATCATGGCGTCGGCGCGCTGGGCTACGGCATTGGCTACGTCGGAAATCTCGGCACGGGTGGGACGCGGATGCTCGATCATGGTGTGAAGCATCTGGGTTGCCACAATCACAGGCTTGTGGGCTGCGATACATTTGTTGATAAGCATCACCTGAATACCGGGTATGCGCTCGGCCGGCACTTCGATACCGAGATCGCCGCGGGCCACCATTATGCCATATGATGCTGCAAGTATTTCGTCGAAATTGTCGATACCTTCCTGATTTTCGATTTTGGATATGATTTGAATGTCTGAGCCCAGATTGTCGAGAATCGATCTCACATCAGCAACGTCGGCTGCCGAGCGCACAAACGAATGAGCTATGAAATCTACTCCCAGCTCTACGGCATAACCGATATTGCGGCGGTCTCGCTCTGTCACCGCGGGCAGGTCGATGCTCACTCCGGGAAGATTGACGCTCTTGCGAGACCCGAGCGAGCCGTCGTTTTCAGCCTTTACGGTAACGATATCGCCGTCTATGCCGGTAACTAGAAATTCGAGTTCGCCATCGTCGATAAGCATGCGGTCGCCGGGCTTGAGCACTTTAGCTATATTGGCGTAATTCAGGCATATTTCTTTCGTTGAAGTCACTCCATCGGGATTGCCTGTGACTTTTACTACATCTCCGGCAGTGAAATTCACTGGCTCGCCGGTATCGGTCACGGTGGTACGTATCTCGGGGCCTTTCGTGTCCATCATTATGGCAAGCGCAGGATCGGCAGCGCGGGCATTTTCGACTATCTTTTTAAATCCGTCGTATTCGAGATGGGCGGAATTCATGCGCACTACGTTTACGCCTGCTTCCGAGAGCGATTTTATAAATTCGATGTCGCAACGCTTATCTGACACCGTGGCTACAATCTTGGTGAATTTCTGCATAAATCAATGAATATGTCGGAACAGACTCCGTTGTCGTTCCGTCTTTTTAACAAATTAAATGGTCTGATGGTTGAAACAACAGGCGCGTGTGAGGTGTTTTTATTTCATGAAACCTATGGAATTACTCGATCTTACCGGAATGGTGGCACTCGTCACCGGAGCCGGTGACGGAATCGGCGCGGGATGCGCCGAGATCCTTGCAGCCGCCGGAGCGAAAGTGGTAGTGAGCAACCGCACTCTCTCCAAAGCCGAAGACATCGCGGCCAAAATAAAGGCTGACGGTGGTGAAGCAACCGCATGTGCATGTAATGTACTGGTCGATGACGACCTCGTGGCGGTGGTGGACTTCACGCTGAAAACTTACGGAAAAATCAACATCTTGGTAAATAACGCCGGCGGAGGTGGCGGCGGCACGGAGAGTCCGTTCAGCATAGACCGCGCCTATGTGGAACGGATATATTCGATGAACGTATTCGCTCCGTGGCGATTGTGCCAGCTCGCCACGCCTCACATGCAGCAGGCCGGCTACGGAAGTATAGTCAACATATCGTCGATGAGCAGCATCAACCACAGTCCCGGCATCGCTATCTATGCTTCGACAAAGGCAGCCCTAAATCATATGTCGGCAAATCTGGCGCATGATTTCGGACCGATGGGCATACGAATAAACTGTGTCGGGCCGGGCGCTACACGCACCCACGCCCTTGCCGGAGTGATGACTCCGGAAATTGAAGCCCGAATGCTTGCCCATACTCCCATTCATCGGCTTGGTGAGGTATCTGACATCGCACAGGCAGTGTTGTTTCTCGCCTCGCCTATGGCATCATGGATTTCAGGACAGACCCTGATGGTCAACGGAGGCGGAGTGCAGACGCTTGACTGATAGAATCGTTTCGCGGATTTCTTTAATTCCACCGTGTCCCGCTACAGCAGACACCGGTGGAATTTTCATATCCGTCAGCAACACATGTAAAAACCTTTAACCGGCATCACATCTTTCTGACACGCGGAAAGATACTGACACTTTTCTATTAATTAATCCACATAATAAAGCGCCTTTCAGAAAAAAATATTACCTTTGCAAGGTCATGTGTATATTTCTATGGGATAAACGCATGAATAAATGATATAATACCGCTTCGGCAACTCATGACGGAATGCGCAGACAGTCAGTTGTTCAGGCAGTTACCTCTCATATCGGTTAAATATGTTCGTTATGGGAGGGAGTTAGAGAATTACTGCGCCGGCAGTCAGTTCCTTTTTTCGTGAATCTTTCTGAAGCATTCGACTACACTATAAGCGCCAAGCTGGCCGAAGGCCGTGAAGCAACCGTGCGCAAGCTCGGGTTTGCGCGAAAGTGCCTCTGCGAGTACTGCGACATTGACACTGTCGCGCTCACTGATATCGACGGACAATGGATTGACTCTCTATGCAGCTGGCTTACAGAGACCAAACATCTTTCAGCCAATACTCGGGCCACGTATATGAGAGCACTGTATTCCATACTCCGCATGGCGCGAAAAAGCGGGAAAATCGTTGATCTCTCGGCAATACCTATGAATCTGCGCTCAAATACAACAGCACACCCTTCTCCCACTCCGGAAGTTGCGCCACAACCTGATGCCCGGATGTGGTTTGCGATGAAATGCCGTGGCACCGATAGCGCGGCGATGTCAGAGCGCATAGCAGGTGATTATCCCGCTGCCGAAACATTCCGCACTGATGTGGAGCGGTTGGTTGCCACCCCTAAAGGCAAGCACCGCCGCATGGTGGAACTGCTGAAAGACATTCTATTTTTCCGCACCGACCTTGTCACGTGCGAGAAAATGAAACGCAGCTATCACGATATAGCATACATCTATGACTATCAGGCCGACGGCCGACGGAAAATGGCAATCGTATCGGATATGGACATGAAAATGTTCATGTATTTCAACGACATCGCGCCCGAGAAAATACTGCTGTATTTTCCCGACGAAGAGATTCATGCCACAATAGCCGATGGCACCCCGGTCATGATAGCCGACGGCCGCTTCCGCGGAGCCACCGGAAAAGTAATCGGGACAAATCCCGACAATCAACTTGAAGCCACCGTAGCCGTCGACTTCCCCCTCCTCGGCATCGTCGCCACCGCCCCCATCCCCTGGCGCTTCCTGAAAGAGAAAAAGTAACCTGATCTGACCAGTCATGACCCAAGAGCACAATCCGGTAATAAAAATACTCGTAGCTTGCCATAAAGATGACCCGGCCATCAGGCAAGACAGTATATATACACCCATCCAAGTAGGTAAAGAACTACACCAAGATATTGACCTTGGATTCCTTACTGATAATACCGGAGATAACATCTCTATTAAAAACGCATCATATTGCGAACTGACAGCGCTTTACTGGGCATGGAAAAACCTTAAAGATGTCGACTACATAGGGCTGGCACATTACCGACGATATTTTGACTTTTCTTCAAAAAAATACTGCGAGGTTGTCACCACCGACGACACTTCATATATAAGTGACGGAGATGTCAAGACTATACTCAAGCTATTAAAAAAATATGATGTAATTACTCCCCGTCCCAACATATTTCCTTATAGCGTAGCCACGGATTATGCCATAGCTCACAATAGCGAAGATATGAGATGCGTGCAACAAATTATCAAAAAAGATTTCGCCGAGTATTACGGAGCTTTCATCGATACATTGCACAGATCCAATTTCTTGTCACCCTACAATATGTTTATTACCCGGTGGGATATATTCGATGAATATTGCAGGTTTCTTTTCGGAGTGCTGGCCGAAATGGAGAAAGTCACCCATACGGAATATTACAATCCGTATCAGAAACGCATCTACGGTTTCCTTGCCGAACGATTATGGAATGTATTTCTGACACACAAAATCGCCTTAGGAATCCGTATCAAGTATGAACCAGTAAGATTCATTACCGAAGAAATCAGTCGATATCCCGTGATGAGATACATTATCAACAAAATCCGTCACAACATTTCATTCCGGCTTAGCAGAAGTCGTGACCGGTTAAGAGATTAATAATCTCGCTCTTTGCACATGAAAAGAATTCTGTTTTATAGTGATACTTTAAATGTCGGCGGTCATGAATTGATGGCTCTGCAGATTTATCGTGCAATAAAGGAACGGTATAACGTGATATTTATCGTATCGAAAAAAAACAGACACTTTCAAGAAATATTGAAAAGTGACGGATGCAACTTCTACACAATTAATCATTGCTCTAACCGCGGGGAGATTATCAGGAGCTTAGTATATACTGACAGAAAGCTTATCGCCTTAATAAGAGAGATTTCCCCGGATCTGGTAATCAGCCTTCAGGGAAACATCGAAATATCCTTCGGCGTTATTAAAGCCGCTAAGTCGTTGGGTATACCGGTATGGTCATATATCCCTTTATGTCAACCGTTAAGCAAAGTATCTTCCAACAAATTGATAGGAAGAGTAAAGGATGGAATCCGAAAAAGACTATATGCGGGTCCCGACGGGTTCATCACCATTTCATCTACTCAGGCTTCATATCTTAAACAATATGGAATTCGCGAAGACCGGGTCATTATCCTGCAAAACCATATTGATGTTTCTAATTTAATCAAAAACGACAAGCAGGAATCAAGACGCAATTTGGGATTGACTCAAAACAGCAAGCTTATCGGTTATATCGGACGCTTCGAACCATGGCACAAAGGACTTGACAAGTTTATCGAATTTCTGGAAGGACACGCAGGTGAGTATCCGGAATTCACTTTTGTTTTCGTAGGAGACGGACCTTTGAAACAACGGATAGACCAACTTGCCAAAGCCCATGGGAATATCAAAATAATCAACTGGCTATCAGATCTGTCAGAAGTCTATTCGAGCCTTGATTTCCTGATCATGCCTTCAAGATACGAAGGTGTATCGCTGACCATGCTTGAGGGCGCATTTTTCGGTATCCCCGTTATCGCAAACAAGATTCCTGAATTTCAAGAATATATTCCGGAAACGAATCTGTTTGATATAAACAAAAGTTCGGAATTTTCAGAAATTTTAAAAAAGTGCGCCGAAAATGATGTTTCGCCGATTCAATTCGACAACAGATATGCTGACTTCAATGAGTTCCGGCGCAGTTCGATTAATACTTTTGAAAAGATACTTGCATTAATCGATTCACACAACTCTGTTAAATCTTACTGGAAATGATACTTTCACACAGAATAAAAAACATCGATCTTATTCAGTGGCTGATAGTATTCGGTATTTTTTGTAATTTTTATATAGAGTTTTGCTGCCTGTTATGCGCCATAGCTATATCTATAAATAAAAACAATAAGACATTCATCAGTAAAAATTCCGTCTTTCTACTTGCCTATATATTAGTTTATTCATGCATAAGCATATATTTCAACCATTATGCGTACTCAAAATTCTTTCAGCAATTTATACTGCTGTCGTCTTTCATTATAGGATACAGTATACTGTTTCATCAGTTGAAGTTACATATTGATTCTGTTGCTCAAAAATATCTCACATTTTCTTTTTACGTATCGGTTGTTGGATTATTACAATTTCTCATCTACTATCTCACCGGTGTAAATATCCTTCAGTCTATATATAACAACACGGTAGATGAAGTGTATCCGCGCATAATGCGTATCACTTCCATAGTAGATGAAGCAGGATATCTGAGCATATTGTTGACACCGGCTATCTTTTATGCAATCGCTACCCGACAGGAACTATCACGCAGATATATTGCCATCGAATTATGTTTCATTCTCACATTCGGGGCTGTGTCCTATCTCGTAATCATTATCGGAATATTGTTTTTAGTTTTCAGAACATTTACCCGAACAAAACTTATAATCATATTAAGCAGCTTGATTTTTGCCGTTGTGATCTCTTATCAGGCACTGTCGCAATACAATGAAAATCATGCCTCGAAGACCAGCGTTACGAAGCGTTTTGACGATACGTTCAAGGGCTTCATGGAATTAGATCCATATAGCTTTGAAGTTCTCAATATGTCATCATATGCATTCCTGACCAATATATGGGTTGCCATGCACGCTCCTAACCGAATAAGCGGAACCGGATTGGGCACACACGAGCAAAACTATACATCGATTTACAAGTCTAATCATGATTTTTACGGAACCAACAGCACCGACGGGTATTCCTTTTTCAACCGGGCCTTCTCGGAATTCGGAATAATAGGATGCGTGGCAGTACTTTTGTTTCTTATAAAGAATTATAACAGAAATAGTATTGTCAATCTCATGTGTCTCTCTATTCTCTTCTCTTTTTTAATCAAGGGGGGACACTATGTAAGATATGGATTCATTTTCTGGTGTTTTCTTTACTATTACTCGGGTAAAGCCCGATTATCCGAAACACTTGATAACGAACATTCCGATATATCTCAGAATAAATGATCGTATTGGATAATATCATATTTTCGCTTCAACGTGCGGGGGGGATTTCTGTTTTTTGGCAACAGTTGATTTCAAACCTGCTCAAAACATCTGAAGATATACGGTATATCGAATATGAATCATCGGATTGCAACCTGTTCAGACAGCGACTTGACATTCCCGAATCTTCGATCATTAAAAAGAAGTTAAATAGTAAACTGATTGCTCAGTTTTTACATCCGAGAATCAACATTAAGGAAAAATTCATATTCCATTCATCATATTTCAGAACGTGTTCACTTAAAAATGCAATTAACGTCACCACTGTCCATGATTTCATATATCAACAGTCGAAAATGACTTTAAAACAACGCATAAGAACCGAACTGAATGTTCAAGCCATCAAGAACAGCGATGCAGTGGTGTGTGTAAGCGAAAATACCAAACGCGACTTAATGAAATATGTTCCTGACGTAGATCCATCTCGAGTACACATTATTTACAACGGTGTTTCAGAAGATTTCCGCGTTATCGACGAAACTCCTTACCCCGACCTTAAGGGACATATACTTTATGTAGGAGGTCGACAATCCTATAAAAATTTCCCATTCTTAATCGATTGTATAAAAGACACTGAATTTCATCTTCTTATATGTGGTTCGGAATTATCTAATGAAGAGACCGCATTACTGGACGAACATCTCCCCGGAAGGTATAAGCAAATTATTTTCCCTGATAATGAAGAGTTAAACAAAGTATATAATTCAGTATATGCTTTGGCTTATCCATCTTCATACGAAGGCTTCGGCATACCGGTTATCGAGGCACAACGCTCCGGATGTCCGGTGATAGCTCTTGATGCTTCTTCAATCCCGGAAATAATCGGTGATCATTCTCTTCTGATGGAATCACTTACAAAAAATGAATTTCTAAGCAAACTTGATTTGCTTAGGGATCCGAAAACAAGATCCCGTATAATTTCTGCTGGTCTTGAGAATTGCAAACGATTTTCATGGGCTAAGATGGCGCAGGAATATATAAATCTTTACAACCATCTTCTTTTAAGAAATAACTCATAACGACAGACTCGAAATAGAATTCGGGAATTCAAAATTAAGAAATATGACTGTCTCAATCATCACAGCGACATACAATAGCGGTAAGACGGTAAAGGACACTTTCGATAGTGTTCTGGCGCAGACGTATGATGACATAGAATATATCGTGGTCGATGGTGCCAGTACTGACGACACTATGGATATAGTCCGTATGTATGAGCCGAAGTTCAAAGGCAGGCTGAAATGGATTTCCGAGCCCGACGAGGGTATATATCATGCCATGAACAAAGGTATCGCCATGGCTACCGGCGATATTGTAGGGATATTGAATTCTGATGATTTCTACTCCTCAAATGATATTCTCGCTACTGTGGTCAGAGAAATCACCGATGTCGACGCTGTGTATGGCGACATTCATTATGTCCTGCCAAATAATCTGACTAAAACCGTGCGCGTCTACAGCTCAAAATCATTCCGCCGCTGGATGATGCGCTACGGCTTCATGCCGGCTCATCCATCATTTTACTGCTGGCGACGAGTCTACGATGATTTCGGTCTGTTTGATCCCTCGTTTCATGTAGCATCGGACTTTGAATTTCTTCTTCGTGCCATCTTTATCCACGATATTTCCACACGTTACCTTCCCAAAGATTTTGTCACTATGCGCAAGGGCGGCGCCTCGACATCGGGGTTCAACAGCCATAAGCGGATTCTGAAAGATCATCTGCGCGCTTATAAGAAAAACGGCATATTCTCGTCAATCTTCCATGAAGCGGTACGTTACATCTATAAATTCTGCGAAGTAAATATATTCAAATTGAAGCAGAAGTTGAAAAAATAAGCGGTGTGTTGTCCGCTTGTAAAAACATCATCCGCCCCTGTCGCTATTGGTTACGGCAGGGGCGGATGGTATTTTGGTAATAAGGATAAGCGTCGTCCTTATCTATAAGACAGAATAATGCAAAGAGCGCCATCTGTACCTGCAGGGGCGTCGACAAAAGATCCATGCGCTGAATCTCCGTAAGCGCCGCAATAAGACGGTCATAGATATTGTCCATGGAAAGATCTATCACCGCGAGACGCCAACCTATTGCTCTGAAATATTTCGAGAACCGGTAGTCTGCACTATCCAGTCGCGAATTTCCATAGTCAGGCAGTGGCGTTAATAATTTGAGCAGTTGACTCCATTATGACCACCGCCAGACAGGGGAAGTTCAATTAACTAAGTTATGGATGCTGCCTCAGATATTACAAGTGCAACCTTCTTTGACAACTCTTTTATAGAGTCGACCGTTGGCAGTTCCAACGAAAACGCCCGCGTAAACCTATCATAATGAACCATATTGAATTGTTCGGCTATATCTTGTAGATCAGGCAATAACGGCTTATCCTTGTGCTTCCACTCACTTAAGATCAGTCTAAACGAGTTACCCGTATATTCGAGATCTATGGTAACATCATAGATATGATTATCGCAATACAATCCGTTATTATTATCATACTTCCATAGGCCAGCCCATCCTTTACCGAAATAGTTAGATCCGAATGACTCGCCGTGATATATAAGCCAATAATCAGATGATGTGCGCTCTTTTCTTAACAAGACATACAGATTATCATTGTAGATCAGCACATTGGCACGCTCCATTCGCTCCCACCATTCGGGATGGGTTACAAGTTCTGTAAATTTTCCGGCCTTCTCCGAATCACATTCGATTATTTCATCAAGAGTTCTGCTTTCATCGAGTAAGTTTTTGATCTTTACACTATTATCATCAATATTAATAAGTGAATACCAATGTTCGGCCTCATTGCAGAAGGTATTGATACCTTTTCCGGGATATTTCAAAGGGTATTCCGAAAGATTCAGGCACAAGAGTGCACGCCGCAGTGTATCTAGGTCATGGCCGCTGTAAACAGGCCATAACGTGTCAAATCTGTCGACATAAAATTTCATTTTGCTTTCATCGCCGCCAGTCCAATCTAAGAAATTTGATATTCGCCCACGGAATATTTTGTTATTCTCAGCCCTAGCGAGTATGCTCTCTATAGGCTGACATTCTGACAGATCCCTACCCGAAAGCCAAAGATTCAACTGCTCGTTCTTTCGGCGCTCATCGGCAGGCATGTATGATGAGCTGAAAATATCAGCGGGCTCAGATTTTGTCATAGCCTCCACATTAGCCATAGCCCTGTAGGCCGGAGCAATATGATCGGTATTATTGACATCAGTATTTCTGTATCGTGCATTATTACGGAAAATATGAAATACCCGCAGAATATCCTCATCCATGCACTCGGGAAATTGCATCACATATCTCACGGTAGGCAACAGTGAAAACAGATCTTTCTCGGAATAACCGTCGGTATAATCGGGGCGTTCATCATATCGTTTTTCATAACCGCCGATACTACACACCCGCTTGTAGGCCTTAAAAGTATCCTCGATGACATTAAACGGTATATCCTCAAGTTGTATATTTTCAACGTTGCCACGAATGAAAATATAATCGTCATCGGAGGTGGCCTGCATGAGTTTCACGACTCTCACAAACTGTTCAAAACCTTCGTCGGACGTATGTTCGGGTCTTGCCGATTTATTACGATTGATCCAAAACCATTGCTCCATATTTTCCCATTTTGAAGCTATGTCGGCAATGGATCGGTTGGCCCGGATAACCTTAGGCTTAACATTCTCATTTGAAGTAAGTGGTTCTCCGGTGGTATTTATTATCACAAACGTCTCCTCTCCGTCGCGACGATTGTTCATATCCACATACAGAAACTCCACCTTATCGAGCATGAATGAGGCAAAGCCTTTAATCATTTCGGCATCAGGATTATTGCCGAGCATACGCTCTATGGTCCTCAAAGCCTCAAGCATGCTCTTTATCGACGGATCCTGACGATAGCTATCCAAAAACCAAGGTTGATTCTCTATTTCTGAGGCAGCCTTAATATTACCGTTACCAAGAAAATAATAATAAGTCAGATCCGAAAGAAAATAAAGAGAGCTTTCGCGAATTGCATAAAGCAGATAAGGCTCTCTGTCATCATTATTAAGCTCGAAATCCGAGATAAGATGCTGCTTTATAATGTCTTCACCGGTAAGCCTGTAAAGCTGACCCAACAATAGGAATATGGTGGTCAATCTCTGCTGACCGTCACACAGCTGCAAGTGCTCGGCTATCAGATTATTATCGACATATCCGTAGATAAGTCCCAATGTGATAGGCTGATTCCGGTCGAGTTTCAATAACGAATCTACAAATTTCTCCACCAGATTCGAGTCACCCCAGCAGTAGTCACGCTGCAGATCAGGAATAATAATCTTTTCATTTATGCCCGAGAAGAAATCTTTCAAAGGATACTTTTCTCCGTTGCGGAGCAACTCATGCTTCTTCATTTTCTATATTACTTTCTGATGTTGATTTATATTCTGAATATGCCGCATCAAAGTCAGCAAGTTCTTTTTTCTGACGTTCAATTATCTCAGCTTTCGTCCACTTTGAGGAAGCGAAAACCGAAATGGTATGAATAAGATGACGGCTCTCAAAATGGCGATTACCTTCTCCCACATTGAAGAAATCATCTTTTTTCTGCTGAAAATCTTTAGCGCCGAATTTTGAATTATCGTCGCCATAAAGGAGCACAAGGTTACCTATCCGGTGTTCGTTCACATAATCTTTATCACCGGGCATGCCTCTGAATATTTCGCATTTTTCCTTATCTATCTCCTCGTCTTTATGGTTAAGGCATACATCGGGACGCTCAGGATTGTAGTGACCGAATTTCGACTTGGGATAAATGTGTTCGAGTGAGCGGCAACTCCATATATCGAAATTGAATTTACGACCTTTACCGTCGTTTTGGTTGCAATCTTCAAGTATGTTGCGTCTCAATAGCCAGCGGCTTCCGCCTTCATAAAATGATTTATAAATGATACCGTCGAGTGCATCACGAAAATCTCTGATCTTTTGGCTGACCTGCTCATCAGTTGCTGCTCCCGTTATCTCACTATGGTTACAGCCAATCACTGCCAAGTCAAAATAGCGTCGCAGTTTTTTCATCTTTGCGTAGGAAGGTGTCGATTCCTCGGTATTGAAATACCATCGGAGAAACGTAAATCGTTCCTCTGCACTTTGCTTCATTCGCAATATAGCTCCGATATAATTGTAAATCACTGCATTATAAAAAGCATCCTGAATCTGACGCTGCTTCATGCGGAGCGAGCGAAACACCTCTTTTGCTTCTTTTATTTTGTTACCGGGATTCTTGTCGAGTTTTCGACGGAATGATTCAAACGATACCTTCTCACTACCGAGATATAAAGGTAGCAACCATCCAAGCTGATTATCAGCATAAAAGAAAGTCGATACATCTTCTCTGTTCCACCAGTGCAGCCAACTATCCCACTCGCGCGCCATTCTTCCTCTTATATCCCGACTTTCCACGTCCTTGATTTCATCAGAAGGTAAAGATGCACGTCGTAACAATTCCGCCTTAATAAGCTCCTCCTGTTTCATTTCCGCCTTACTGCCGTTCATCATCGTAAAGATCGTTTCAGCTTTATCAGGAGCGATCTGCACACATAGAAACCTGACATGATTGAGAAGATAATTCCTAAACTTCTCCCTGTCAATACCAGCCAGTACCTTATGAAATATACTCAGTGTGCGCTGAAAGAAGAATATATCCTGGAATTGACAATCCTTATCCTCCTCTTTCCATGCCTCTGGATCAAGTTTCATAAGGAAATCGTCGCTCTCTTTTCTTATTACATAATGTAACTTGAAAGCGTCTTCATAACCGAGAAACTTCAACAAGAGATAGAAAAAGGTGGTACGTTGCTGACCGTCGATTATTGAAATTCCGCTATCACTTGCTGTGTACGTGATACCCTGAAGAAAGACATCCCTTCCGGAATTAAATCCATCAATCAGTGAATCAGTAAGATACTCAACTGAATTCTTTGTTTTTTTCTCTCGTGATTTTCCCCACACATATCCGCGCTGGAAATCAGGAATGAGAAATCCGTCACTACCATTCTCAGCAGGTAGTGACAGATATTTTTCCAATGTGATTGTATTATTTACAGACATCTGCCTCACTGTTTAGTCAGAGTTCTAATTTAAATGAGTTGCAGCCCATCGATAATCATAGGCAGCAAGAATTACATCGGCTATTGTCTCTATCACGGCAATGTCGGAAAATAACGCTTCACTTTTGAGATTTATCCAATAGACCGCATTAGCCGACACATGATCCGGCAACCACCCCTGATCTACTCGGAATTTCATCTCCTGTGAGAAATTATTGAAATATGTTCCAAGTCCTGATTCAGGATATGTGCGACCCTCAAAATAATAAACTTCCTTCAACAGTGGAGAAAGGATGCGATCTATTGAATTCATTGCCTCACCGAGTTTTTGATTTTCCATCATATCATCGAAAGTTTTTCCGATTAAGTGTTGTGGACGCGCAACACTGGTAGCGAGCGTAATTTCGCAAGCGATTTTATCATTGGCCACTTTCGGACGGAATATTACTTCCATAGATTTATTATCAGGATAATATACAAATAGGCCGCCGTTTCCGGTGTTTCTTTTCTGTTGGATTCTCGGAATATCAGGTCGCTTAGCTTTAATTAATTCGGAAACTTTCTTGTGGAGAATGTCTATAAGACGTTTTTGATTAACTTCCGATTCAGCTATAGGTTCACTTATTCCGGTTACTGATGATTTGTCGATCATGGCTCTTAAATTATTTTCAAAATCTGTATTTTCAATATCTTTGTTCGTTGCTACCGTTGTTTGAATCAAGACAAGAAGATTACGGATATCGTTATGTCGCTGTGATAGATAACTATCCACCGAACAGGCCGCTTCAAGGATTTCTTCCCATCCGAAATTTTCCTCTTCTTCCTTTGGAATATGAATATTCATGCGGGCTGCGATTGCTTCATCCCATTTCAAGAAGTTTGGCATTAAAGCCAACATCTTGTAAATCTTCGGATAGCAGACCTGAATGGATACTATTGCAAAGTTTGCAATACGTCCTGCACGCGTGTTGACAAAATCATTATTATCGTCTTTCCCACACTTGGAAATACATGAAAGAAGTGACAAGGTGTTAATCAATCGTTTTATCGAACGAGGATTCTTTCCTACGGAGTATTCTACAATTTGCCGAAATGGCTCTTTGATTCTGCCATCTCCCTTTTCTACCCCGCTGATATAGCCGATATTCACAAGAGAATCCAATACAAAATCCATAGGACGATAACTGCTCACCGGAAGAGAAAACGGCACTTGAATAATTTTATCAAAAAACGACCGGAACTCCCGTTCATTTTTATCGGTCAATTTTCCGAATTTTGGTTCAAGACCCTTCACTACTACCTCGTAGTCAATCGCCAGTACAAATATACAGCTATTTAAAGTAAATACATTTTTAAGGAGTTCAAGAATCTCTACGGCGACCGGAGGATTCAGACGGTCAAGATCATCAACAAACACTATTACTCCTCGCTTGTTCGATTCCGAGATTCGGATGTCTATCACTTGCTGCAATTCATCTCGCAACTCCGACAAGGACGCATCTTTATCCGGCTCTTTATCATCAGCCGGAAGATCCGTAGACACATTAGCCGCTTCGATGACAATATTCATCCCCGGGATCATTTTGATTGCTTCTCGACCGCCTCTATATAACGCTCTCATGAAATTCGATACCTTCTTTTTGGAATCGGTATTCTCACCAGTCAATTCGCGAACTAACCGTGCAAGAATTTTATAAACCGTCATCTCCGGTGAAGACATCATTGAGTATTCCCATGTATTTATATTCACGCCGAGAAATGGCGCGTTATCTTCGGAACAAAGAGCACGTTCCAAGCGGGTCATCAGGGATGTTTTTCCACTTCCCCATTCTCCTTGCAATGCTATTGTAATCGGGGCTGATGAATTTTCAATAAACTTGATCAATCCATTTACATACCGTTCGGTTCCAAAGTCATTTACATTCTCTCTGAATGGAGTATCCGAAAGCGATGTTTTATTATCTAGTTTCATGGTTATGTTATTTTTATGATTTTATTATTTTAGTGGTGAATGCTTACCTTTTCCTGAACCGTCAGGGTGGCGCGTACATAAGCTGCTTGTCAAAGATGATAAACTGCTCGCGCTTCTGCCGCAATACTTACAAGTATAACTGCTTTTGATTCCGCCTTCAAAGGGAGAATGCTTTCCCTTGCCGGCTCCATTAGGGTGGCGTGTACAGTAGCTGCTGGTTAGAGATGAAATAGAACTTGCGGTGGTTCCACAATATTCACAAATATATTTTGAAGACTCCTCACCTTCGAATATCACATGTTTCCCTTTGCCGGTACCGTTTGGATGACGTGTACAATAAGCACTGGTAAGAGACGATGCAGAACTTGCTTTTGCTCCACAATATTTACAAAAATAGTTTGCCATCTTGATTTCTCAAAAAAATATCATGCATCCGACTGACGGGCTTCAGCAATCTCCGGTTGTATCAAAAAGAGGACACAACACTCTTTGTCTGCATCTCTTCGGTAAGGCTCTGGTAAAGCCGTCGGGTCAAGAATTAGAAAAAGCAGCCTGTGCCCTCGGTAGAGGACGCACCGGGCAAGCTTTGACCGGTTCCTTCGACCCTTAGTTAGATTTACCAGATTTAACCGAATCGAGATATGGTCATTGCATGTCAATGCAAATCGTTATGTTATGAGTCGTATTATTCTTTTTTCGTATCTATTTTTTTAGTTTAATGCAAAGCTACGAAAAAAATCATAATATTCATATGCCACACAACTAAATTTCCAAGCTGCATGGCTGCAAAAATAATGACGGCGTGTCGCAGTTTACGCTACAGCTTGCGATTTTTTCTGAAGAAATACATGGTGAGGATGACAAGGAATGTGAGCAGTTCCGACGATGGTATGGCCGCCCACATTCCCCACGCCGGAAAGATGCGGGCAAGGATGATGAAGAGGGGTACAAGAAATATCACCCCGCGCAGCAGCGTGAGCATCAGGGCTGCAGCGGCTTTTCCCGTGCTTTGGTAATAGCCTATGAATGTGATGTTGAGCCCGAAAAATATAGCTGCGATGGCAAAGACGGGCAAACCTGTCACAGCGATACGTCCGGCCTCGCATTCGGGCGATATAAACATCGACACTATCATCCGCGCTCCCTGCGATATGCCGGCCCACGCTATCAAGCCGCACACTATAGCCGTAAGCACGCTTACCCTCAGCGCGCTTTTCACACGGTCATCGCTGCCGCAACCGAAATTATAGCTGATAATGGGCTGAGCCGACTGCGCTACGGCATTGTTGATCATAAAGATAAGCGGAAACAGGTAGCAGGCTATCGAGTAGGCTGCCACTCCGCTCTCGCCGAAGCTGCGCATAAACACGTAGTTGCCGGTATACATCATAACCGACATGGCTATCTCGGTTACGAATGCAGCCGAACCGATGCGGGCCTGATTGATAACTTCAGCCCAAAAGCGCTTTATCCTGAAAGTGAATTTGATGATATATGACCTGCGGAAATATGCTACCGCCATCACACCTCCCACGCAACATGATAATGACGTGGCAAGTGCCGCTCCGCGCACTCCCATATCCATCGGAAACACCAGCCACCAGTCAAGCACAATGTTGATAACCGCAGGTATCACGTTGCACATCATCGCATATTTCGGCGAACCGTCGAGACGTATCAACATCATTCCTATGCTTTGCCACATGAGCGGAATCAATCCGGGAAGCAGATAAATCAGATATCCCGTGGTGTGATAATGCAACTGAGCCGAACTGCCCAATAACGACACGAGCTGCTCGGTAAAAAGGTATGCTACAATGATAAGCAGCGCTATGAGCGACGTGGCGAAAATGAATCCTGACGTGACTATGGAGTTGGTGCGCGCGTAGTTCTTACCCGACAGCGCTATGCCGGCCGCTACCGACGAGCCTATGCCGAACATCAGTCCTATTCCGGTCGTGACCATAAATAACGGGGCAATGATATTCACGGCAGCGATGCCGTCGGGCCCTACACGCTGTCCCACAAACACGCCGTCGATTATCGTGAGCAGCGCATTGAATATCATTCCCAGCAATGTGGGGAAAAATATTTTGAAATAGAGGCGCGCTATGTTACCGCCGCCGTAATCAAGACCTAATTCCTGCTGTTTCATATCGAGTATTATGACATAAAAAAACATGACCGGAAAAGACCGGGCGCACCCGACATCTTATCCAGCCAAATAGTTGCGACTATCGACCCTCCGATGAGCACTGCAAAATTACGGCTTTTGCATGTGATATGCAACTGTATCAGATAATAAATTGCAGCGATATCAATACGCCCTACGCGACTCGCTCTCTTTCGTGTCGCGGTAAACATTGTTGACTTTCCGGCCGCCAAACGACCATGACACTCTCATCGCTACGGAATGGGAATGAATGTCGTTGCGTGTAGCGATCACATAATCATTGTAATAAGACTTGGATTTAGTGATATTCCACCCGAAAGGATCATTTACAGCGATGGAGAGATTCAGCCTACCGTCGAGCAATGCATAACGCAGGTCGCAGCCTGTCAATGAAATCGATGAGTAATGTATCATCCTGTCTTTCCATGGAAAATAATGACTGAAGCGGAGGTTAAGAATCAAGGTTTTCCGCCTGTTGAGCATCCACGAGGTGTTAAATTCGATTTTTCCGCTCCAGCCGTGGTCGTCAATCATCTTGAAATCCGCGTCCTTGGATTTTGCAATCGTGTAGAATACCTCGCCTCCGACATTCATATTCCACCACGAGAACAGCGATCGGTTATAGGAGGCATACATACCGGTCTTACACGTGTTGAGGCAGTTTTCAGGAATAGTGTAACGGCTTCCGTCGGGATTGAATCTTGTAATGTAGCCCGTGGCATTATGAACATAAGAATTATACAGCACGGCATAAATGCCTTTGAAGCTGTAATTGATCTCCGCGTTATGGGATATTCCCGGGTCAAGGTCAGGATTTCCCGAGAAATAGTCGCTTACCGTCGTATAATATCTGAACGGATTGAGGTCACCGAAATCGGGACGGGTGATTCCCACGGAGTAAGACAACGATAGCCGTCCGGCTGAGGGAGTGTTGCGGCTTAGGTTAAGCGACGGAAAAATATAGCAGTAACTTTTGGAGGAATGCCGATTGTCGATGAGCTGTATACCTTTGACATCGGTATGCTCAAATCGCAGCCCGAGTTTGCCGAAGAAACCGTTGGTGAAGTTCTTCTCGGCACTCACATACACTGCCGCCGTTTTCTCATCATAATTGAACGTGTTACATTGCCGCAGGTTGTCAACCCTGTTGTCCCCCACAATATTTTCCATTACCAAATCAGTGTTGTTATCTATTCCGGTGAAAGCTGCTCCGGCTTCTATTCTGAATTCCGGAAACGGCAGTACGGCATCCAGCTTCACTGAATTAATCCGGTATATGTTCTCGCCTTCATCGGTAAGCTTGTTAAAGCCATACCCATCCTGTAATGTGCCCACATCTGAAAACGAATGGGTGTATCGGTTGAAGAAGTTGTAAGTAAGACTGAGTGTCTTTCCTTTATCGTCAACCGCCCAGTCACTGAAGCAAGTGAGCGTGATCGCATCATTCGGTCGTGAATGAGAATCATTCTTCGAGAAAGACGAAATCCCATTGTCGACCGTCTCGTCAACGATGTTGCTTCTATGCCTTATCATGCTGTAATTCACAATGACACCCGCGCTGAGACTGCTGCCGAACTTATATTTGAATAGTCCGTTCACACCAAGAGAGCGGTTGGCGAACCGGTCGGTACGGTCGGAAGTGCTGACATTGTCGGCGAATGAATATACACGGTCAAGGTCATTAATTCCTTCAGTATTCTGCAGCGCGGCGTCAGCTGACAGCTCCACCTTTCGCGTGGTATGGCTTATGTTTCCTCCGATATGATAACTGAAACTTTCACGCGCAGTACCGTTGCCCCACGCGTTTCCTCGGGTACCATGAGACTCGTCGCGGGTAGTAATGCTGATGTAGGCCACATTAGCCGCAGCCGCATATTTTGCAGGTGGAGTGGTGAGAAGCTCGACTTTTTCGATACCCGATGACTGAAGATTTTTCAATCGAAGCGCTATCGCCTCATCAGGCATTTCGAGCAGATGACCGTCGATGATATATTTCACCGACGATTTTCCGGCCACGCTTACCTGATCATTTGTAACTGTCACGCGCGGAATACGGTCGAGCAGTTGGACGCCATCCAATCCCAAAGCGTAGGGATCATTTTTCGTGAGGTATATAATACGGTCAGGAGCCATCGTAAGTACCTGACGGTTTGCGACCACAACTACTTCATTAAGATTAAATTCCTTCTCCCATTCCGAGAGTATTGAATCGGTATATTCTTGCGCTGAAAGGCACACAGGGAGTGCCGCCGCTCCTGAGAGCAGCAATCTAAAAGCATTCATATTCAATCAGTTGAGTTACTTAAAAGCCTTCTCGCTTCCTTTTATAAAAAGAGACGCCGAGTCTCCATTCTTTTGCAGACCGATTTTGATGGTTTCTCCATTATTCACGAATTGCATGAGTATGGAACTGCCACCGTCCCCTTCCTGCTCCACCGACTTTTCAGCCCTGAGCAAGTCTTTACGGACACAGTCTTCAATTAACTTGATTATACCTGAATTACCGCTGACATGAATAACACGGAACAACTCACCGTGATTCCTCGTAATGGTTATTCTTACATTTTTTTCCTTGTTATACTGCCCGTCAAACAGAGTTTCAACCTCGAGCCGCGGAGCGATAGCCAAGGCTGAAAGAGAGAGAAATATGAAAGATATTATAAAAACGATTCTTTTCATGGCTATAAGGATTGAGTATTAAAGAATTCTTCAATTATCTGCTGTTCGCTGTTTCCGATATCGGTCATGCGCTTGATGAAATCTTCCGCCATCTCCATATCGGCTTTGCTTTGCTTCAAAGCCTGCTCGGCATTAAGCCTGCGACCTTGAGCATAGGCAATGACCACTGTGTCAGATTCTTGCTTCATAATCGATGCACCTATACCTATTACTGCAGCAATCGACGCTGCTATGCCTGCATAAACCGGCCATCGGCCAAACATACGTTTTCTTCTCGAGCTGACTTTTTCTACAGGCTTAGCAGAAATGAAGCTGTCAATATCCATGATACCGCGCACCTCATCAATCAAAGGTGAATGATAATCAACCTGAGTAAGGAAATACCTGAGCTCCGTTTCCTCTAATACGGAAAGGCTGCAGTCCATATATTGACGGCATAGCTGCTCGGTTTCCCGCAATGTCAGTTTATCGTCTTGCATTTTCATTTTCAAGTAGTTTGTAATTATCACGTATCTTCTTCCTTGCCCGACTCATATTCATCCTCACAGCCTCAACCGACATATTCAGGTGTGAGGCTATCGCGTCATATTCCATCCCCTCGTGTGTCACAAGTGAATAAATACGTCTTTGAATATCAGTGAGACCCGAGGTAAGCAAAGATTCATATTTCTTAATATCCTCCCACGGTGAAGGATCTTCTATCAAGCCTTCCGGGTTGATATCGTCTATTCCTATAGTCCGGGGCTTGCGCAACTTGTCGATACAGATATTCTTCAATACCGCAAAAAGCTTGTTGCGAGCCTCAGACTCTGTATCGGCGCCACCGCTTCTCCACAGATTGAAAAATGTGTCCTGCATGGCATCTTTGGCATCCTCATCGTTTTTGAGGAAGCCTAAGGCGCTACGGTGAAGTTTTTCACGCAGGGCCATGAACGAGGCTGTCAGAGTATTGGTTTTCATATCCATTATACCATAGATACGATCAACCCGTCAAAACGTAACACAACCTGATAATTTTTTCTAATCTTTTTTTGCTGTTAATATTTATTTCAGAGACAAAGGCGATGTCATATTTTGTCATTTCAACAAGTTATTGTCGTCATCGACTGAAGTCTCGGTAAAAAGCTCCTTTATTTTTTCTTGAAGGGCTTTCTTTGAAGGAAGATTTAACCGGTATTCCGATACTAAAGTGGGCGACAAAGAACGGGACATGGCATACTCCACTACTTCATCATCTTTATCTTTACAAAGCAAAATACCAATACTCGGATTCTCATGTTGTTTTCTTACATCACGGTCGAGTGCTTCAAGATAAAATTCCAACTGTCCAAGATCGGCCGGGCGAAAACGGCCCATTTTTATCTCGAAGGCTACAAGACATCGCAATTCTCTGTGAAAAAACAATAGGTCTATCCTGAAATCCTCCATGCCCACCTGAACCCTGTATTCCTGCCCCATATATAGAAAATCCTTACCTACTTCGAGTATAAAATCCTTCATTTTGGCAATTATTGCCTGCTTCATCGAATACTCATCGGGATAAGTCTTTCCTCCTATAAAATCCATTATGTAACGATCTCTAAACGATCGTTCTGACGAAGGTACAATTTCTCTCAGCACTGCTGAGAGTTTTGGCTTATCAATCATTGTCCGTTCGAATAAGCCACGATTAATCAGCTTTTCAAGTTCTCGCGTCGACAATCGTTCATTCACCACAAGCCTGATATAAAATGTTCTTTCCTCATCTGATTTACACCTTGACATTATCATCAGATTATTCGTCCAATTAATTTGTCTCAGCAGTGATGAGAGTTTTTCATCAGCAGTAGAATAAGTCTCATAAAATTGTTTCATACGCCACAGATTCTTGTCGGAAAATCCTTTACACTCATCTGTGTTTTCAGCAATATATTCCGCTAACTGCCTGATCACCCCGTCACCCCACTGCGAATTAGCAACCCTGTAGGCTAATATTTCACCTATTTGCCAATATAAATCTATCAGAGCTGAGTTAGCAATCCGAAAAACACGACTTCGTGTTTCCCTGATGCAGGTTACAATCTCATTGAACTGCTCTTTTAGAGAATCCGTAGTATTTAAGTCGAATTTTTTCATGACCTGAATAAAAAGTACAGGAATATCTTATATCTGCTCGATCAATACTCCTTCGGTACTACCACAAACATGGTATGCAATGGAGTGACCGTTACATTTTCCCATGTGCCATACATCTCGGCATTTACGATGAGCATAATCTGGCGTGAGCCCATGTCCCACGTATTGAGATAACCGGGAGTGTTTGGCATAGTGAATCTGATCGTTGAACCTGACCCATTGCCTCCACTCCAGTATAATCGCGCGACATCGGCTTTCAGAGTAGAATTTGTAGAATATACTTCGGCAATAGCAGCCATAGTTACCTCAAGAGTCGCCGAAGCATCTCCGGCAAAATAAAGTTCCGATGCGGGAATCATAATATATTCTCCACCATCAGACTTCACCTGAAATGAACGATCAATCGTTTCACCCGACGAAAGCTTACACCTGACTGTGACATCGACTATAACGTCACACTTGAACTCGGGTGTCTCGCTGAAAACCACATGCTGGATATTATCGGCAATTATAATCTGCGCATCACGGTAATTTTGCTGCACGAGGTCACCCCACAAAGCGATATTGATGCGCCCTGTCTGCACATAATTTAAAGGCACTTTGAATTCAAGAGTCTCACCTGAATAAGGTTTCTGAATAGCCGTGCGGCCGTCGACCATCAGATTTATATTACGGAGCACCACTCCTTTGGGTGCTGTCATTTCGACATCCGACACTTTTACCGTTATTTCCTCCGTAGGATTAAGCCAAGCCTTGGAAGGAGTTACCTCTACATCGGCAGTGATTTTCACCTTTGAAGTATCTATGGGCGCCAGCTCAGGATTATCATGGTCGGCACACGAGTTTACAGTCAAGGCTATCAAGCAGAAGATCGCATGTAGGAAATTCTTCATCATTTCAATTTTTCAAATATTACTGTATCGAATTTTCGGTTATCGCTCTACGTTATCAGCGCATAATCCGCGCAAATATATGAAATTTATTCATCCGAAACTATACCCGAAAGTGTAATATTTCAGAAAAATAACTGCAAGCCGCCTGATTGACCCTTAATAGGGTAACCGACAGCTTGCAGTTAATTATTTCCTATCGTTTATGTACCTGTAATTCTTACTTACGTACAATTCTTACAGCCGCGCCACCGCCGGGGGCGAGAGGCTGGGAAAGGACAGTTTGAGGTGTAACCGTAACTTTGCGTATGCGGTATGCCTGCGGGTTGTCTTTCCAGTGCGCATCAGGAGCATCCTCATATATGGTAGCTTCATATTTACCTTCAGGAAGGAATGAGAAGTCGATCGTGGCCGTGCGACCGTTGTGATCGGTAATCGCTCCTACATACCAGTCGTCGGAATTTTTGTCACGGCGCGCCACGGTGATATATCGGTTGGGCTCAGCTTCAAGATAACGTGAGTCAGCCCAGTCAACCGGCACATCCTCTATAAACCGGAACGCATCAGGAAAACGCTCATAATTCTCGGGAAGATCGCAGGCCATCTGAATGGGCGACGGCATGGTAAGATAAAGCGCAAGCTGACGGGCAAGAGTTGTTCCCGCCTGTGAATCTTTTCCTTCACCATAATAACTCAAGCGAGTCTCGAACAGGCCGGGAGTATAATCCATCGGGCCACCTTTAAGACGGGTGAACGGCAGCATACAGGTATGCGACGGTGGATTACCCCCCATAGACTCAAACTCTCCACCACGGGCGCTCTCCTGTGCAAGCCAGTTGGGATAGGTGCGGCACATACCGGTGGGGCGCGGAGCCTCATGGCTGTCGACCATTATCTGATACTCGGCAGCACGCTCGGCCACGCGGTTCACATGATCCACCATCCACTGTGAGGTGTGATGTTCCGATCGTGGGATAATTGCACCTACGTAACCGGTCTTTACGGCATCGTAGTAATTGTCTTTCATAAACTTAAACGCACGGTCGAGCTGGAAATCATAGTCAGCTGCATTGGCGGCGGTTTCGTGGTGCATTATAAGTTTCACACCTTTTTCCTTTGCATAATCGCGCAGTTGCGGTAGATCGAAATCAGGATATGGCTTGTCGAAAAGGAACTGGCGGTTTTTGCGGTAGCTCGCCCAGTCTTCCCAGCCTTCGTTCCAGCCCTCCACCAATACGCCGTCAATACCGTGCTTGGCCGCGAAATCTATATATCGCTTCACGTTTTCAGTATTGGCCGGATGTCGGCCGTTGGAGGGTAGTTTTGAATAATCAGTCACTCCGGGTTTTGCCAATGGGTCATCGGAATAAGCCCAAGTCTTGACATTGCCGGTAAACATCTCCCACCATACACCCACGAATTTCATGGGTTTTATCCATGAGGTGTCTTCAATCTTGCAAGGCTCGTTGAGATTCATGATCAACTGCGATGCAAGTATGTCGCGGGCATCATCGCTGATAATGAAAGTGCGCCACGGAGTATTGAACGGCATCTGAAGATAGGCGCTCACACCCAGACGGTCAGGAACGAGATGAGTCTTGAATTTATGATTGTCGGCATCCACATCAAGAAGCATCGCGGGATATCCGGCAAGGGCGGCTTCATGAAGGTTCACGTACACGCTGTCGGTGGTCTTCATGAGCATAGGGGTCTGTATATTCTTACCCTCCGCGCGCTGAGCCTCAGTGTGTTTATGATACTTCGCAAGCGTAGCGGGAATTTCTGACACTGGGGTTTCCGACCATATATATTCGTCGGTATCGTAATCACCGGGTATATAATATGCCGTGTTGTCACCGGTGAGGTTGTACTCCGTAAGTTCATCACGGAGGGTGAGATAATTCGGGCCGTCCTGTACCGGAAGTTCATAGCGGAAGCCCACTCCGTCGTCAAACACGCGGAATCTCACCGTCATCTCCCTCGCCGGATTTTCGGCTTTCAGCTTTACGGCAAGTTCGCGGAAATGATCGCGCACATCACTGTATTCGCCCCACACGGGTTGCCACGTGCGGTCTACGGTCACCGTATCCACTCCGGCCAATGTGAAACCGTCGGTAAACGCTGTCTCGTCGGCAAGCAGCCCAAGACGGCTCGGAGCTACAATGGTCTTGCCTTTGTAGTCGATACTGTACACGGGCACACCGCTCTGCTCCAGATCAAATGTAAGGTTGATATCACCCGAGGGCGACGTTACTCCCACGGCTCCCTGAGCAGCTAAGCCGGTAAGGAAAGATAAGGTTAAAAGGAATTTCTTCATTGACTGATCTCTGTTTAGTTAAAATTCTTTCGCAAATATAGTCACAATCCCCCAACCGAGCAAATAGCCTGTCATGAATCTTGAATCTTGAATCATGAATCATGAATCATTAATCATGAATCATTAATCATGCACGGCTCTTTCATTTAAACTTAAAATAACGACATAATCTCCCTTACCCGGCTCAGTACGAATCGGGTAAATTTTC
>JAIDUB010000012.1 GCA_029060405.1 Duncaniella sp. | reverse complement strand
ACACGTATGTATAACTGCTGAAAAGAATGTGACCAGAAGGTTTTGATGGTGTAAGATTCGTTTCACGGTATATACCTGCCCCCCGACGTTGCGGAAGTTAACAATTCATAGTTTGAGATGAGTTACCAAGCACCTTCAAGATACTATTTATCACCTTTGTTGAGCGGAATGATGTCGCTCCATCGGGTAGTGGGGCATTGCGATAGCCGTTCGCGGCGTATGGCTGTGGAAAACTGTGCGGCTTTACCTTTGCCTTCATTTCTGGTATACTGGCGTGTGCCTATCACCACGGTTTCAGAGCCGCATAGCTTGTTGATACGGTCGACCGTTTTGTCGAGCCGGCGAAGCCGTTCATAAGAGTCGGGGTTATATTCAAATAGATCGGGCTGCATACCCTCCACATCGGTAATGTCTGATACTATCACCCCGGCTCTACGATAGAAGTATCCCTCGCGCATGGCATCACGGAGCAGGCGGGAGACTGCCTCGACAATGGTGATGGTGGAATTAGACGGAGTGGATAGCGTGGCTCTGAGCATTGTGGAATGCTGAGGAAGGTCTTCCCTGAAATGGTTGGTTTCGATAAAAAGGCTCACGGTCTTGGCCACGGAATTCTGCCGGCGAAGCTTTTCAGCGCATTTGGCCGCATAATTCGCAACCTGAGTGCGTAAAGAGGTATAGTCGTCGATAAGTTTGGGAAATGTGCGGCTCGTGCATATGCTTTGCTTCGGGGCGGCGTGCTCGTTGGGTATACAGTCTATACCGTTGAGTTCTTTCCAAGTACGCTCGGTAACGATGTTGAACGACGATCGAATCCACTGCGGAGTATGTGCGGCAAATTTTGCTGCGGTGGTAATACCCATACCTTTCAATCGAGGTAAAATGCGACGTCCTATACCCCAAACGTCTTCAACAGGTACGAGCTCGAGTGCCTTGAGCCGTTTTTCATCGGAGTCAATGACGCAGCAGCTGCGGTATCCCGGATATTTCTTTGCAAAAATACAAGCAGCTTTTGCAAGGGTTTTTGTAGGTGCTATTCCTATGCTTACCGGCATACCGGTGCCTCGATCTACAAGCGAGTGGATATCTTCTCCCCATTTCTTGGCCTGATCGCCGTCAATGCCGCGAAGAATGCAGAATGCTTCATCGATGGAATATCTCATGAAGTCAGGAGCCGATTTTCTTATGAGCGACATCACGCGGCCGGTCATGTCGGCATAAAGTTCATAGTTGCTCGAAAGAGCCACTATATCAGCATCAGGAAATTCCTGAAGCATCTGGTAGTAGGGGAGGCCCATTTTCACACCGAGAGCCTTAGCTTCTTTTGAACGCGCTACGACACAGCCGTCGTTGTTTGACAACACGACGACCGCCCTGTTGTTGAGCTCGGGACGGAACACTCGCTCACAACTTACGAAACAGTTGTCGCAGTCAATCACGGCGTAAAATGTGGACTTGGACATAACTATTTCAGATGCTTGCAGTTGCGAATCGTCCACACCACTACTCCCCACACCCTGAAATCATCATGGAGATCCACGCGTATTGGCTCGAAAGCATCATTGGCAGGTCTGAGTTCAATATATCCTTCCTCTTTATGAGTAAGGTCAAGATACTTGATGGTAAATTCATTGTTGACGAATGCAACGATTATGTCACCGTCTTTGGCTTCTTCCAGACGGTCGATCACAGCTATGTCACCGTCGGCAATACCGGCGTTGATCATTGAGTCGCCGTATACACGCCCGTAGAATGTACTCTCGGGGTGGCGAATCATGTCGCGATTGAAATCAATGGCGTCAAGTTTGTAATCATCGGCCGTGCTTGGAAAACCTGCCTTGATTTCCGGCGCCGTCTTGAGTTCAAGAGGAGTGTCGAATTTTGAAAAAAGCAATTTGATTTTTCCCATATTACAAAGTTAACCATTCCTGACGAATTTCAAGCCACTCGTAAAGTTAAAAATTCACTCATGAGTGATACGATGTTTTTCGGGATTTGACTAATTTTGTACTGATATGGAAAATTTAGAATTACAGGGTAAGCGTGGACGGGTTGTTAGGGGCTATGCGCTGGGTATAATTGCGGCGGTTAGCTATGGGACTAATCCGATGTTTGCCATCCCGCTTTACGGGATGGGACTGTCGGTTGCATCTGTGCTGTTTTACAGATACATAGGCGCTACGATTGTTCTCGGACTCATTATGCTGCTCACGGGCAAGAGTTTCAGGCTTCCATTGCGCGACGTGGTGTTCATGATGGGTGAAGGCATGATTTTTGCCTTATCATCGCTTTTTCTGTTTATAAGCTACCGATATATGGATGTGGGAATCGCCACTACTCTGCTGTTTATGACTCCCGTGTGCGTGACACTGATAATGTGGCTCGGTTACGGTGAAAAACTGACACGCGTCACCGTGGCCGCACTTTGCCTATCGGTTGCCGGAATCGCATGCCTTTATAATCCGTCGGGTGGCACCGCCGGACTTGTCGGGATTTTGCTGGTGTGTCTTTCGTCGCTTGCTTATGCAGTCTACATGGTTGCCATCAACAAGAGCCGGTTGCGCGATGTGCCGGGAATGACTCTCACGTTTTATTCGCTGCTTTTCGGTTCAATCGTTTTCGTGTTAAATCTTGATTTTCTATCGGAGCTTTCTCCACTTGTAATGAGCGCAGAGTGTATGGTTAACGTAGCCGGCATAGCGGTGGTGCCAACCATCATTTCGCTTCTGGCCATCGCGGTATCGGTGCGCGACGTGGGATCAGTGGTCATATCGCTTCTCGGCGCTCTCGAACCTGTGACCGGAATAGTAATAGGTGTATGTATGTTTGGCGAGACTCTTTCCCTGCTTAACATTACCGGAGTGATACTGATAGTGGTCTCGGTAACGCTCGTGGTGGTTGCCCCACGGCTGCGTCAGGGCTGAGGGTGCTCATTTGCGAGCACATAGGCACGCACTTTCTGAAACAGATCGTTGGCAAACACGAATTCATCAAGCGCCTGACACGAAGTCTGATATATCTGGTGCATGTCACCTACCCATTCACGTCTTCCGTTGCGGATGAATATGATGTTCTCACCTATGCCCAGCACTGAATTCATGTCGTGGGTATTGATGATGGTGGTGATGTTATATTCATGAGTTATGTCGCTCAGCAGCTCATCGATGAGGATTGACGTGCGCGGATCAAGACCTGAATTGGGTTCGTCGCAGAAAAGATATTTGGGGTTCATGGCAATGGCACGTGCAATGGCCACTCGCTTCTGCATGCCGCCTGAAATTTCGGACGGGTATTTGTCCTCAGCGCCCTTGAGATTTACACGTTCAAGGCAGAACCGGGCGCGGTCAAGCATCTCGGCCTGACTCATGCGGGTATATATAGTGAGCGGAAACATTACATTTCCGAGCACTGTCTCGGAGTCAAACAGCGCCGACCCTTGAAAGAGCATACCTATTTCCTTGCGAATCTCCTTGACCTGCTTGCGGTTCATGTGCATGAAGTCGCGGCCGTCGTAGAGAATCTGACCTTCTTCGGGTCGTATCAGTCCCACGAGGGACTTGAGCATGACGGTCTTGCCCGAACCGCTCTGACCGATAATGAGATTGGTCTTTCCGGTGAGAAACGTAGCACTGACGTTATCAAGGATTGTCTTGCCGTCAAACGATTTGGTCAGGTTTTTTACTTCGATCATTGCAGCAGGAGTTTTGTGAGTACCACATCAAGCAGTAGAATAAGTATCGACGATGCCACTACGGCATTAGTGCTCGCCTTGCCAACTTCGAGCGCACCACCTTTTACGAAATATCCGTAGTAGGCGGCTACCGACGTGATTACAAACGAGAAGAAAAGCGACTTAATGAGTCCGTACCACACATACCACTCCTGAAACATCGCCTGTAATCCGTAGACATATCGGCTCACGGGAATCATGTCGGTGAACATGGCGACGAAAAATCCGCCGAGGAATGAGGTGGCAATACAGAACGAAACAAGTATGGGCATGTAGACGAGAAAACCCACAATCTTGGGGAGTACAAGGTAGTTGGCCGAATTTACACCCATTATTTCGAGGGCGTCGATCTGCTCCGTAACACGCATGGTGCCTATTTCCGAGGCGATATTGGAGCCGACCTTGCCGGCGAGGATGAGGCACAGGATCGAGTTGGAAAACTCAAGCAGAATTATCTCTCGCGAAGCCATGCCCACCGAGTAGGCGGGAATGAGCGGCGAAGTGACATTAAGCTGCATCTGGATTGTGATTACCGCACCTATGAAAAGGGAAATTACGATCACGAGCGGGATGGAATCCACGCCGAGTTTGGTGATCTCGGCGAGGGTGCGCGAAAAGAATGAACGCCACCGGTCGGGCAGTCCGAATACTTTTCGCATGAATATGCAGTAACGTCCGAAAGTGGACAGGCAGTCAGTGATAAACATAATACGTGTTTGCTTTTCGACGTGCAAAGTTAACTATTTTAGGTGACTTTTTGCACCATGACATCAAAAAGTAACCATCCGTGCCCACATTTACACCATTTTTGCCAATATTCCGTCAGCTAAGGCCTTTTTTAGTGACAGCGGTGGAGCGGCGGGATATTTTTTTATGTATCTTTGTAAACCGCAAAATCCAAGCCATGATAAAGAGACTTATATTTTTTTCATCAATATTGCTTGCATTACCGGCGCCAGCACAAGTGACATCAATGCGCACGTTGCCCGACGGAGTGGAATATGTAAGCGACGGGGTAAAGACAAGATTGCGGGTGGTGACGCCGGAAATCATCCGTGTGTCGTCAACGCCCGGAGAGTTTGCCGCCGACAGTTCTCTGATAGTTTTGCCCCGCGAAAAAGGTCATTACAAGGTATTGACTTCCACACCCTACAATTTCACGCTCGCAACCTCCAAGTTAGTGGTTCTGGTCGATAAAGAGGACGGAGCAGTGAGATTTTATGATAATAAAGGGAAATTACTGCTTAATGAGACGCCCGGAGGAAAATCATTCATGTCCATAACGGTGGAAGGCTCTGACGGTTATACCGTCAGTCAATCTTTCGATTCGCCCGATGATGACGAGGGTATCTACGGCCTCGGTCAGCATCAGGCCAATGAATTTAACTATAAAGGAAAAAACGAAGCTCTGTTTCAATATAACACGAAAGTGTCGGTGCCGTTTGTCGTCTCAACGGGCAATTACGGACTTCTGTGGGACGGTTACTCGTTATGCCGCTGGGGTAATCCCGATGATTATCTGAAACTTGGCGATGTGTTTAAGCTATATGATTCTTACGGAGTTGAAGGCGCTCTGACGGGAAGATATGTGGCTGCTGATTCGGCCGTAACGGAGCGGCGAGAGACGGAAATGACATTTGAATATCTTGAGAGGCCGGAATTGAAATGGGTCACCGGGCTGCCGAAAGATTTTAAGTTCCGGCATTCGGCTGTCACCTATTCAGGTGAGATCGAGCCTTCTGAAAGCGGACGCTATGATTTTCAGCTGTATTACTCGGGTTATGTCACCGTATATGTTGATTCGGCAAAGGTGGTCGACACACGCTGGCGCACATCTTGGAATCCCAACGCTTATAAGTTTTCACTTGATCTTGAGAAGGGTAAACGTGTACCCGTAAAAATCGAGTGGCGCCCTGATGGCGACGTGGCCTATTGCGGACTGCGTGTATATCCGGCTGCCGATATTGCTGCCTCAAAGCGCATGCGCTGGTGGGGTGAGATGCAGGATATGATCGACTACTATTTCATTTACGGCGAGGACATGGACGAAATCATAGCCGGATACCGTGAGCTTACAGGCCACGCCCCGATCATGCCCAAGTGGGCTATGGGATACTGGCAGAGCCGGGAAAAATATAACACTGCCGAAGAAGTGCTGTCGACAGTAACTGAATTCCGACGCCGGAACATTCCCCTCGACAATATAGTGATCGACTGGCTGCACTGGCCTCAGGATGCATGGGGAAGTCATGAATTTGACCCCAAACGTTTTCCCGATCCGAAAGGAATGGTGGACTCCATTCATGCGTTGGATGCACGTGTGATGGTGTCGGTATGGCCCAAGTTCTATACAACTACCGATCACTACAAGGAATTTGATTCGCGGGGCTGGATGTATCGCAATGCCGTGCGCGACAGTATCCGCGACTGGGTAGGTCCGGGGTATCTCGGATCTTTTTACGACGCATATCATCCCGAGGCGCGGAAATTGTTCTGGAGTCAGATCAATGACCATTATGTACCTCTCGGCATCGATGCTTGGTGGATGGATGCGAGCGAGCCTAACATACGTGACTGTGTTGACATCGAATACCGCAAGGAGCTCATGACACCTACGGCGCTGGGGCCTGCAGCGATGTATTTCAATGCTTATGCACTTATGAATGCCGAGGCTATATATGACGGTCAGCGCGGTGACGTTCCCGACAAACGGGTCTTTCTCCTTACGCGTTCAGGTTTCCCCGGACAGCAGCGATATTCCACAGCCACTTGGAGCGGTGATATTGCAACCCGCTGGGAGGACATGGAGGCGCAGATACGCGCAGGACTTAATTTCTCCATGAGCGGAATTCCGTTCTGGACTATGGATATAGGCGGGTTCTGCGTAGAGGACCGTTATGTGAAGGCTGCCAAGGCATGGAATAAATCCCGTCAGGAAAGTCCTGACCTCGACGAATGGCGTGAGCTGAATACCCGCTGGTATCAGTTCGGAGCATTTGTACCCCTTTTCCGCGCTCACGGTCAGTGGCCGTTCCGCGAGGTTTACAACATAGCTCCCGATGATCATCAGGCTTACGGTTCGATCGTGTACTATACCCGCCTGCGTTATAATCTCATGCCCTATCTTTACTCGCTTGCAGCGATGGCACATTTCGATGACTACACGCTTATGCGGCCCATGGTTATGGATTTTTCCGATGATATGACTGCTCGAAACGTAGGTGACCAGTATATGTTCGGTCCGGCTTTTCTGGTTGCTCCGGTATACCGCTATGGTCAGCGAAACCGTGATGTCTATTTTCCCGATGGCGAAATGTGGTATGATTTTTATACCGGCATGCTCGTGGACGGGAGCGGGTATGCTACCGTTGATGCGCCTTATGACCGCATGCCGCTTTTCGTCAGAGGCGGGTCAATTATTCCCGTCGGTCCCGACATTCAGTCTACGGCGGAACAATCCGATGAACCTGTCACCCTGCTCGTCTACGCAGGACGCGACGGGAGCTTCACCCTATATGATGACGAAGGCGTTAACTACAACTATGAAAAGGGAAATTTCAGCAAGATTCCGCTTGAATATGACGATGCCACCGCGACTCTCACCATCGGAGACCGCACCGGTTCTTATCCCGGCATGTATGAGAAGATGAAGTTTAATGTCGTGTATATCACGCAATCGGCGCCGGTGAAGAATGCAATTAAAGCATCGGGAAAACATATAGAATACTCAGGAAAAGAAATAAAAGTAAAATTGTAAGGTATGAAATTGTTACGAACCGCCATAATATCGTTGGCCGGTATTTCGGTCATGACAGCCGCGGCGTCGGTACCGGTGTATACCGATGAATCGGCTCGGCATGAGGACAGGGTGAACGACGCGCTCTCGCGCATGACCTTGGAAGAAAAAGTGGCGTTGCTTCACGCTTACGGAAAATTTGCGAGCAGCGGGGTTCCCCGGCTCGGCATACCACAGCTCATGATGAGCGACGGCCCTCACGGAGTTCGCGCTGAAATCAACTGGAATGACTGGAAA
>JAIDUB010000119.1 GCA_029060405.1 Duncaniella sp. | reverse complement strand
AAAAGGGTTGACTCCTGCAAATGGAATCGACCCTAATTTTTTATCCGCTCAAAAATTTTTATCGGACAGCAATAATAAAAAATCAATGAGCCCGAGGGGAGGCCTCGGGCTCATTGTTATTGGAAAAGGGGGGGTTATTCTTCGACGGCGGCGAATTGCATGAGGTAGCTTTTGATGAAGCCGTCGATGTCGCCGTCCATCACGGCGTTGACGTCGGATGTCTGGTGGCCTGTGCGGTGGTCCTTGACTCGGCGGTCGTCGAATACGTAGGAGCGAATCTGTGAGCCCCATTCGATTTTCATCTTGCCGGCTTCGACTTTAGCCTGCTCCTGCATGCGGTGCTCGAGCTCTTTGTTGTAGAGTATGGAGCGGAGTTGGCGCAGGGCGTTTTCCTTGTTCTTGGGCTGGTCGCGGGTTTCGGTGTTTTCGATGAGGATTTCTTCCTGTTCGCCTGTGTAGGGGTCGGTGAACTGGTAGCGGAGTCGTACGCCTGATTCGACTTTGTTGACGTTCTGACCTCCGGCGCCGCCTGATCGGAAGGTATCCCACGACATAAGGGCGGGTTCTACCTTGACTTCGATGGTGTCGTCGACGAGCGGGGTGACGAATACTGATGCGAATGAGGTCATGCGTTTACCCTGAGCGTTGTAGGGCGATACGCGCACGAGGCGGTGCACGCCGTTTTCGCTCTTGAGGTAACCGTAGGCGAAGTCGCCTTCGATGTTTATGGTACATGACTTGATGCCTGCTTCATCGCCGTCGAGAAGGTTGGCGATGGAGGTTTTGTAGCCGTTTTTCTCGGCCCAGCGGAGGTACATGCGCATGAGCATCGATGCCCAGTCCTGACTTTCGGTACCGCCGGCTCCGGAGTTGATCTTGAGCACGGCGCTCATCTTGTCTTCTTCGCGGCGGAGCATGTTGCGGAGCTCGAGGGCTTCGATTTTGGCTATGGTGTCGGCATATATGCGGTCAAGTTCTTCTTCTTCCACGAGGCCTTCCTTGAGGAAGTCCCACGCGAGCTGGAGCTCTTCGGTAATTTTGTCGATTTCCTCGTAGCCTTCGATCCACGCTTGCAGATCTTTGATTTTCTTCATCTGCACCTGTGCTTCCTTGGGGTGTTCCCAGAAGTCGGGCACGTGGGTGCGGAGTTCTTCTTCTTCTACTTGTATTTTCTTGCTGTCGATGTCAAAGATACCTCCTCAGCGCCAGCTTGCGCTCAAAAGTCTCTTTTAATTGTTCTTGGGTAATCATGTTTTTTTATAAATTTAGAATTTAGAATTGAGAATTTAGAATTGTTTTGCGTCTCGATTTGCTTCCCGATTTGCTCGGCCGGACGCACCCGAGTGTGCGTCCCTACAGGATTAATCATTAATTGTTAATCATTAATCATTAATCAATTAGGGTAAATCCCGTCGCAACCCGAGGGCTGCGGCGGGATTGAAGCAAGCTGTAAAAAAGGATTAGAATTTCTTTTCGGGATGTTCGTACATGAGGGTTTTCGAGGGCTGGTCGCATACCTCGGCGGGTCCGAAATACTGGATGGGGCCGGGGTAGGTGTAACATGTCTCGAGAGCCCATTTGTCGCGCTTGGAGGCAAATTTGAGGAAGGGTGCTCCGTCGAGTTTCACGAGGGCTTTCTGTATCACGGGCTTCATCTCGCCGTGGCGGCGCTCCATGTTCATCATCATGGTGACGGGGATACCGCCGGCTACCCACTGCACGGAGGGCTTGGTGAGGTTGCGGAGCGATGACATGTAGCCTGTAACACCTGCTTCGATGAGGCATGCTGCGTTGTAGCCGAGGGCGTAGCAGTAGTCGGCGTCGAAGTTGGAGGGATCGGCGCAACGGCCTTCGTAGCCGAAGAAGTGGTGTTGTGCTGAGAATTTGCCGTTGTATTTACCTTCCTTGCGGAGCTCGGCGAGGCGCTTGCCTACCATTTCAGATAGGAGTTTTTCGGTCTCGATGAGCGATACCTGAACGTTGCCGTGAGGGTCGCGGTCGAGGGTGAGCTGGCGTGCCACGCCTTCGGGGAGCGACTCGTAGGTGGCGGCGTTTTCGGGGGTGAGCTTGGCTATTACCCATGCGCGCTGCTCAGCGGGAGTGGCGAGTGCTGCAAATTCGTCGGCATTGGCGGCGAGGAGGTCATTGAGCTGGGCGATGAGCGACTTCACAGCAGGAATGAACTCGATGAGGCCTTCGGGCACGAGTACCACTCCGTAGTTGTCGCCGCGTGCTGCGCGTGCTGCGACTACGTCGGCAATGTCGTTGACCACTTCCTGAAGGGTCATGTTCTTGGCCTCGACTTCTTCAGATATGATGCAGATATTGGGCTGGGTCTGAAGGGCGCATTCGAGGGCGATGTGGGAAGCGGAGCGACCCATGAGCTTGATGAAGTGCCAGTATTTCTTGGCCGAGTTGCAGTCGCGCTGGATGTTGCCGATAACTTCGGAGTAAACTTTGGTTGCGGTATCGAAGCCGAAAGATGTCTCGATGACTTCATTTTTAAGGTCGCCGTCGATGGTCTTGGGGCAGCCGATGACCTGCACGCCTGCGCCTATGTTCTTGTAGTACTCGGCGAGCACGGCGGCATTTGTATTGGAGTCGTCACCGCCTATGATCACGAGGGCCTTGATGTCGAGCTCCTTGAGGATTTCGAGACCTTTGTCAAACTGCTCCTTGGTCTCGAGCTTGGTGCGACCCGAACCGATGATGTCGAAACCGCCGGTATTGCGGTATTCGTCGATAATCTCGGGGGTGAGCTCCATATAGTTATGGTCGACCAGACCGCCGGGACCCATGAGGAAACCGTAGAGGCGGCTGTTCTTATTGATTTTCTTGATACCATCGAAGAGACCCGATATAACATTGTGACCGCCGGGGGCCTGACCTCCTGAGAGGATGACGCCTACGTTGATGGGTTTGCCGGGAGTGGGCGACGGATTTTTCTCGAAGCGGAGTTCGGGAAGACCGTAGGTATTCGGGAAAAGCTGACGGATAGCTTCCTGATCAGCGACAGACTGAGTGGGCTCACCTTCGACCGCCTTTACCGCGCCGGTGAGTACGACGGGCAATTTGGGACGATAAGCTGCGCGAGCTGTCTGCAGTGCACTTTTTTTCATGATGGTAATATTTTAGGGTTGTATAATTGACGCAAAGATAGTAATTATTTCGCAAAAGGAGCTGTCTTTTTCCACTCTTTCACATCATCGAGCAGAGCTTTGACGGCTGCTTCGAGCTGAAGATCCTGACCCTTGACCACGGTGGCCGGATCATTGGCCACCTTGATGTCGGGTTCAAGCTGATGGTTCTCAAGATAGTAGCCTTCCTCGGTGCGGTAGCCCACCACGGGAATACCGAAATACAGGTCGGGATCCTGAAGGGTCACCCAGTTGACCGAGGTCATGGTGCCGGGAACTGGCATTCCCACGAGCTTGCCCATACCTTTTTTCTTGTAGACCCAAGGCGTTCCGTGGGCGTTGGAGTAGTTGGCTTCACCCTGCACCATAATCGACGGTTTGAGCCAGCGGCGTGAGGGCATGTCGCCGTAATAGTCGCCTTTGACTTCCTGACGCAGATACTGGTCGGCGCTGAAAAGCACTTCGATGTCTTCGTGAAGTCGGCCGCCGCCGTTCCAGCGTGTATCTATCACGATACCGTCGCGTTCGTTCCACCTGCCGAGCACGTCGGCATAGATTGTGCGGAAGGGGCCGTCGGCCATAGAGCGGATGTGGACGTAACCGAGCTTGCCGCCCGAGAGGGAGTCAACGATATGCTCGTTGCGCTTCACCCAGCGCTGGTAAAGCAGTTCCGACATGCGCCCGGCCGACACCGGTTTCACCGCCTCCTCGACCTTCTCGCCCGAGGGAGTGGTGAATTCCACGAGGGTTTTCTTGCCGGTGGTCTTGTTGAGCAGCATCTCGTCGGGGGTGGATGCGGTAACCGGGTTGCCGTTGATGGCGGTGATTACCGAGCCGGGTACCATAGCTGTGGCCGAGCGGTCAAACGGACCTCCCGTTACTACTTCGGCCACTTTCAGGCCATCGCCCGTATAGGTCAGGTCGTAGAGTACTCCGAGTGATGCAGTGGGGGCTTTGGAGGCCGATGACGACGCTCCCGAGCCGGTATGAGATACATTGAGTTCGCCCAGCAACTCTGAAAGCAACTCGGCAAAATCGTGGTTGTTGTTGATGTGGGGAAGGAACTTGCGGTAGTCCTTCGCGAGCGATTTCCAGTTAACGCCGTGCATCTTGGGATCGTAGAACCGGGCGTTTTCCTCCCTTACTACGAAATCATACATGTAGTCGCGCTCCTGCTCGGGCGAGAATGTCATTTCGCCGCGGTAGGAAATATTGCTCATCGACTCGCTGGCGAGATTCATCTTCTTCATCATGCGTGGGCCGAGGAGATACAGAGCGTTGCCTTTGGCATCGGGCTGCAGGGAGAGTGAGCCGGCATCGAGACGCTTCACCTGCTCTACATCGCCCTCGCGCAGATCCACGCTCCAGAGGTCGTTGCCCTGATCGATGGAGGTGAGGAAATAGAGCTTGTCGCCATTGTCGGTCACATAGAAGTCGGCCACGTCAGACGAGAACGGAGTGACGCGCACCACGCGGTCGCGCAGACCGTCGAAATCTATCACTATAGGCTCCACGGCATCCTCGTCGTCATCGGATTTGTCGGATTTGTCGGATTTATCGGACTTGTCTGACTTGTCAGACTTGTCGGATTTTTTGGATTTTTTTGAAGATTTCGATTTCTTGTCTTTATCTTTCTTGGCTTCCTTGAGCAGCTCGTAATCTTCCTTCGACAGAAGATATTCGTCATAGGCTTCCTTGGATGTAAATGCCAGCATCACGTCGCTGAGCGAACCCCACGAGGCCTGATTGCGCATGCCGTATTGATCGGACATGAATACTATCGCCTTTCCGTCCATCACCCAGCGGGGCGCGTAACACATATAGGCGTTGTCGGTAATATTGGTTATATCGCCTGTGGAAGCATTGATGATTGCAATATCGTAGTAGGGGTCACGGTGGTGCATGTCGACCGTGGCAGTGAGCCAGCGGCTGTCGGGCGACCAGTCGAGCATTATGCCGCCGTCGCGTGACTTATAGGTAGAACCGTCGGTGAGCAGTTTCAGTTTGCCGTTCTCGGCATTTAGCACGGCAATCTTGTTGCGGTCAGCTATCACGGCGAGTTGCTTGCCGTCGGGCGCCATGACGGGATTCATGAGGTCGGTGGCGTCTTTGGTCACACGCTCTTCCTTGATGAGAGTGGCGTTGGGGAAGTTGGGATCGTCGTCGCGCACTATCGATGCCTTGTAGATGGTGTTGTAGCCGTCGCGGTCAGATGCATAATAAAGCGTGCGGTTGTCGGTTCCCCACGTAGGCGAAAATTCGCCCTGCGGAGTCGATGTCACCTGCTTGGTGGTGGAGTAGTCGAGCGAGGTGACGAATATGTTGCCGCGGTACACGAACGCAATCTGCTTGCCGTCGGGCGACACGGCCGCATCCTCGGCTCCCGATGTGAAGCTGAGTGTGCGGGTGAGCGGGGTATCGTCGGTGGCCGGAATGGTGATGTTGACTTTTGACGCCTTGGAGCCGGGGCGCATGGTGTAAATCTCGCCGTCGTAGGTCATAGCCATCGTGCCGTCGTTGGCGCCCGAGAGAAAGCGCACCGGATGGGTGGTGAACGAGGTGAGTTTCTTTGCCGCCGCGGGTGAGGCTATGGGAGCGGAATACACGTTGAACGAGCCGCCGTCGCGCTCGCTGAGGAAATAGAGTGTGGAGCCGTCGGGCGATACGACCGGGTCGCGGTCCTCGCCGGCATGATCGGTGAGGTTAGTGTGGCGTCCGGTAGCCGCATCGTATTTCCAGAGGTCGCGGGTGACCGATGATGTGTGGTGCTTGCGCCACTCGTTTTCCATGCCTTTCTGATCCTGATATACGAAGCTTTTTCCGTCGGGCATATATGATATGCGCTGGGCGGGTGTGGACAGAATCTGGCGCGGCTTGCCGCCGGCGATATCGACCGCATAGAGCTCGGTGAGACGGGCCGACGGGAACATCACGCTTGCCGGAGCGTCCTGAATGGCTGCGGAGTATACCACCGACTTGCCGTCGGGGGTGAACGCCTCGGGAGTTTCGGCGGCCGAGTGGAAGGTGAGACGGCGCACACCCGAGCCGTCGGAATTCATCACGAAAATATCCTTGCCGCCTTCGCGCGAGGAGGCAAATGCGATTTTTTTACCGTCGGGCGACCACACCGGTTCCATCTGCATGGCGGGAAAGGATGTGAGACGCATGGCCGCGCCTCCCGTGGAGGCTACTTTATAAATGTCGCCCTTGTAGGTAAACGCTATTTCTTTACCGTCGGGCGATATCTTTACATCGCGGAGCCACAGCGGAGCCTGCGTGGCGGCAAGAGCCGTAAATGAAGCGGCGAGGGCGACAGTTGCGGTCATGAAGATTTTTTTCATCAGCGGGAGGAAAATGTTGTTAAAGGTTGTTTTTCTTGAGAGTGCGTCGGGGGAGCCAGTCGCTCAGCCATACGCCTGCAAGGATAAGTACGCAGCCGGTGATGCCCACTGCCGATATGCGCTCGCCCAGTATTATGGCCGAGAATATGAGCGTCACCACAGGCTGGAAATATATATAATTATTGGCTGTCACAGCGCCGAGCTTGCCCACTATGATAGTCCACAGCAGGAATGCGAGAAGTGAGGCGAAAAGCGCCAGAAACAGCAGATTTACCACTATCGCTGGGGTGAGCAGTTGCGAGAAAGGAGTGATCTCAGGCTCGATGGCGAGAAACGGGATGGCCGTGACTACGCCGTAGAAAAATGTCTTGCGGGTGATGAAAAGGGCGTCGTACTGCACGTTGAGGCGGCGGAGTATGAGTGAATATATAGCCCAAGTCACGGCGGCAAGAAGCGCCAGCAGATCGCCAAGCGGCTTGATATCGAGCATGAAACTGCTGTTGAAAATCACGAACCCCACTCCTATGAACGCTACCGCCGACCCTACATACAGTCCGCTGCCGGGTCGCTCTGACTTGTAGAGGGCGCCGAGGAGTATGGCTGTAATGATGGGCGAGAGCGACGTTATGAGCGAAACATTCGACACCAAAGTGTATTCCAGCGCCACGTTCTCGCTTATATAGTAGATGGAGCCACCGCACAGACCGCACAGGATGAACAACCCTTCGTCGCGCCACGAGTGGCTGCGGAACTGCCGGTGGCTGATAAACAGCATGAAAATGTAAGCCAGAAGGAAACGATAGATGTAGATCTCGATGGGATGCAGCTCATTGTCGAGCAGAATACGGGTGGAGATAAACGATACGCCCCATGCTACTACCGTGAGCAGTGCGGCGATGTGATACCATAATAATGTGCTGTGCTTTCCCGAGGAATTGGAGCGACTCATGGTGATGATTTATATATTTTGGGCGGAACGGATTCCGGCTATTATCTTTATTCTTTCGCAAAGATAATCAAAAAAGCGCGAGTTGCCGCATAATGACGGCGAAATTTCAGCTGTGCCACACAAAAAAAGCAGGAACCTTTGCGGGGTTCCTGCCTGTCAGTTGATACGGGATTACTTATTTGGCAGGCTCTGCCTCGGGACGGGTGAAGCCGTCTTTCACGCAGCGCTTGGTCATGGCCTCGATGCGTGCCTTGGTATCGGGGTGGGACGAGAACATCTTGTTGATGTAGCTCTGCTTTGTGTCGCCCTCCATCGACTGGAGTTTCTCAAACGACATCACGATACCCCACGGATTGCGGCCTTTCGACACAAGGAAATCATAGCCGCAGTTGTCGGCCTCCTTTTCCTGCTTCTGAGAATACTTGGCGTTGATGAGCGACTGGCCCAGAGAGCCGAGCTGCGATTCGGTAAGTGCTGCAGCCTTGCCGCCTGTGGATGCCACGGCATCCTTGAGCGCGCCGGTGAGAAGCTCCTGCTTGAACTGATTCTTGGAGTGATGCTTGAGCACGTGGCCTATCTCATGGCCTATCACACCCATAAGCTCATCGTCGGTCATTATGTCCATAAGCGACGAGAACACTCTCACGCTTCCGTCGGGACATGCGAAAGCATTGATGTCGATAACATCGTAGACCTTGAAGTTCAAGGGAATGCCGTCGGCGTCGGTAATGCCTTCGGTGAGGCGGCGCAGGCGCTGGGTATATGGACTGTCCTCGCCGAGCACAGGATTGTTCTTATCCATCCAGTCGACCGACTCCTTGACATATTCGGCCATCTGGGCATCAGTGAGGGTAAACGCCTTGGCTGCCTTGCCGGCAGCGTTGATTGCCTTGCCCAGATTGAACTGAGCGTAGGCGGGGGTGACGAATGCAAGCAGCATCAACGCACCTAAAATACGAAAGAATGATTTTTTCATCGTGAAACTGATCTTGGGATTTTTATGCAAAGTTAATGAAACTCACGGGAATTTTGCGTAACTTTGCAGTAAGTTTTTACAGGTACAATGAAAGAAAAAGTAATAGGATTCGTGTGGCAACACCTGTTGTTGCTTGTCTCACTTTTTGTTATGACTTTCGGCGTGGCACTGTGTGTGCGTTCGGCACTCGGCAGTAGCGTCATTTCCACCATTCCGTTCGTAATGACCCTCGCGGGCGCCGCAGGCGAGGTACCGGCTTGGACCATAGGTGAATACACTTATGTGATGAACGGTATCCTCGTGGGTTTGCAGATACTGATTCTGCGCAGGCGATTTCAGGCCGTGCAGCTTTTTCAGCTCGTGATAGGATTCGTATTCGGCTTTCTGCTCGACATCAACATGTCGATCACCGCGCTTTTCATACCCGCCACGCTGCCGTGGCAGATGCTCGCGCAGGCGGCAGGGTGCACCGTGCTCGCTGCCGGAATCGCCATGGAACTGCGCTGCGGCTCGGTGACCATGCCCGGCGAAGGCCTGCCGGTTGCCATAAGCCGCGTCACCGACGCTCCATTTGCGAGAGTGAAGATTTACGTTGACATCACACTCGTGTTAATAGCCGTGGCACTCGGATATTTATACTTCGGCGCGTGGCTGTTCAATGTAGTGGGCACCGGAACACTCTTCGCCATGATCTATGTAGGCATGGCGGTGAGATACCTTCAGCCGCATATGGGCTGGATGGACAGGCTGCTGTGCTACCGCCCCGGATTCCGCCGCTACATCTACGGACTTGCCCGCTACATCTACCGCCGCCGCGATCACTGAAGCGAATCCTGACGCACGTATTGCCTTACAATCGCGTAGACTATCGCCTGAATGGGCGACAGTGACGTGGTCACGTCCACGCCCAATATCAGTTCGCGGGCAAGAGCGGTGGTGATCACGTCGCGATCCTCTACGGGGAGAGAGCTGATGGTATGTATCACTCGGGGAGAAATGGTAAAAGCGGAAGTCATGATATCAAAGATTGATGAGAGATGAAACAATACAGAATAGAATCTTAAAAAACTGTATTGCAAAGATACCCTCACCCCTGTGCCGCAACCCCGCCGACAGAAGCAAAAAAGTGTTAAATTGAAATTTGACAGCCCGAAGTGGCGTGAAAAATACCATTTTGCTCGACCGGGCGCTCCTGTGTAGCGCCCCTACAGGGTTGATTGTTATTGGGTTGGGGGTGCAAAAAAATCACGACCGGCGGGGGCTGCCGGTCGTGTATAGGGTGATGTAGGGGAGTGAAATTATTTGCTTTGGTCGGTGGTTTTGGTGAGCTTCCAGCCGGCGGTGAGGCCGTCGTATTTGTTGAGGAGCTCGGTCACGCCTTTGAGGGTCTTGTTGCCGGTGACGCTTCCTGCTTTTTCCACGATCTTGAGGAGGCCGCTGACGTCGAATGTGAGCGACATTTCTTTTCCGCCCTTGACCGATACGTAGGCTTCCATCTTGCCGAGGTTAATTTTCTTGAATGCCTTGAAGGTGAAATAGAAGTTGCCGGTGTCGTGATTGCGGGTGATGGTGCCCTGCAGGGGGATGGATTTTACCTTGAATGTAAAGGTGGAGTCAGACTCGATGGTGAGCTTGAGGCTTTCGAATCCGGCTATCTTGTAGTAGTCCTTGAGCTTGTTTTCTACTGTGGACGAGGCAGCTGCGCCGCCGGCTTTAAGAAGCAGGTTATCGCTCTTGAATACTACGGCGGGACCTGAATAGGCCCATGTGCCTACCATGTCTTTCACGTCGACGTCGGCCGAGGTGAGGCCTATGGCGTCGGTCACACCTTTGATGAGACCGCCCAGTCCTGAGCCTGAGCCTGCGCCGGAGGTTGATGTACTGTCGGTGGTCTGGGATGAGGATCCGCCGCCGAGAAGGCTGCCGAGATTGAACTGGGCCGAAGCCTGCGAGGCTGTCATCATGACTGCCGCCGCAAAGAGAAGTGTGATTATCCTTTTCATTGTTTAATAAAAATAGTCGAGTGAGAAGTCGTCGATGAACAGGAGCGAGCCGTTGCCTCCGGTGAAGAAGTCACCGTATTTCGAGGCCGACGCGACTACCAGCACATACTTAGGAACACGCGAGGTCGACTTATAGTTCACGGGCACAGCAATTTGTTCCCACTCGGGGTAATCACGGCAGAGCTGCATCATGCCGTAACCTACCACTTCGGGGCCGTCGGGGTCAAAGAGATGACGGTTTTTGGGGTTGGTGCGTATCTCGAAAGGTTCGGGTGAGTCAATGAGCGCGATCCACACCACGGCTGTGTCGGGACGGTCCTTGAGGTCGGCGAATCCTTCGGTGGTGGAGCTGATGGGTGCTGAGTGATATTTCACCCAGCAGTTGAGGCGGGTGGGGCGGAAGGTGAATTCGCGTCCGAAGCTGAGGATGCCGTTGGTGCCGTCGGTGCGCACGTAGCTTCCGGCAAAGAGGTTTCCGGCGGCGAGTTTGCCGAGCATGCCTATACCCACGAAGCGGGTCTCGAGCCGGGCTGAGCGTCCGCTTCCGGTGGGCGTGTCGTCGGAGGGCTGGGTGTTGCTCGGGCCGAGTGTCGCAGCGCCCTTGTTGCCGGTGTCCCAGAAGGAGACCGAGCCTTCGGCCCACGGGTTCCATACTTTGCCGTCGAGCCACCAGTCGTCGAGCGAACTGTTGGGCAGCTGTGCTGTGCCGTAAGTGGTGAAGTCGACTACTTCACCATATTCGGTGCCTGAATATGTGCGCGCCTGATATGCGGTGAGGGGCTCGAGGGGCGAAATGCGACCGGTGAACGAGCCGCCGTCGTGGGTCACGTCGGCTTCGGGCAGTCTTATCCACTCGTCGGCACCGGCCTTGCGGTATTCCACGCCATTGTCCTTGCCGGCTTCGGCGGTACCGTATACCCATGCCACCTGCGACCACGGGTCGACGCGGTCAGTGGTCACTGTCGATTCGGTCTGGGTGATGTATATGGTCCATCGGGTTGTGATGCCGTGTTCAGTGATATCGACGGCCACCGGGCCTGAAAAATCTACGGTGTGACCTTCGAGCGAGGGTTCCATCATGGCTTCAGGGCCGGCGAGTTTCACGGATGTAACCTTTATGGCATCGAGGGGGGTGCGATCGGTGACGTAGGCTATCACTCGATGGGCCACGGCGTCGATGGTGGATGTACCTACCTGATTCTCGACGGTGAAGTATCGTTCTATGTTCTGGATGGCGGTGATCTGCCATGTGTAGGTCTGGTAGAGTGAAACGGTGGTGGCTACCGGTGAGGTGAGATCGATACCGTTGAGAAATGCTACGGAATCGTTCCACACCGAATTTTCAGGCGACAGGAAAAATTCCTTTACCACCACGTTGCCCGGGTCGGCTGTCTCGTCGAGGTAGAGGGTGATGGTGGAGTTGATAGTGTCGATCGCGGCAGGCTGGAGCTCGCCGAGCACTTCAAAACTGAGAAACTGCGGGCGGATGCGGGGGTAGGGGATGTCGTTTTTGATACAGCCTTGCATGAGCAGCGCGGCGCATGCCACTGCCGTTAGTATCCTGAGATATGACTTAAATGTTGACACCTAATCCGAAGTTAATGTTGAACAAGTTAAAGCGGAAATTGGCGCCCGATGAGGTGCGGGTGCCTTCCTCCACGCCGTTGGTCACCTGCTTCTCGTGGGTGATGTGGAGACCGAATACGCCGAACGACACGTTGAAGCACACATTGTCCATGATGAACACGCACACACCGGGCGAGAAGTTGAGCCCGAGTTTGGTGGTCATGGTGCGGGTGTCGCGTGGCTCGCCGTTGTAGAGGCGCTTGAATCGCGAGGCACCGCTGCCTACGCCTAATTCCACTTCATTGAATACGGCGAAACGTTTCTGTTCGCTGAGACCCACGTAGTTGCGGTAGAATACCGAGCCGGTGTAGGAATTGGAATAATAGCTCACTCCGCTGAGCGAGAAACTCATGTCGTCGTCGATGTCGACCGAAAGACCGGTGAGGTCGAGCTCGCCGCGGGAGTAGGTGAAGCGCAGACCGATACTCTGGTTGTGATTGAAGAAATAGCTTACCGTGGGCTTGAGGGTGTAGAGCGTGCCCTTGAGATTGAGATTGTTGAGCATGGAGAGGATCTGCACGTCCTCGGTCGAGAGCTGGCCGTAGGAGGCCGTGAGGCCAAACTGCCACTGCCCGCGCGGAATGAAGAGGAAGTTGAACAGTCCGCGGTCATAGCGGCCGTAGTTGCGCTGGGGGATGATGAAGTTGACCGTATCGCGGCCTACGATCACGCGGCGCGTGAGAATCTCAGGGTCAATGTCGGCTATCACAATCTTGCCGCCGCGGCGCGGGGGAGCCGCTACGGCTGTGGAGTCGGGCGCGGGTGCTGTCACGGTATCGGCGACTGCCGGACTGATGAGGAAGGTAAAAGAATCCTCAGGCTCGGCTGCCGACAGACTTAATGCGGCCATCAACACCGGCAGAGTGGCGAGTATGCGGAATATGCGTGAAGGTGTCATAGATAGAATACCACTCCGAAGGAGATTGAAAAGAGGTTGATTTTAAAGTTGGCGCTCTTATAGTCAGTGTGCGCCACATATATCTGATCGGTGGTGGCTTTGGAACTTGAATAGTTGAAGCCGAGCACACCTATGCTCACCTCGATGGCCGAGTAGTTGTTGAGAAACATCATCATGCCCGGGGTGAGACCCACGCCTATGTCAAACGAGCGCTGATACGTACCGGTGATGTCGTCGCCGGTGCCGTTGATAATCTTTGACTGTCCGCCACCGATCTGGAGCTGGAGCTCGTTGAAGAAAGCGAAGCGCATCGAATTGCCGAGCGAGATATAGTTGCGAAATGCCGCGTAGCCTGAGTAGTTGTGGGAGATGGAGTAGAGATTGGTGATGTCGTAGCTCGTTTCCGAGTCGATGATCACGCTTGCATTGTCGAGATGGGTGCGTGAGCGGGAATAGGAAAAGCGGCCGCCGGCTGCGAGGTTGTCCTGAAAGGCATAGAGGAGCATGGGGCTTATCTTGAACGAATAAGTGTCGCCCTTGATATTCTCTATAATCAGAAACTGGTAATTGCTATGGTCGCTCTGGGTGTAGCTTACGTTGACACCGGTAATCCACTGGCCCTTGGGAATGAACTTGTTCATTTCGATGCCGCGCGAGAATTTTTCCTGTGCCGCCGCCGGTGAGGCAGCCCACATCACAGCGAGCAATAACGTGAAGAAATATATTCGGAAATGACGATTCATTATAGTTTGGCGTGACTGTAGAGGCACTCAGTATGGGAAGTGCCAAAAAATACGGCCGTAAAGTTACGAAAAAGTTTTCGATTGCCAAACTAAAAAGCGAGGCAGCCCCGCCGTGGGGGATGCCTCGCTATCATGAAAGAGAGAGATATATTTATAGTAGTTCCCTTGTGTTATTTCTTGTCGGCTTTTTCGGCTTTGGCTTTCAAGCCGTCAGCTTTGGCTTTCATGCGGCCTTCAGCTTTGCCCTTCTTGCCGTCGTGAGCCTTCATGGCACCCTTGATTGCGCGGGCTTTGCCGTCACGGTTGCCAATCTTGGCGGGGGCGTTCACGTAGGCATTTTCGAGGAAAATCACATATTGCTCGGGGGTAAGCACACCCTTGATGCTGTTGAGATAGTCCTTGCGGTCGCTCTTATTGGCTTCGCCCTTGGCTTTGCGCTCGGCTTTGGCAGCTTCTTTCTTTTCCTTGGCAGCCTTGGCGCGCGATGCTTTCAGCTCCTGAAGTTTGGTCTGCTGATCGGGGGTGAGGGTTATGCCTTCGAAGAGAACCGACTGGCAGCATTCGGTCTTTTCGCCACATGAAGCGGTTTCGGGAGCGGGAGCTTGGGCGAAGGCCGAGAACGAGAATGAAGTTGCGAATAATACGGCGAGGCTTAAGATTGTCTTTTTCATAATTCTTTTCTGTTTTTGAAGTTAATATTTTTAGATTTTAATTTTCTGTCTTTTGGGGCTGCCCTTTCAGGCGGCTTACGATAATATGACCCGCCCCGCGGTCAAAAGTTTAATCGCGGGGCGGGTTTTTAACTTTAATTTCGTAATGGGGACGATTGACTTACAAGATGTTAATCCCGGCGGTGAATGCAGGCGCCTATCGAGTTAAGTCGGGTATCTATCGATTGATATCCCCGATCTATCTGGTCAATGTTGTCGATCTGACTCACTCCGTTGGCCGACATTGCGGCAATGAGCATGGCTATACCGGCGCGTATGTCGGGCGACAGCATCCTGTTGGCTCTCAAGGCAAAACGATGGTCGAGACCTATCACTACGGCGCGGTGAGGATCGCACAGCATTATCTGCGCGCCCATGTCGATGAGGCGGTCGACGAAAAAGAGTCGGGATTCAAACATTTTCTGATGTATCAGCACGCTGCCCTTGCACTGGGTGGCCGTCACAAGCAGCACGCTCAGGAGGTCGGGCGTAAGACCGGGCCACGGAGCGTCGGCAATCGTGGGGATCGAGCCGTCGAGATTGGTCTCTATCTCATAGGTGTCCTGCGCAGGTACGATTATGTCGCTGTCGGTCACGGTGAGATTTATGCCGAGACGGCGGAAAGCGTCGGGAATTATGCCGAGATTTTTGGGCGATACGTTGGCGATGGTGAGTTCGCTGCCGGTAAGAGCGGCCATGCCTATGAACGATCCCACCTCGATCATGTCGGGGAGCACGGTGTGCTCGGTGCCGTGGAGGGTATCGGTGCCGTGAATCTTGAGCAGGTTGCTTCCTATGCCCTCGATTTTCACACCCATTCGGCCCAGCATGCGGCAGAGCTGCTGGATGTAAGGCTCGCAAGCGGCATTATATATGGTGGTAACACCGCGGGCTTTGGCGGCTGCCATTATGATGTTGGCCGTACCTGTCACCGATGCCTCGTCGAGAAGCATGTAGCAACCCTTGAGCGGATTGACTGCCACGAGATAGTAGGCCTGACGCTCTTCGTTGTAGCATATCATCGCGCCGAGTTTGGTGAAGCCGGTGATGTGGGTGTCGACGCGGCGGCGTCCGATCTTGTCGCCGCCGGGCTTGGCGAAATAAGCCTGACCGGTGCGTGCGAGCAGAGGACCTACCACGAGGACCGAACCTCGTAGCGACGCGCAGCGGGCCACGAAATCGGTGCTCGATATGTATTCCTCGTTAAGGTCGTCGGCCTGAAAACGGTAGCTGCCCTGACCGAGGTTCTCCACTTTCACTCCCATGGCCTTCAGAAGGCCTATGAGGTTGGTGACGTCGAGAATATCGGGGACGTTGTGGATAGTCACCGGCTCGGAGGTGAGAAGAGTGGCGCTGATTACCTGCAGGGCTTCATTTTTCGCGCCCTGCGGCTGGATGGAACCGTGGAGGCGATGTCCGCCTTCAATGATGTAGGTGCTCAATTTTTTATCAGATGTATATTATATGTGTTGAACTTCGGGATATAGAGTGATGCCGCTGAAATCTTCCACGGCCTTTACCACCGCTTTTTCAAGATCAAGAATATCGGCGGGAGTGGCATTGCCGTCGGCGTTGACAATCACGAGAGGCTGGTTTTCCCACACGGCCGCCCCACCCGCTGTCATTCCCTTGCATCCGGCATGGTCTATGAGCCAAGCGGCAGGGACTTTCACGCCGTCGGGCTGGGTGAAATGCGGTATGTCGTCAGAGCCCACGCGCTCTTTCAGAGCCTTGAATTCATCGGGCGAGATCACGGGATTTTTGAAAAAACTGCCGGCGCTGCCTGTGACTTCCGGACGGGGTAGCTTGGAGTCACGCACTTCCATCACCGCGCGGCGCACGTCGCCGGGGCGCAGCATGGGAATATCGCTTACCATTCCGCGCAGATTTCCGTAGTCGAGACGCGGATTGGCGTAGGTCGACAGGCGGTAAGTGACGCCGAGTATCACCTTGCCAGTGATATGCTTGAATATAGAGTCGCGATAGCCGAATTTACAGTCCTCGGCCTCCATGCGCTCGTGAAATCCGGTGGCGAGGTCGTAGAGATATACTGTCTTTACGAAGTCTCCGGCTTCCACGCCATAAGCTCCCACATTCTGCACAACCGATGCGCCTACCGTGCCGGGAATGCCCGAAAGATTTTCGATGCCCCACAGACCGCGATGACATGCCTCGCTGATAAGATCGTCGAGCGCGATGCCGGCGCCGGCAGTCACGTCGCTGCCCGAGAACTTGATGTATCTGATGTCGGGGTACACGATTGTGCCATCGAAATCTGATGTGAACAGCAGATTGCTGCCCGCTCCCATGATGAGCAGCGGCTCGTCGGGCGACAGCATGGTGCGCAGGCGGCTCAAGTCGGCTGCATTGTTGAACTTGATAAATCTCCTGCACATTACGTCAAGCCCCAGAGTGTGGAGCGGAGCAAGCGATACGTTTTCCTGAATGGTGATCATCGGCGCGAATTGATAGTTACGAGTACAAATATAAGCAAAAATTACCACACCTGATGTGATAAAGAAAAAAATATTCTGTTTATCAATATTATGTAATAAAGTAATCCCGGGTCAGTAGATATTTATGGTGGATGCTGATGGAGAAATATGGGTAAGCCTGTAGGGGTGCTCCTGTAGGGGCGCTCCACCGGAGCGCCCGGCGGGAGATGGTGCGCGACAACGGCGGCGGATGAGGGTCGCGTCGTGGGGATTATGAAAGGGTTGAACATCGCCCCCCCGTAAGTTCAGCCCTTCCGGGGCTGCCTATACTCTATGACATATCTTCTTCCACGGGCCGCAAGGGCCCGCGGCTATAAAGCTGACAACCCCTCCGGGGTGTACGTTCGCGCACCGTTCTTCGCGTAGCGAAGCGGCAAGCCGATGACGCCGCCGGGCGCTCCCCAGTGAGCGCCCCTACAGGTCAATCAAAAAAATATGAATCATGAATCATGAATCATGAATTATGAATCATGAATCATGAATCAACTCAAAATCATGAATCATTGTCTTACCCTCCGGAAACCCACGGCTCTTTCATTTAAACTTAAAATAACGACATAATCTCCCTTACCCGGCTCAGTACGAATCGGGTAAATTTTCA
>JAIDUB010000118.1 GCA_029060405.1 Duncaniella sp. | reverse complement strand
CCGCCACCCCGGCACTCCGCCTCCACCTCACCGCCCTGCAGGTGGCGGAGGATTCGAAGCAGTAATGTATCACGTCTAAGAGGATACAATATCTCTTTACTTAGACTGGTTTACGTCTCATTCAGGGATTCTTAAATATTAAATGTTATCTTTGATCTGCTTTGGAGTTGGAAGATTATTTATTAACTGCTTAATCTCTTTTTCATACTCTGCAACTCCTATCGGTCGTTCAATTCCTTCAAATGACCATTCCACTATTGTATCATCCTTGGAGCGACAGATAAGCAATCCTATCGTTTGGTTATCCTCTTTCCCTCGTAGTAAATGATCAACGGCTGAAACGTAGAAATTTAATTTTCCTGCAAACTCCGGTGTAAATGGAACGACTTTTAATTCACAGACAACATATCTATGACTCGGTATGTGATAAAATACCAAATCCGGATAATATGTTGTGCCATTAGGCATTGTAAGTTGCATCTGCCTTCCGACAAAAGAGAAACCTTTTCCAAGTTCAAGTAGAAAATCTGTGATATGTTTAACTAATTCATCTTCAAATTCACGTTCCGAATAGTTGACAGGCATCTGTAAGAATTCAAAATTATATGGACTTTTGAGCATCTGTTTCGCAAGCATGGATTCTCCTTTAGGTAATTTCTTGTCGAAATTGGTAAGCGCGTTGGAGTGTCTTGAATAATAGCCCTCTGTGTGATAATATTCCAATTCTGTACGACTCCATCCGTGTTCACAAACCTGTGAAACATAGAATAATGCTTCGTGTAAAGATTCAGCTTTCGATGTTATGAATATATGTTGGCCCCAAGGAACATTTGCAAAGAAATATGGCATACACAGAAATCCTTCTTTTGAATAGTCTCCGAAAAAGTCAACAGTCTGTTGACTTTTTGTAACCCACTGATAATATGTTTTGTACCATCTTCGCGCAGCCTTGATGTTTGAAAGAGACAATCCACTATCTCCGGGGAAATCCGCCTGTAAATCCAGAGTTATGTTTTTCAACAAGCCATCGCCATATTTTGCAGTCTTTGACATTGCACAGATATCTCTGCCTAATTCCCAATAGAAATTAAGCATCTCTCCATTTACTTTTACAACAGCCCGGACTTGTGCTTTGCGATAACGCTGTTTAAGTTCTGTGATCCAACTTTTGTATTCAGTCGTCATTTCGGTAAGTTCGCGACTAACGAACATTGGCGTCTCTTTATTTTGTGCCATATCAATCTCAGTAATAGACCACAAAGGTAGTATAAATTTTCAGAATTTTCGCGACTTCATCTGTCCATATCATAAATCCTCAAAAAACGCTATTTCCCGACCGCCGCCTCCACCTCACCGCTATTCATGTGGCGGAGGAGCTAACCCTAAGACAAAAGAAGTGAATTGCGGGGTGGCTGCAGCCAACGATGCGGGCGGCTTGCATTTTTTTGTCTCCGGGTGGGGTCTGTATCGTTTAACAAATATTATAAGCGGGGAGGAGGAAAAAAGTGTTAACTTTGTGGCTTGAATTCACAGTTGCAACTTAATATGAAAAAATACAACCTCATCAATAACTGCCTCGGCTGGGTGTGCTTCCTTGTGGCGGCTGTCACCTATATGCTCACTCTGGAGCCTACGGCAAGTTTCTGGGATTGTCCCGAGTTTATTTCGCAAGGATTCAAGCTTGAAGTAGGTCACCCGCCGGGCAACCCTATCTTCATGCTCGCGGCCCGCTTTTTCGTGAATTTCGCCGGCGGCGATGTGACGCGCGTGGCGCTGATGGTCAACGCAATGTCGGGTCTGCTCTCGGCCGGAACGATACTGCTGCTGTTCTGGACCATAACCCACCTCGTAAAGAGGCTTGTGGTGAAGGACGACGCCACGGAGGTATCGCTTACGAAGATGCTCGTGATCTTCGGTTCGGGACTTTGCGGCGCGCTTGTCTACACTTGGAGCGACACGTTCTGGTTCTCGGCCGTGGAGGGTGAGGTGTATGCTTTCTCGTCGTTCTGTACCGCTCTGGTTTTCTGGCTGATATTGAAGTGGGAAAATCGCGCGTCGGAGCCTCACAGCGACAAGTATCTCGTGCTTATAGCCTACGTGATAGGTATTTCTATCGCCGTGCACCTTCTCAATCTGCTCTGTATCCCGGCCATCGGCCTTGTGATATATTACCGCCTCTACCGCAATACGTCGGCTACCGGTTCGCTCATCGCTCTCGGTATCTCGGCCGTGGTGGTGGGACTGATACTCTACGGCCTCGTGCCGGGTTTCATCGAGGTGGCGCAGTATTTCGAGCTGTTTGCGGTAAATGTAGCCGGCATGTCGTTCAACACGGGTGTGCTGATATATGCCGTTGCAGCCGTTGCAGCCTTTGTGTGGGCCATATATGAACTCTACGTACAGCGCAGCGTGGCGCGCGTGCGCTGGTCGGTGGCTGCCGCCATACTCATGTCGGGTATACCGTTCATCGGTGTAAGTCTGTGGATTCCGGTGGTGTTCATGGCCGCCGTGATACTATATCTGTGGCTGGCGCCGAAACTCCCCGTGAGAATACTCAACCTAATAGTGACGGGTATATTCGTAATCTTCATAGGCTACTCCTCCTATGCCCTGCTGCTTATACGCTCCACGGCCAATCCGCCAATGAATCAGAATGCTCCCGACAATGTATTCTCCCTCGCGTCATATCTCAACCGTGAGCAATATGGTGAGCGCCCGCTGTTCTACGGCCAGACCCTCAACTCCGGCGTTGTGTATAAGGTGGACAATTCCATGAGCACCTCTCCTGTGTATTCTCCCGGCGCTCCCATATATGCAAAGCAGGTCAAGACCTCTCCCGACGACCCCGACCGCTATATTGTGACGGGTTACAAGAAAAATTATACCCTCAATCCCGAGCTCAACATGCTCTTCCCCCGCATCTACAGCGGCCAGCATGCCGCGGCTTACCGCGACTGGACGGGAATGAAAGGTGTGCCCACCACGGTGTACCCCTATGTTGATACCGATGGCGAACCGCTCACCCAGTATTCCGACGTGAAACTGAAACCCACGATGGTCGAGAATCTCGATTTCTTCCTCGTATACCAGCTCAATCACATGTACTGGCGCTACTTCATGTGGAACTTCGCCGGCCGCCAGAACGATATTCAGGGTAACGGCGAGGTGAACCACGGCAACTGGATTTCGGGGATACCGTTTATCGACAATCCCCGTCTGGGCGACCAGAGCCTGCTTCCCTACAACGAGGGCGAGGGCAACAAGGGTCACAACGTATTCTACATGCTCCCGCTGCTGATGGGTATAATCGGTCTGCTTTGGCAGGCATTTACCTCCAAGCGCGGCATCGAGCAGTTCTGGGTCATATTCTTCCTCTTCTTCATGACGGGTATAGCCATCGTGCTCTATCTCAATCAGACCCCCTCGCAGCCCCGTGAGCGTGACTATGCGTTTGCCGGGTCATTCTACGCCTTCTCCATATGGGTGGGAATGGGCGTGGCTGGCCTGTGGGCATCGATACGCTATCTCGCAGCCATGAAACGCGACGGAGGCAAGAAAGCCGAGCCTTCCGAAGGCCCCGCCGACGACACCACGCCATCGCAGGAGCGCCTGTCGCTGCTCACGGCTGTGATGTGCTGCCTCGTGGGACTTTTTGTGCCGCTGCAGATGGTGTCGCAGACGTGGGATGATCATGACCGATCGGGCCGGTACACCGCGCGCGACTTCGGCATGAACTATCTCGACTCGGTAGATGAGAACGGCATCATATTCACCAACGGCGACAACGATACCTTCCCCCTGTGGTATGCTCAGGAGGTGGAGGGGCACCGCACCGACGTGAAGGTGGTCAACCTTTCCTATCTCACCACCGACTGGTATGCCGATCAGGTGAAGCATCCTTCGTATGAGGCACCGGCCATCGACACTCAGGCCCGCGAGGAAGATTATGCCTACGATCGCCTGCAGTTCAGCTACTTCGATATGGAGCCCGATACCACGCTCACCAATGTGTACTATTCTCTGGCCCAGCTCTACGATCCCAAGTCGACGCAAAACCGCTGGGAGATGCCCATGATGAAATACCCCCGCGTATTCATCCCGGTTGACCCCGAGGCTGCCGTTGAGGCCGGACGCATCAACGCCGATGAAAAGGATCTGGCCGAGAACGCGATAATCGTTGACCTCATGGCCGATCCCGAGGCTGCCCGTCACGGCGGACTGACACTGTCGCAGACTCTTTCGCTCGACATGCTCGCAACTTCGATCAAAAACGGCTGGAACCGTCCGGTGTATTTCGCCTCGACCGTAGGTCCGGAATATTACGTGGGACTGCAACCCTATCTCGCGTCGACCGGTATGGCCTATGAGGTGACGCCGTTTATCCATCCCGAGAACGATGACACTCATATCGAAGCCGTGAATACCGACAAGGCTTACCGCAACGTGACCGAGAAATTCCGCTGGGGCGGTCTCGACAGCGGCAAGGATATATACCTTGACGAGACCGTGCGCCGCATGGTGTCGTCGACACGCATGTATATCCTCAACCTCGCCACAGCGCTCATCAACGAGGCGGTGGTGGCCGAGCGCATTGATTCCACCGGCTATACCGAGGCTGAACGACGCGAACTGGCCGACTTCAAGGCCGACCGCTACGCCAAGGCCGCCGAGGTGATTGAACTCATGGAGGAGAAGCTTCCCGCTAAGGTGGCTCCATATTCCGCTCAGGTTCCACAGCAGATTGCCGGACTATATTCCCGCCTCGCGCTCGTGACCGGTAACAAGGAATATGCCGTGAAAGCCCGCACGATGCTTGAGAACGAGCTGCGGTTCTACACCCGCAATCTGCTCTACTATCAGAGCCTCACACCCTCGCAATACTCCACGCTCTCGCTTACCGACCGCTATATCGAGGTATACTATATCATCACTCTGCTTCAGGATCTTGCCGATGCGGGAGGCGATGCCGAGGCTATAGTGCGCGAGATGGAGGCTGCCGGTGTGGACTTCTCACGTATCACTGCCGCTCTCGAGAAACAGTAACCGCCCTGCGCCGCAATGCTGATCGAACGCCCGCCGCTGATCTACCGTTTCCTCTTTCCCGAGGCTTACTGGCGTATAAAGCGCAAAGGGAGAAAAGTGGTGTTTCTCACTTTTGACGACGGACCCATACCCGAGGAGACGCCGTGGGTGCTCGATACGCTTGACCGTTATGGCGTAAAGGCTACTTTTTTCCTCGTTGGCGACAATGTGAGACGTCATCCCGAGCTTCTCGATGAGATAAAGCGCCGCGGGCACTCGTGGGGCAATCATTCGATGCACCACCTTCAGGGTATCAAGGAGGATTCAAAGGTGTATTACCGCGATATCATCGAGGCCGACAGGCTTATAGGCAGCGTGCTCTTCAGGCCGCCCCACGGCATAATGCGCTGGCGGCAGGCCCGCGCCATCAAGAAGCATTTCAATATAGTGATGTATGACCTCGTGACGCGCGACTATTCACGCAAAATGTCGCCTGAGCAGGTGCTTGCCAATGTGAAGCGGTATGCCCGAAACGGCTCCATCATCGTGTTTCATGACTCGCTCAAGGCATCGCGCAACATGCGCTATGCGCTGCCGCGCGCTATCGAGTGGCTGAAATCCCGCGGATATGAGTTCGACCGTCTCCCTATGTGACGACATCTCTTTCCTCGGCCCTCTTATGGAGTCGGCCGGTGTGGCGCTATGGGGTGTATCGGCTGCCGACGATGTAGCCGACAGCGCCCGCAGGCAGTATCTCGACTTTATCGCCCGCGGCGACAATGCATCGATGGAATACCTGTTGCGTAATATCGACGCGCGATTCACCACCGGCCTCGTGCTTCCACATGCGCGCAGCATCATATCGGCTGCTTTCGTGTATCCCGAGGCCCCGGCGCCGCGGTCGCCGCGTCATCCTCGCTGGGCGGCTTATGCGCTGGGCGATGATTACCACGAAGTAATCCGTCGCCGTCTCACTCCCGTCGCGGCTGAGATCGACCGCCGCCTTGGCGCTGCATCACGAGTGTGTGTCGATACTGCCCCGGTCATGGAACGCTATCGGGCCGTGAGAGCCGGTATAGGATTCCGCGGATGCAACGGCATGCTTATAGTGCCCGGCATAGGGTCGCGTGTGTTTCTCGCCGAGATATTCACCACAGCGCGGTTGCCCATATCGGAGCCTTCACCGTCAGAAATTTCATGTGAGGCATGCGGCCGATGCGTGAAGGCATGTCCTGGCGGAGCGTTGCGTGGCGACGGCACGCTCGATGCCCGACGCTGCCTGTCGTTTCTGACCATAGAACATCGCGGCGAGCTGCCCGACACCACACCGGTGGGCGACCGCATATACGGCTGTGACACATGCCGCCTCGTGTGCCCGCATGAAAATGCTTCCGCACGGTGCACCGTCGATGAATTCAACCCCCGTGATACCATACTTTCGCTTACCGCCGACGATATTTCAGATATGTCACCCGAAAGGTACTCTGCGATCTTCAGTCACAGCGCCATCAAGCGTACAAAGCGTGAAGGACTGCTCCGAAATGTTAAATTACTGTTAAAACAAGGGAAATAACCGGTTTGTCGCAGGATTGTGTTACGGATGTAACCTAAATGTAACATCTCTGCCTTACTTTTGCATCAGAAACAAATAACGTTACTTTTATGTAACGGCAAGATATTATCTGAACCATATAAAAGAAGACATAGTTGCAAAATTAGATAAAGAATCTCATAAAATTATTCAAGAAACATCTATAACTCCTATCAAGAAAACGGTCGCTGAGAAGCGACCGTTTCTCTTTCCTGTAATTCTTTTGTGGTCCGGTATCGGATGCGGTTAATTCCTCCAGCGGTGAGTTTCACATGGCTGTAGGAGGCGATTTTTCGCGTCCAAAACGAAAACATGATGCGAATTATGCTCTGCCGGAATTACATTTTTCAATTATTGCTGTCCGATAAAAATTTTTGAGCGGATAAAAAATTAGGGTCGATTCCATTTGCAGGAGTCAAC
>JAIDUB010000117.1 GCA_029060405.1 Duncaniella sp. | reverse complement strand
CAACGTGCATCGAGAAAGGAATGAGGAACTCGTCGGTCATTGCATTGATGGCGGCGGTGATTTCGTTGGCACCGAAAGAACCTTCGGGAGTCTCGAAACCTGAATCCTGACAGAGGTTGAGGTGGTAGAGATCTTCAGTCTGATCAACTACTGTAGCGGCGCGCGAAGCCTTGCGGTAGTTGTTGATGAAGATATTGCGCATTATTGTGAAAACCCATCCCTTGAAGTTGGTGTGCTCGGCATACTTGTCCTCATTGTCGAGAGCCTTGAGAGTGGTGTCTTGAAGGAGATCATAGGCATTGTCACGGTTCTGGGTGAGCATCATCGCGAAGTTGAGAAGATTGCTCTGGAGGCTCATGAGGTTGTTTTGAAATTCAGAAGTTGCCATAAGGGGAGGGGTTTTAGTGTTATTTGACTGTGTTTATTTTGTTTTGACGATTCAAAATTACTGCCCGCCGCCGAGATGTGAAATTATTTCAGGAAGAAAATCTCACGGATGATGCAATAAATTTCATTCAGGTAACTCAATACACTAATTTTCAATATGTTATTATTGAATAATTTTTGTTGCAGAATTGTTGCAACGGTGTAATTGTTGCAAAATTGTTAACGTCGCCGCGACAATTCCCTCAGCCGGTCGCCACTCGGGTTATTGTATTTTTAGGCCGGAAACATTGCGGGATGATGGAAAATGTATAATTTTGTAACTATAAATATTGTGATATGAATATCAAAGAGTCGATGGAGCAGATAGTGAACGCCGAAAGCCGAGCGCTCCTATCCATCCCCTACACTGAAAACTATGATAAGGCGGTGGAACTGATAGTGGAACACGTGCATCGCCGCGGCGGCAAGCTCGTGACCTCGGGCATGGGCAAGGCCGGGCAGATAGCCATGAACATCGCCACCACATTTTCGTCGACAGGTATTCCCGCCGTCAACCTGCATCCTTCGGAAGCCCAGCATGGCGACCTCGGTGTGTTGCAGCCCGACGACGTGATGCTGCTCATCTCCAATTCGGGCAAAACCCGGGAGATACTCGACCTCGTGATGCTGACGCGCAACCTGTATCCCGCAATCCCGATGATAGTGATTACGGGCAACCCTGACAGCGAACTGTCGCGCATCACTGATCTCACCCTTCCCACCGGCGGCGCACCTGAGGTGTGTCCCCTCGGGCTTACGCCCACCACATCCACGACAGTGATGACGGTGATAGGCGATATCCTTGTGGTAAACGTGATGCGTGCCACGGGATTCTCCCGCGAGGAATATGCCAAGCGCCACCACGGCGGATATCTCGGTCATAAGTCGCGCACCGGCCATGAGTAAGCGGCTCTATTTCATGGGCGGGCTGTCGCTCAAGGTCATGCTCCAACCGGCAGGCGATGCCTCTTGGACACTCGACGACCTTATGGCAAACGCCGCTATCGCCGCCGCGACACATCGCGACACGGCGTTTATAGGCCGCGCCTCGGCCGACATTACCGGCTCACTCGCCACCGATATTCTCGTGAAAGCAGGTATAGATACAGCCGGACTCGACAGATATTCCGACGTGCCTCTGCCTCTCACACTTGCATCGGGCGACTCGGAGACAATATGTACCATACCCTCGGCTGAAGCGTTCAATCCCGTGTGGCCACGCTTCGAGGCCGGCGACGTGATGGTGTGGGGCGGATATTTCTCGCTCGATCCCACAGTGCACACCATGATGCTCGACCTGCTGCGCTATGCCTCGGCCCGCAAGGTGACGATGGTATACGTGCCTTATTTCAACAGGCTTCAGGTGCCCCGCGTGACGCGCGTGATGCCGCTGATATTTGACAACCTCGAGCTTGCCGATACGGTGATAGCCACCACCGATATAATCGAGACGATATTCGGCAACGCCGATATGGGCGCCGTCTACAACAATAACATCAGCTTCTACGCTCCCCGATTCTTCGCCATCGACAATAAGAAAGGCACTCTCGAGGAGCATATCAAAGGCGAGGCCGTGACACGGCCGGCAGCCATGGACACCGCTGAGGTGATAGCATCGATAGTAATTTCTTTATGAAATCCACGAGTCTCGAGCAGGTATTCGCATCGCCGTCATCATCTCCGGCGCCTCTTGCCGGCAGTGCGTCTGAAATGGCCGACACGCTCGTAAGCCTGACTTTCAACGATGCCCTCGACGCTATGCGCACCCACGCTGCCGCTGAAATCACATCGGGCAACACCCACACTGCCATTACAGCCATGAGTGCGCTCGACGAGGTGATGACCTCGCGGGCCGATGAGTCGGCTCACACTTTCAATCTCCACTCGGCGGTGAAACATGTGCTCACGGCACTCCACATAGAGGCTGAGGAATATGACGCGGCCATGACCACGGCGGCCGCCACGCTCTCGCTGCTTGCCGCCACCCCGCGACGCAAGGACGAGCCTTTTATGGCCATACTCGCCGCTCAGCTCTATGACCTCGCGTTCATTCACAACGAGCGCAAGGAATACCGGCAGGCCGAGCGCAATCTCGAGAAATCGATGAGGGTACTGGAGCGCCTCGCACGCACCAACCCGGGCCGATACGGCTCGGCCCACATCATGGCTCTCAACGCAGCCACGGTGGTATACCGCAGCCGCGAGCAGCAGGCCCGTCTTCTCGAGCAGTATCAGGCATCGACGAGCACCTACCTGCGCATGGTAAATGCCGGTGTGGGCGACGCCACCGTGAGACTTGTGGACTCCATTGCCACCGAGGGCGAGACTCTTGCCCACATGGGGCGCTACCGCGAGGCGGTGCAATATTATGTGCGCGCGATCAAATATCTCACCCGCATTGAGGAAACCATGTCGCTGCGGCAGCTCAACCTGTCGATAGCCCTCGGCGACGCCATGCTCCACCTCGAGCCGATGCGCGACAAGGCGATACATCTGCTCAACACCCTGCTCCACAAAGCCACCCGCATAAATGCCGATACCGAACACCGCCGCATAGTCGACATTCTCGCATCGTCGCGCTCGCGCGACCTCGATATACTCGGCTTCTGGCACAAAATCTTTCCTAAATGAAATGTAAAATTTAGAATTTAAAATTTAGAATTATCCACAACTCATATAATTTTAAATTCTCCATTCTAAATTTTCAATTCTCCATTCTAAATCCAAAATTTCCCATTCTAAATTAAAATATAACGATGTCAACCTACCACCCAACCGACACTCTTCCCGCGCTTGAAGATGCCAATATCGCGATAGTTCAGGCCCGCTGGAACTCTCACATCACCGACGCCCTCGCGGCAGGTGCGATGGAAGTCGCAGACTACTACCGCAAGGCTGTGCCATCGTGCACGCTCGAGACCGACGTATTTTACGTACCCGGCACCGTCGAACTCACTTTCGCCGCCTCGAAACTCATCGAGACCGGCAGCTACGACGCCGTGGTGATACTCGGCTGCGTGATACGCGGCGATACTCCTCACTTCGACTATGTGTGTCAGAGCGTGACACAGGGCATGACTCATCTCAACTCGGAGTGTGACATTCCTGTGGTGTTCGGCGTAATCACCGTAAACGACGAGCAGCAGGCACTCGACCGCGCCGGCGGCAAGGTGGGCAACAAGGGTGCCGAGGCTATGGAGACCGCTCTCCACATGATAGCGTTCAACCGCATGCTCTGACAAGCACTCCCCTACCCTCACTCTCCCCGCACTTGCCGGCATGGAACGACTGATGCAATATGTGTGGCAGCATCGCCTGCTCTTGCCCACCGACCTCAGGACGGTGGACGGCCGCCGCGTGACAGTCATCGATCCGGGACGGCTCAACACCGACGCTGGGCCTGATTTCTTCAATGCCAAGGTGAGAATCGACAGCCATATGTGGGTGGGCGACGTGGAGATACACGTGCGCGCCTCTGACTGGCACCGCCACGGCCACGACAGCGACCCGGCCTATGACTCGGTGGTGCTCCATGTGGTAGACCGCGACGATACGGTAATCACCCGCCGCAACGGCGAGGTCATCCCGCAGATGGTGATGGCATGCTCGCCGGAATTCAATCAGCGCTACAACGAGCTTGTGGGGCGCGCGGCCACCGAGCTGCCATGTGCCGCCGAGCTTGCCGCCATTCCTCCGATATACGTAGCTGACTGGCTGACGGCGTTGGCCTTCGAGCGCTGTCATGAGAAATCTGACCGCATACTCGACCTGCTCTCCGCGATGGCCGACGACTGGGAATCAGTGTGCTACATCACCGTGGCACGCGCCCTCGGCTTCGGCACCAACGGAGAGCCGATGGAACGCCTTGCCCGCGCCGTGCCGCTCCGCATCCTCCACAAGCATGCCGATTCTACCGAAGCCGTCGAGGCTCTGCTTTTCGGGCAGAGCGGACTTCTCGACCGCGCTCCTGCCGACGATGAATATGCTGCCTCATTGCGGCGCGAACATTCATTTTACATCCATAAATTCGGACTTTCGCAGCCTCAGCCTATGGGATGGAAAATGGCGCGGATGCGTCCGCCCAACTTCCCCCACCGCCGCATAGCCCTTCTGGCGGCTCTCGTCACGGGCGGCTACCGGCTACTCGACGATATTATCCATGTAGAGAGCGCCGAGAAAGCCATCGAGATGTTTCGCATCCCGCTATCGGGCTACTGGAGCCGGCACTATACATTCGGGCCAGAATCAGATGGCAACGTTCCGCTAACCATCAGCCGTGCTTCGGCCACAGGGCTGATCATCAACGCCGTGGTACCTCTGATAATGGCTTATGGCCGACGCCACGGCGACGACGACATGTGGCATCGCGGCTATCAGCTCCTGACGGAACTGCCGCCTGAAAGCAACTCCATAATCTCGCTTTTCGCCACGGCCGGAATGAAATGCCGCGATGCCTCGATGACGCAGGCACTAATTCAGCTCCGCCGCGCCTACTGCGAGCCGCGCAAGTGTCTCTACTGCCGCCTCGGCCACCGCCTCCTCGCCGCCCGGGCAAGGAGGTGAAAAATGATGCTACATTTTACGGCATACCGAATATCTCGCCGTTACTAAAATAATATGGTAGCATGTATAACGGGTAATTGGTCAGCCGTTCCTGCCGTATATAGTCAGCGAGTGAGAATCTTATTCCTCCGATATCAGGATTAACACTGAGAAACTGAGTTAAAGAGCGGCTCCTTACATTAGTCGATGCCTTTACTTCTATAGGGAGAGGATTCAGGGAAGAATCTATCACGAAATCAAGCTCGGCTGAAGATCGGTCGTTAGCCCAATAATATAGAGTAAAACCTGCTGCAATCAGCTGTTGGCACACATATTCTTCGGTCAGCATCCCCTTACACTCCGTAATGGAATCAGTATCCAGCAGTAATGATGCCGGGGATATTTCCGACATGCAGCCGAGAAGCCCTACATCGAGAAAAAAGAGTTTGAAAGCAGAGATATCTTCATAAAACTTCAGTGGCAAGGCAACCTTCCTCACCCGCGGGACTTTATACACGAGTCCGGCGTCGATAAGCCATTGTATAGCGAGCTCAAAATCAGCAGCTCTTGATCCCGGCCGAGCTACACCATAAATAAATTTCTTGTTCTCCTTAGACAGCTGAGATGGAAGACTTGACAGGACCTGACCTATACGGATTGACTCGGTTTTGGATGCATGTTTTGAAATATCTTTACGGTACGCCTCAAGTATAACACTCTGCAACGTCCTGACTTCAGCAAGATCCTTCTTCTCGACAAACGACAGAACTATTTCGGGCATACCGCCCACATAGAGATATTGACGGAACAGTTCGGTAAGCTTGGGCGAAAAAGGAGATACAATCGACGGTTCATGAAGTTTTAATAAATCAGAAAGCTTATCCTCGCCTGCAGCCTCCATAAATTCCTCGAAGTCCATAGGGTAAAGATGCAGCATATCCACTTTCCCTACAGGGAAAGACTCCTTACCTGCTATAGTCACCCCGAGGAGCGAACCGGCAGCCATGATGTGATAGCCGGGAGCATTTTCACAAAAATATTTCAGTGCGTGGATGCCGCGCGGCGCCTCCTGAAGTTCATCAAGTATTATCAGGGTTTGTCCCGCAACTATACTTTGACCCGATATTGCCTGAAAACTTAATATCAGACGGTCAATATCATAATCGTTCATGAATAGATTACGTGTCAACGGCTCTTCATCACAGTTTATATAGACTACATTTTCATATTCGTTTCTGCCAAACTCTTTCATCAACCAAGTTTTGCCTACCTGACGCGCGCCAAGAAGAAGCAACGGCTTGCGGTTATCTGAATCCTTCCATTCAAGCAGTTTTTTATATAATTTTCGCCTCATGATGTATATTGTTGATTCTGTGCAAATTTACAAAAATTCAAGGATATTTTCAGCAAAAAACTACAAAAATTCGAGGATAGTTTCGGGTAAAAACAACAAAAATTCGAGGATAGTTTCCGCAAAATGCTACAAAAATTCGAGGATTAACAATTCAGCCGGCATACGGAGTGGGCTGTTTGTGCCGGAGGCACATTATTATCGGAAGAGGCTGTGTCAAAATTTGCTATTTCAAAATGTGGATCGGCGGCCTTGCGGGCGCATATGCTTAAGTATCAGATAACCGGCGACGCCTTCGCTGAGCTACGGCGGCGCCGGTTACGAATAATTCAGCGCCCACGGGCGCTATTTGATTTTTGACACAGCCTCTACATACAATAATGTACCTCCGGCTCTTACACTAAGCTTAACAGTTAGATTCTACCTATGTTAATTATACAGGTGCGATTACATTTTTGCGATGCCGGACGCACCCGAGTGTGCGTTCCCTACGGGATATTCCTCTGATTTTTTGGCTGCTTACATTTAGTGAAGCAAGGAAAGCGGGCGGAAATTACGACTGTTTTGGCCGCGATGGGAGCAAGTGACGCTTTTTTTTGCTAATTTTGTGGGAGAATATTTTTTAATACCCAAAACTGAAAATAGTAAAGTTATGGCAAACTGGTTTGAATGTAAAGTACGTTACGATAAGACAATGGAAAACGGCGCGATCAAGAAGGTTACCGAACCTTATCTGGTCGACGCACTGTCGTTTACCGAGGCTGAGGCCCGCATAATCGAGGAGATGACTCCGTTTATCTCGGGCGAATACTCGGTATCGGCCGTGAAGCGCACCAAGATCGCCGAAATTTTCCGCGATGATTCAGCCGACCGCTGGTATCTGGTCAAGGTAGCTTTCATCACCATAGATGAAAAGACCGCCGCCGAGAAGCGCGCCGTGTCGCAGATTCTCGTGGCAGCCACCGGATTTAAAGGAGCTTATGACCGCTTCATGGAGGGCATGAAGGGCACAATGGCCGACTTTGAGATCGTATCCATCTCCGAGACTCCCATCATGGATGTATATGCCGCCAATCTCGGTGGTAAAAAAGAGGAGGAATAATAAGCGATGACCGACGTTGCCGCCAATCTTAATCGCGTCGCCGCCGGCATACCCGAGGGTGTCACACTGGTGGCCGTGTCGAAATTTCACCCCGTCGAGGCGCTCCGCTGCGCCTACGACGCGGGACAGCGCGTGTTTGCCGAAAGCCGCGCTCAGGAATTGGCGGCCAAGGCTCCGGCTCTGCCCGATGATATCGAATGGCATTTCATAGGCCATCTGCAGACCAACAAAGTGCGCTCCGTGATTCCCCACGTAGCTTTGATACAGAGCGTCGACTCGGCGCGGCTGCTCCAAGCCATCAGCTCCGAGGCCGTGAAGCTGGGCAAGACCGTCGATGTGCTTCTGGAGGTAAACGTATCGGCCGACGGCACCAAGACCGGCATGTCGCCCGAGGATTTCGCCGCGCTGACTGATGAGTATGATCCAAAACTCTATCCCGGGGTGAGGGTGCGCGGCCTTATGGGAATGGCAACCTTTACCGACGACCGCACGGTAGTGCGCCGCGATTTCGAGGCTTTGCGACAGCTTTTCGAGAAGCTGCGTGCGGGAGCGTTTGCATCGGCACCTGAATTCGACACCCTGTCGATGGGCATGAGCGACGATCGCGACATTGCCATAGACTGCGGCTCAACTATGGTGAGAGTAGGCACCGATATATTCGGACAACGAGAGTATTGACCTTATGAAAACCAAGCGGATAGCAATACTGACAGGCACACGCGCCGACTGGGGGCTGCTCAGCCCCATAGCCTCGGAGCTGTCGCGGCGCGAGGGCGTGAAGGTGGATATCATAGCCACCAACATGCACCTGTCGGAGCGATACGGCCATACCATCGATGAGATCCGTGCCGACGGCTTCGCACCTGAGGAAGTGCCCGTGGACACCGACGACGATACCCCTCGCGGCAAGCTTCGCGCGATGGCTCAATGTCAGGAGGGCGTGGCCATGATGCTCGAAAAGCTCGGCACCGACCTCGTGGTGATACTCGGCGACCGCTTCGAGATGCTCGCGGCCGCGACCGCCGCACTGATGATGCGCGTGCCGGTGGTGCATATATCAGGCGGAGAGATTTCAGAAGGTGCGATAGATGATTCCATACGCCACGCCATCACCAAGATGTCGTCGCTGCACCTTACGGCATGCGAGACCTACCGACGCCGGGTGATAGCCATGGGAGAGTCGCCCGACAGAGTCATAAACACCGGTGCCATAGGCGTATACAACCTGCTCAACGGAGAGTCGATGAGCGCCTCCGCGCTGAGCGAATCAATAGGATTCACGGTCGACGGCTCCACGCTGCTCGTCACCTATCATCCCGCCACGCTCGACGACAATTCCTCGGCCAAACTTTTCGCCAATCTCCTCGAAGCGCTCGACCGCTTCCCCGACAACCGCGTGCTGTTCACCTACCCCAACAACGATGCCGGAGGACGCGCGATAATCTCCATGATCGAAGAATACGTGGCCCGCAATCCCGGCCGGGCATTTGCGGTGCCGTCGCTGGGACGGGTGCGCTATCTCTCGGCACTTAAAACCGTGGCCGCTGTGGCCGGCAACTCGTCGAGCGGCATAGTTGAAGTGCCGTCGGCGGGCATACCCACCGTTGACATAGGCATACGCCAGCAAGGGCGCCTGCGCAGCGAATCAGTGATCCACGCCGACGATTCAGTCCACTCCATAGCCGCAGCCATATCACGGGCATTATCCCCTGAAATGCGCGCGATAGCCGCCGCTGCTCCCAATCCCTACTGTGCCCCCGACACGCTGGCGCGCATAGTCGGCGCCATAGCCGAAGCCGATCCGTCGGAACTGCGCATGAAGAAATTTTACGATATAATACCTCTCTCATGAAACCACTCTTTGTCATCCCTGCTCGCGGCGGCAGCAAAGGAATACCACATAAGAATATCCGCCCGCTTGCCGGAGTGCCTCTGATAATCTACTCCATCGATGTGGCGCTGGCACTCGCACCGTCGCGCGCCCATGTCATAGTGTCGACCGACAGTGAGGCCATAGCCGCCGTAGCACGCGCCGCGGGAGCCGATGTGCCGTGGCTTCGCCCCGCCGAACTCGCCACCGACACCGCCGGAAGCCGCGAGGTGATACTTCACGCTATGGATCAGGCCGACGCGGCAGGTACAGATTACGACTGCGTGGTACTTCTGCAACCCACCTCGCCGCTGCGCACGGTAGCCGACGTGGAAGCATGCCTTGACCTGTACAGCCCCGACACCGACATGGTGGTGACCGTGAAAGAAGCCTCATGCAATCCCTATTACGACTGCTTCGAGACCGATTCCGCCACAGGCTATCTGCATGTATCGAAAGGCGACGGGCTGATAACACGCCGGCAGGACGCACCCAAGGTGTGGCAATACAACGGCGCCGTATATGTAATCAATCCGCAGTCGCTCCGCGCCATGCCGCTCGGCGCCATGCCCCGCCGCGTGGCCTCGCCCATGCCGGCCGAGCGCAGCGTTGACCTCGATACCATGCTCGACTGGCAGACAGCCGAAAACATTCTCGCCTCACGACACTGACATGAAGAATCACATAATACACAGCGACGCCACCCTGCTTCAGGCACTCGAAGCCATCAATAACCTATCGGGCAGCGAGATGACACTGCTCGTCACCACGCCCGACGGAGAGATGACCGGCACGCTCACCGACGGCGACATACGCCGCGCCCTGCTCCGCGGCATTCCGCTCACCTCACCTGTCACCGAGGCCATGCACCGAGATTTCAGCTATCTGCGCGACGGCGATATCGACGTGCGCGCACTCAAGGAAATGCGCCGCTCAGGCAAGCATCTTATCCCGGTGCTCGATGCCCGACGCCACGTGACCGACATACTCGACACCACCGTGACCCGCACCGTGCTCCCCATGCGCGCCATCATCATGGCCGGAGGCAAGGGAGAGCGCCTGCGTCCGCTCACCCTCACCACCCCCAAGCCGCTGGTGAAAGTAGCGGGAAAAGCCATAATCGACTACAATATCGAGGCGCTTGCCGCCGTGGGGGTAAAGGACATCACCGTGACCGTAAACTATCTTGCCGAACAGCTTGAAGACCACTTCTCTCGACCCGTGGCGGGAGTGAAGGTAAAATGCGTGCGCGAGACATTCCCCATGGGCACACTCGGCTCGGCAGCGCTCGTACCCCACGGCCACCTCGGCGCGACGCTGGTGATGAACTCCGACCTGCTCACCACCATCTCCTACGAGGACCTGTACCTGCACCATACCGGCTCGGGAGCCGACATCACGGTAGCAGCCATACCCTACAACGTATCAGTGCCCTACGCCATACTCGCCACCGAAAACGGCCGCGTGACGGCGCTGGAGGAGAAACCGTCGTATGCCTACTACGCCAATGCCGGAATATATCTCATCTCCGACTCCATGCTTGCCACCCTGAAACCCGACTGCCGCACCGATGCCACCGATTTCATCACCGATGCCATAGCCGCCGGGCGCAAGGTGAGCTACTTCCCCATCTCGGGTACTTGGATCGACATAGGCTCCCACACCGACTACGCCCACGCATGTGAGCTCATGGCCCACCACCGCGACCTGTCGGAATGAAACTTCATCCGGGCGGTGAACGAATCGGCCTCCCGCGCGGTTGTATTTATACATCAATTCTAAAAATCCATTCACTATGGCTGACAGCAATTTCATAGACTACGTTAAGATACTCTGCCGCTCGGGCAAGGGCGGCGCCGGCTCGCGCCACTTCCATCGTGCGAAATACGTTCCCAAAGGAGGTCCCGACGGCGGCGACGGTGGCCGTGGCGGCCACATCATACTCCGCGGCAACAGCCACATGTGGACTCTGCTGCCGCTCAAATACCGACGCCACATATTTGCCGGCAACGGACAGAGCGGTTCGGCCGGACGCTCGTTCGGCAAGGACGGCGAGGACGTGGTGGTAGAAGTACCCTGCGGCACCGTGGTATTTGATGCCGATACGGGCGAATATCTTACCGAAGTGACCGACGACGGGCAGGAAATAAAGCTGCTGCGCGGCGGACGCGGCGGGCTGGGCAACTGGCACTTCAAGAGCGCCACCAACCGCACTCCCCGCTATGCCCAGCCGGGCGAACCCGCCATAGAAAAGAGCATCATCCTCGAGCTGAAACTGCTTGCCGACGTAGGTCTGGTAGGATTCCCCAACGCAGGTAAATCCACCCTGCTCTCGGCCATATCGGCTGCGCGCCCCAAGATAGCCGACTATCCGTTCACCACCATGGAACCCCAGCTCGGCATCGTGTCATACCGCGACAACCGCTCCTTCGTCATGGCCGACATCCCCGGCATAATCGAGGGCGCCAGCGAGGGCAAGGGACTCGGACTCCGATTCCTGCGCCACATAGAGCGCAACGCCGTGCTGCTGTTTATGGTACCCGCCGACGCCGACGATATACAGGCGCAATACGACATACTCGCCGCCGAGCTTGAGAAATTCAATCCCCAGCTTGCCGACAAGCCCCGCGTGCTGGCCATATCTAAGAGCGACATGCTCGATGACGAGCTCATGGAGGAAATGAAGCACCATCTGCCCGAAGGTGTCCCCACCGTATTCATCTCGGCCGTTACCGGCATGGGAATCGACAAGCTCAAAGACATACTCTGGGGTGAGATTACCGACGAGCGCAACCGTATAGAGGTCAATCCGATCACCCACCGCCCGCTCGACGGACACCACCGTGTACGCGAAGAAGATGAATTCGTGTTCGAGAACGCCCCCGTGACCGACGCCGACATCGAGGAACTCGAGGAAGACTTCGACGACGACATGGAATTTGACGACAGCGAATACTTCGCGCTCGACGACGACGATGCTGAAGAATAACCTCACCCCCGCAACCTCATATCTTGAGGCTGTATCAAAAATCAAATAGCGCCCGTGGGCGCTGAATTATTCGTAACCGGCGCCGCCGTAGCTCAGCGAAGGCGTCGCCGGTTATCTGATACTTAAGCATAGGCGTCCGCAAGGCC
>JAIDUB010000116.1 GCA_029060405.1 Duncaniella sp. | reverse complement strand
CGTAACCGGCGCCGCCGTAGCTCAGCGAAGGCGTCGCCGGTTATCTGATACTTAAGCATAGGCGCCCGCAAGGCCGCTGATTGAATAACTAGTTGATTCCCATTATATTCGGCGGCCTATCGGGCGCCTATTGGATAATTTTCATTTACCCGGGTCCATCAGCTTCATGCCGACGATTGTACCTTTATTTAAAAACGTCTATTTTGGCACAGGCTCATTTGAGTATCGCTGAGGAGATTTTTTTATCACCGTTCATTTCACCTGATTGATTGACCCGCCTGCCATAGTTGATAGTATATGAAACAGAAAAAGCGATGCGCCGGTGATAATATGACCCGTACTGTGTAATATTGCTTTCATACCATCGTGTAGATAATGCATCCTTACTAACCCTCCATGATGATTGAAACGGGTTAATGATTGAAAGTTGCAGATTCCATCCGCATGAAGCCCAGCCTGCGCTGAATGAATATCCTGCCGGCATACTTCGCTTGTAAGCATCTTCTCCGTCAACATAACTCGTCGCTGACTCCCAGTAGACATTAAAAAAGAATTTTTTCAGGTAATAATCAATATTTAAACTCGCTGCAATCGGGAAATGATGCATATAGTAGCTACCCGTAGTTTTATAAAGCAGAATTCTCGGCGACACTGAGAACGCCAGCCGCCCGTCAAGAAATTTACCCGTAACGCGCCCACCTATCTGACCGTGATAATAATTACCGTCATTCTCATATTTCTTCAACATCATTCCGTCAGATTCGTCGGGCGAGTAAACAGGAATCTGACGTAAAGCGACACAAAACATAGTACCATAGGCCATCATCTGCCATTTATTGCTATGCAGCCACGTATAACTGACATTGGCCGACGTGTGGCGTGAGCATTTCAGATCCTTATTTCCGGACACATACATAAGTTCCGACTGCTGAATTACATTGGGATTTTTCATCGAGGCATCAGGCGAAAATGTAGCATACTGAAACCAGATACCTGCCATGTGTTTCCGGTCAGGAGAGTATTGCAGACTTATATGGGTGAACGGGTAACGGTCGCGCATCACATACCCGTTGATATTATTGGATTCGAGAGCAAACCCACCGTCAACTGATCCCGACAGCTTATTGAAATTCAAAGATACTCCAAGAGTCGCACCCATAAATGCTTGCCGGAATCTATTTGAGGCATAGCTTGTACCGGTATAATCTATTATCTTCCGGTCGGCACCCCCGGTTATACTTGAAAACACAGTTGCCTTGTCAGATAAAGATTTATTGACCTGCACAGCACCTTTGAACCGGCCGGAACTTTCTACCGCGTTATTTTCAATATAATTATCATCGGTTTCATATGTCGACGCGACTTTATTACGTATCAGTTCTGACTGTAAATTTCCCGAGAGCGACCATCCGCGACCTAAAGCGGCATATAATTCGCAATCCCATTCAAGGTCAGCACTATTGCCGGTCGACCCGGAGTAATATGCCGAAGGTGGAAAAAGTGCTGAAAATTCCACGGAGCCTGAATTGTGATTTTCCGGATTAACGGTTTTACTGAATGAAATCGTATTCTTCAGTGAAAGTTGTTCACTTTTGTTCCACGACGCTCTGAATGCGGAGTATGCTCCTCGCCGGCGATAAGACGAGGCCTCAACGGTACTCTCGCGAATGATGTCACCCGCCCCGAAATGATATTTCTCATCTGATGCCGAACCTTTATGAGGACAATAATCATAATCGCCCGAAATAATAAGATCGTATTCCATCTTCTTATATACAAACTTGGAATACACCGACGCCTCTCCGCTTCGGGTCATGAAACGTTCCTTACCATATAGCTTTGTATATCCTCCTGTGGAATAATTGTGAGTCACGAAATTTACTACATGTTGAGCATGCTGAAATCTTGGATCAACAGGAAAATCAAGATACTCTATTCTCTTTACGTCAGCAGGATTCAGGCCTCTTACATCTTCATCGGTGGCCGGGAAATAATTGATAAAAAGACTTGCCGCCTGATTATCGGCAGTCTTGACGGTTTCAGCAATCGCATTCACGCTCAGCTGAGGAATGTTCATCTGCGACAGTAAGGATATACCTCCCGACGCAGTCGCCTTCTGATTCGGCGAAGGAATATATATTGCCTTACTTGCGCTTATGCGTTGAGACTCGGCCGTTACTATTATCTCGCCGAGATTTGTGGCCGCCACTGAATCAGTATCGTGAGCTTGAATTTGCAGTGCCGGCAGAATAAATGAAATTGGTAATAATAAATGTTTCATGTCGCAAAAATATCCCGAACCGTCTTAATCTGCCCTTTTCATGTCTTATTTAGTCTTAATACTATATGTGGACAGCATCAATAATTGATTCAAATTATTAATTTTGTATTGATATGAAACACTTTAGATTTATCCTCACTTCAATGCGCATCATAATTACACTGCTGTTTGTGGCAAATGTAATATTTATGGTGAAGCTTTACGACTCGATCAAGGAGCGGTACATCAACGACATAAAACAAAGCCTCAGCCGTGCCGATCAAATAGAATTGGTTGACCGTATCATCAAAGCCGGATATGGTAATGACGATGATGTGGTATGGATAAATGTAGGGCTGCAGAAATCCGACGTCGGCTCGGCCATGAATACCGATGATCTGCTTGCGGGAAACTATTCACAAGGATTCCATCGACCCGATGAACAGATTCTCGCCGTTATCAACAATTATCTTCACGAAAATTTCGGAGCAGAAGCCGGAAATGTCGATATATCAAAGTTGGAGGAAGCATTTCGCCGTGACCTGATTTTCTCGGGCTACAATCCGGAATTCGTTCACATCACCGGACCGGGTGATACATTTGAATACTCACCTGATCTATGGGAAATAGAATACAGTATAAATGATGATCTCACCTACTACGCCTATATTTCCCCTCTCACAGGTCACATACTTAATGAAATGAGCGGCGTAATAGTCACATCGGTTTTGATTGCGATTGTCTTGACGACGGGGTTTTGGTATTTGCTATATGTAATTAACCGGCTTCGCACCATTGAGGAGATGAAAGAAGATTTCACCAACAATATGACTCATGAACTCAAAACTCCCATTGCAATAGCATATGCCGCTAACGATGCCCTGCTTCAATTTCCTGACACCGCCGACGTGGAACGCACCAAAAAATATCTATCAGCATCGCTTGAGCAACTTTCCAAACTGTCAGGTCTTGTGGAAAACATTCTTGCGATGAGCATGGAGCGGAAAAAACATATGGTAATGAAGAAGATGACCATTCAACTGAAACCGCTTCTAAACTCCATAATCGAGATGCAGAAACTTAGAACTGAAAAGAAATGCAGTATCACGCTTCAATGTGACGAAGCTACAGAAATACAGGCAGATCCAACTCATTTCTCCAATATTATCAGTAATATGATCGACAACAGTATCAAATATTCAGGGGAAACCGTTGATATAATAATTTCCGCCGATTGCCGGGGCATATCCGTGAGCGACAACGGTGCCGGTATACCGACGGATTCACTGAAATATATTTTCAATAAGTTTTATCGTGTACCCCGTGGTAATTGCAGTGATGTAAGAGGTTATGGAATAGGTCTGTATTACGTAAAATCGATAGTTGACCGTCATGGCTGGGACATCAGTGTAGAGAGCCGAACGGGTTACGGAAGTAAATTTACTATTAAATTCAATCGCAATGAATAATCGGGTATTATTAGTGGAAGATGATGCCACTCTGGCAATGATACTTACCGAGACCCTCGCCAGAGACGACTTTGAAGTCTTCACAGCCGTAAATGGCGAGGAAGGTTTGCACAAGTTTGCCAAAACAGGTGCGGACATTATTGTAACCGATGTGATGATGCCACGGATGGACGGATTTGAAATGAGCAGGAAAATCAGGCAGCTGAATCCCAATGTTCCAATATTATTTCTTACAGCCAAGTCAGGAATTGATGATATAGTGGAAGGGTTTGAACTCGGCGGTAACGACTACCTCACTAAACCGTTCAAGATGCTTGAACTGATCGTGAGAATCAAGGCTCTGTTGAGGAGAAAAATAAATCAGGGTGATACCGTTTTCGATATCGGCGATTATCGACTCGATATGACGAATCAGACTCTCACATACCTTGATCGGGAACCGATAAAGTTATCGATGATCGAAGCCAAACTGCTTGAGAAGTTTGCAATGAACATAGGGCTGACAGTCGATGCAGGCTCACTTATGCAGTTGATATGGCAACGTGACGATCCCTTCAGCCGCAACTCGCTTCATGGTTTCATCCACAAATTACGTAATTATCTCAGGCACGATAAGTCCCTATCGCTTATTAATCAACGGGGTATAGGCTACTTGCTTGCGATATACCGAAGGTGATGCCTTATCGTCCGGCATACATTTCCTCATAGTATTTCTCGTAAGCCCCTGAGGTGATGTTGTCGATCCAGTCCTGATTGTCGAGATACCAGCGGACGGTTTTTTCTATACCTTCCTCGAATTGCAGCGACGGCTCCCAACCGAGTTCCTCGTGGAGTTTGCGTGAATCAATGGCATAACGGCTGTCGTGCCCCGGACGATCGGTGACGTACTTGATCAGCGGAAGAGAATAACCCTCGGGATTACCCAGCAGCCTGTCGACTGTAGATATTATCACCTTGATGAGATCGATGTTTTTCCACTCGTTGAATCCGCCTATGTTATATGTCTCGCCTACCCTGCCTTCATGGAAAATAAGGTCGATGGCACGGGCGTGGTCTTCTACGTAAAGCCAGTCGCGCACGTTTTCGCCCTTGCCATACACGGGCAATTCGCGGCGGTGACGGATATTGTTGATAAAAAGCGGTATCAACTTCTCGGGGAACTGATAAGGGCCGTAATTATTCGAGCAATTTGTCACTACCGTGGGCATGCCATATGTATCATGGTAAGCTCTTACAAAGTGATCGGATGATGCTTTTGATGCCGAGTAAGGAGAGTGCGGGTCATATTTGGTAGTCTCAGTGAAAAACTCCGTACCATAGGCCGTGTGTCCGTGAGCCGAGGCCTTAGTGGTAGCAGCTGACCCGATGCCCTCAGGGTGTGATAATTCAAGAGCGCCGTACACCTCGTCGGTCGATACATGGTAGAATCGTTTTCCTTCATACCGCTCGGGAAGCGACTCCCAATATTCGCGTGCAGCCTGAAGCAGCGAAAGCGTTCCCATCACATTGGTGCGCGCGAAGGTAAAAGGATCCTTGATAGATCGATCTACATGGCTTTCGGCGGCAAGATGAATCACACCGTCGATCCTGTACTCCTTCATAACCTTACGCATGGCATCGAGATCGACTATATCGGCTTTCACGAATGTGTAGTTAGGCTTAAACTCCACGTCCTTGAGATTTGCCAGATTTCCGGCATAGGTGAGCAAGTCGAGATTTACGATATGGTAATCGGGATAGCGGTTCACCATCAGGCGTACCAGATGGCTGCCAATGAATCCGGCACCGCCGGTGATGAGAATATTTCTTTTCATACGTTTTTCAATTTTTCAACACACACGGCAAGCGAGGCCGCCCAGTGAGGGATACGTATACCGAACACTTTCTTGATTTTTGACTTGTCGAGCACCGAATAAGCCGGACGCGCCACTTTCGACGGAAACTCATCGCTATGACAAGGCCTGATGTCGCAATTATCATGCCCGGCAAAGGCGGCTATGGCACATGCGAAATCATACCACGAAGTAACCCCCTCGTCGGAATAGTGGTATATTCCTTCATTCCCTTCAAAAAGCCGGCCGTCGATAATACCCACTATCGTATCGGCAAGATCACGGGCATAGGTAGGCGTACCGGCCTGATCGAACACCACGTCAATCGACGGCCGCTCGGCGGTGAGTTTAAGCATGGTCTTGACGAAATTGCGTCCGTACTCCGAATACAGCCACGAAGTCCTGACCACTATAGCCTTCACCCCCGATTGCGCCACGGCCACCTCGCCGGCAAGCTTTGTGGCACCGTAAACACCCGAAGGATTTACCGGTTCGGCCTCACCTCGGGGAGTGTTACCGGTATTCCCTCCGAAAACATAATCGGTGGATACATGGATCATCCATCCCCCGCGTGATTTCACAGCCGATGCCAGATAACCCGGAGCTGTTGCGTTGAGGAGCATAGCTTTCGATGCATCGCCCTCAGCCTTTTCCACATCGGTGTAGGCCGCGCAGTTTATCACCATGTCAATGGCATTATCATTCACTACCCGCTCCACCTGCTCGGGCGATGTAATATCGAGCTCGGCTATATCTGTAAAGATATAGTTATCTCTTACACCATCCGCCACGCGATCGCGTATACTGCGACCAAGCTGTCCGCAGGCTCCGGTGACAAGGATATTCATATATTTCCGTATATAAAGGGTGAAACGAAATCGGCGAATGCAGGCAGTGCCAAATCTTTGCCACTCATCACAGCATCGGCCGGATCGATCGGCAGCACAAGTCCGTCGGGAGGAGCCAGCAAAGATATGCCGCCCTCAGCCTCGGGGTGATAATACTCATCGCATTTATACTGGAATACCGCACTGTCGCTCATCACCGCAAACCCGTGGGCAAACCCGCGCGGGATGAAAAACTGCTGATGATTCTCAGCCGTTAGCTCCGCCATGACACACTTTCCGAAGGTAGGAGAACCTTTCCTTATATCTACGGCAAAATCGATCACCGCCCCCTCCACACATCTCACAAGTTTTGCCTGAGCAAAAGGGGGCTTCTGGAAATGAAGTCCGCGCATCACTCCGCGTGAACTGCGCGACTCATTTTCCTGAACGAACTTTACCGGAGCGACTTTCTCATGAAACTCACTTTCGCGGAAACTTTCAAAAAAGTATCCTCTCGAGTCAGACCAAATTTTCGGTCTCAATATCTTTACACCTTCTATTTCCGTAGAGATTACTTCCATGCCTGTCAGAATTTACCGAACCGTTCCACCTCGTCGATCACTTTAATAAGATACTGTCCGTATTGATTTTTAAGCATCGGGCGGGCAAGATCCTCGAGTTTCTCGCGTGAGATCCAACCATTGCGATATGCAATTCCCTCAAGGCATGCTATCTTCAGTCCCTGTCGCTTCTCGAGCACTTCCACATATATCGAGGCCTCGGCAAGAGAATCATGAGTACCGGTATCGAGCCAAGCGAATCCGCGGGGAAGGGTCTCAACCGAAAGCATTCCCTCGGATAAGAAAGCCTGATTCACCGACGTAATCTCAAGTTCTCCACGCGCCGACGGCTTGATACCCGTGGCGATATCCACCACCTTATTGGGATAGAAATAGAGCCCTACCACGGCATAATGACTTTTAGGATGGGCGGGCTTCTCCTCTATCGAAAGGCACTTGCCGTCTTTATCGAATTCAGCCACACCGTAACGTTCCGGATCATTGACCCAGTAGCCGAACACGCTTGCCTTACCCTCGTGGGTGACACGGTCTACCGCATGGTGCAGCAATTCGGTGAAACCGGCTCCGTGAAATATGTTGTCGCCGAGCACCAGACATACCGAGTCATCACCTATAAAGTCACGGCCTATGATAAAAGCCTGAGCCAGTCCGTCGGGCGAAGGCTGCTCGGCATAGCTGAACCTTATACCGAAATCACTTCCGTCGCCAAGCAGGCGCTTGAAACCGGGCAGGTCGTCGGGAGTGGATATTATAAGTATATCCCTGATTCCGGCCATCATGAGCGTGGAAATAGGATAATATACCATAGGTTTGTCAAATACAGGCAGAAGTTGCTTTGACACACCTTTGGTGATGGGATATAAGCGTGTACCGGATCCTCCGGCCAATACGATTCCTTTCATGAAAAAATTTCGTCTTTCTCTTCTGCAAATTTAAGTATTTTCTGCCTGATTTCAAGCCGCACGACAAAAAAAGAGTTGTCTCACGACAACTCTTTTCTCTTTTTAAACCTTTATCTTAATCTAATACTATGAAAAACACACATGCAAAGGTAAGACGATTTTTGGAAAAATGTATCATCCCGGTCGATGATTTAACATTTTTTAATGGTAAAATTTTCATTTTAGCCCCATTTTCTAAACGTTTAATCTCAATTTTTGACAGATTAGTGTTTTTCGGCATGTGTTAACGGAATTTTTAGTAAATTTGTAACTCAACGGGTCAAACCACTACTCAACGATAATGGCACATCTATATATATCGGATCTCGACGGAACACTCCTCGACAGCTCTACACAAGTGAGCAAACGCTCTGCAAGCCTCATCAACGAGGCGATAGGCCGCGGAGCGCTGTTTACCGTAGCCACCGCACGCACTCCCGCTACCGTGGAGATACTTCTGAAAGATATAGACCTGAGTTTGCCCGCGATAGTGATGACCGGCGCCGCCATGTGGGATCACCGAACCTCGCGCTACGTCGGGGAGCGGTTAATCGATGACGAACTGTCGAGAAAAGCTGTCGCAATATTCCGTGAAGCCGGTTTGGAGCCGTTCATGTATTGTATCAACGGTAACATGCTCGATGTATATCATCACGGGCCGTTAACACGGGAGGAACAGGCGTTTGTCGACGCCCGCTCGGGACTTAAACTGAAAGAATTCCATCTTGATTCATCTCTGCTTCAGGTTGAACAGGCCGAGGGTGTGATACTGATTTTCGGGATGGGCGATAACGAACTGTTGAGCCACATTGCAGGTAATCTTGATCCTGACAGATACTCGGTATCCTTTTACGAGGACAATGTCTCGACGCTATATTATATAGAAGTGTTCGCTGCCGGGGTTTCAAAAGCAGCCGCGGTGGAGCGGCTTGCAGCCATGACCGGAGCTGACGAGATTACGGTTTACGGCGATAATCTCAATGATATTTCCATGATGAGCGTTGCCACCGACCCCGTAGCGGTTGCCAACGCCAAGCCGCCAGTAATGACAGCCGCCGCAAGAAAGATCGCTTCAAACGATGACGATGCTGTAGCGCTCGATGTCGCAGCAAATTTTCTCAGCCATGAACAGTGAAAGCCCTCTCGTATCAGTACTGATAATCACTTACAATCAGGAAGATACCATAGCCTGCGCCATCGACAGCGTGCTGGAGCAGAAAGGCGGCATACCCTACGAGATAATAATAGGCGACGATGCTTCCACCGACCGCACACGGCAGATATGTCTCGGCTATGCCGTACGTTATCCCGATATAATAAGGCTTATGCCGGAGGCTCCCAACAAAGGACTTGTCGACAACTACTTCGATTGCCTTGAGACCGCGCGGGGAAAATATATAGCCGACTGCGCAGGCGACGATCACTGGTGTGATCCTGACAAACTCGCATCCATGACCGGAATGCTTGAAAATAATCCCGATGCAACCGTAGCGTACTCCGACACGATAGTAAGATGGCCCGACGGCACTGAAGAATTTTCATCCGACACAGGCAAGAGGCCATTCTGCCTGCCCGAAACACTCCGGGCAGAGGGTAAAGATGTACTTTCGGCTGTACTTAACAGTGTCAATGCCCTGCCCTACGTGCTTTCCTCGGCAGTCTATCGTCGTGATGCAGTGATGAAAATACTGCGTGAGAGATCTGATATAGTGAGAAACCGTCAGTTTGGCATCGAGGATGTTCCGGTGATAGCGGCTCTCGCCTCGCAGGGGGCTGCGCTTCATTACCCCGTCCCCACTCTGGTATATGAACAACGACAGGAATCTGTATCAAATTCCGCATCACCTGCCAAAATGGTGAATTTTTATGCACGCTCGCTCGAATGCACCCGACAGCTTGCCGAATATTACAAGGTGCCGCAGCAGACGCTGAAGGAAAATTTCGATGCAAAGTCACGCTATATAGCAGGCATGGCATTCAATTCAGGCAATGAAGCGGCAATGACGCTCGTAAGCGACACACTTGGCAGATGGAATCTACGGCTGCCCTTCTCCGTCCGCCTCCACATGCTGGCCTTCCGCTTCGCTCCCTTGCGCGGATTCGTCGCCGCTCTCAAGCGGCTGCTTGGGCGTTAATTTTACCACATGGTTGCGCTCCCGGCACTGCTCGGCAAACTGACGCCAGCGGCGCTCGAAATTTCGCTTTCCGCGTATCTGTGAAATACCGGTCGCTACTTTAAGCACGTTGAGTATTCTCGTGCCTATGTTCTCCACCGCAGGCGGCCCCCCTGCAAGCCGCTCGTCGGGGTTAAAGTCAAGACGCACTCCGGTGTGGTCGATACCTTCCACACGGGCAATCAGTTCGGTTATAAACGGCTGCAGCGGTGGTGCTTCGGGCGAGGGGACAATCACGAGCGCATCGGTATCGAATTTCAGGTCTTTCCATTTACGCGCTTCCTTTACGGAGATAAATTCGCGATCCACCACATATACTTCGGCATACGTGGTGACCGATATACGCTCGTTCTTGCGGTTGAACATAAACATATCGCGCCCGCGACCTTCCGACTCGATAGTAAACGAATACCCGGCCAGATCTCTCACCGTTATCTCATCGCCGGTCACATTCCGGTAATCGATCTTGACCTTGAATTTCTGAAAATCGAGATTATCATTGAAGAAACCCGCAAATTCGGGAACCCATCTGCGGCAAGCCGCATCGGCGAGCACATCCACGTCGACAGTCACCCGGCTGTTGTCACGATGCCACAACTCCGCCGCGCTATACTTTCCACGCAGGGTATCAGAGCCGCATTCCACATATTTTATAGCTTCAGGCATGTGAGGGGAAGGCACTATGCCTACCCAGTCAGACCATGAAAAATGATGACCGCTCCGGTTACTCACACTGTCGAGACCCTGACGGTCGGTAAATCGATAATATGACTCGCTCTTCAGTACCCTCGGTTTTTTCCAGCCCTTGAATTTCATGGATCTGTCGGGCGTAAGCATGAAATCCACCATTTTCTCGCGGAAGAGAAAAACGGTATCGGTCATGGTGCTGAGCGTGGAATATTCCCTCACGTAGCCAAGCACATGGAGCACCTTAAGCCGCGGCGATTCCACAATCACTTCAGGGAGCGCCGTGGACGTAGCCGACATGAATACCGTATCGACACCCTCACCGGCAACAGTTTTCTCGCTGTAGCCGAGACACCTGAGCGTAAGGGGCATGCGCCCGCTCACTATATGCGGAAGGCAACCATTTCCGTCGGCCACCCCTACGAGACGCCCACGCGCATCAAACACCGAGGCGCCCGGCAGCGGCCGGCGCGTCGAGGCATCGACCACTACCTGTCCGGCGGCGTAGGAAGCCGGAAGAATAAGAAACAAAGTCAGTATTAACGTGAGCGATTTCATGGGCGATGATGCCGTAAAGGCGACGGTAAAATTAATTAAATACTCGCCTCGCAAGCTATTAAATATTTGTAAAATATACCAATATTTCCTACATCCTCGCCTCACGTCACATCGCGGCCGGATGAATTAACGAAAAAATCGGCACATACACGGTAATTCCTCAAAAAAATTCTTACCTTTGCGATAATAATTTCACAATTAACTATAATGGCTATTGTAACTAAAAAGATGGCGCTGGACTACCACAAGTATCCGCGTCCCGGAAAAATAGAAGTAATACCTACCAAACCTTATTCTACCCAAAACGATCTTTCGCTCGCCTATTCTCCCGGCGTGGCCTATCCCTGTCTTGAGATACAGAAAGATCCCTACGACGCATATGAATACACCGACAAAGGCAACCTTGTAGCCGTGATTTCCAACGGCACTGCAGTGCTCGGTCTCGGCGACATAGGTCCTCTCGCCGGAAAGCCCGTGATGGAAGGTAAGGCGCTCCTTTTCAAGATATTCGCAGGTCTCGACTGTTTCGATATAGAAATCAACGAGAAAGACCCCGATAAATTCATCGAGATTGTAAAATCGCTCACCCCTACTTTCGGCGGCATCAATCTTGAGGACATCAAGGCTCCCGAGTGTTTTGAAATAGAGACACGCCTGAAGGCCGAATGTGATATACCCGTGATGCACGACGACCAGCACGGCACATCGATAATTTCAGCGGCCGGCCTCCTCAACGCCCTTGAGATTCAGGGCAAGGATATTCACGATATAAAACTCGTGGTAAACGGTGCCGGAGCGGCAGCCGTTTCGTGCACTCGTCTGTACATTGCGCTCGGAGTGCGCCCCGAGAATGTGGTGATGTGTGACAGCAAGGGTGTTATCACCAAGAAACGTGACCGTCTCACCCCGCAGAAAGCACAGTTTGCCACCGACCGTGACATCTCCACTCTTGCCGAAGCCATCAAGGATGCCGATGTATTCCTCGGCCTGTCGGTAAAGGATGTGCTCACTCCCGAGATGGTGAAGACTATGGCACCCAAGCCCATCGTGTTCGCCCTCGCCAACCCCGATCCCGAAATCAGCTATGAGGATGCCATCGCCGCCCGCCCCGACATCATCGTGGCCACGGGACGCAGCGATTATCCCAACCAGATAAACAATGTGCTCGGTTTCCCCTACATATTCCGCGGAGCGCTCGACTGCGGCGCCACCGAGATAAACGAAACAATGAAGATCAAGGCTGTATACGCCATTGCCGAGCTTGCCAAACAGCCCGTGCCTCCGGTGGTGAACGCCGCCTACGGCAAGACCAATCTTCATTTCGGCCGCGACTATATCCTGCCCACTGCTCTTGACCCGCGCCTGCTCACATGCGTGGCTCCGGCTGTGGCCCGCGGCGCTATGGAAAGCGGAGTCGCACGCCGTCCCATCGAAAACTGGGAGGCCTACGACGAGAAACTCCGCCGTCTGAAAGGCTACGAGCGCAAGGTTATGCGCCGTCTCAACGACGAGGCCCGCTCCAATCCCAAGCGTGTGGTATTTGCTGAAGCCAATACCGACAATATGCTTCGCGCGGCTTCAATCGTGGCGGGCGACGGTCTCGCGATCCCCGTTCTTCTGGGCAACGAGGAAATGATAGCCAAGCGCGCTCAGCGTCTGGGCATAGACATCACCGGAATTGAAATCATCAATCCGCGCCACGACCGCGAGGCAGTGCGCCGCGACCTGTTTGCGAAGCAGCTTTCAGAAAAGCGTCGCCGCGACGGTCTCACATACCCCGAAGCACTCGAAAAGATGTTTGACCGCAACTACTTCGCAATGATGATGGTGGAGACAGGTCAGGCCGATGCCGTTATCACAGGTACCCGCTCGGCAAGCAGCCATGTGGGCGAGATAGCTCGTGAAGTGGTGGGCATACGCAAGGGCTACAACCATTTCGCCACCATGCACGTGCTCGAGACGAAGCGAGGCACATTCTTCATGGCCGACACAATGGTCAACGGCGATGCCGACGAGGATGCCTTGATGGATATAACCCGTCTGGCCAAGGATGCAGTGGAATTCTTCGCGCAGACTCCTGTAATGGCCATGGTATCTTACTCCAATTTCGGATCCAACAAGGCAGCCGAAAGTTCGCATGTGCATAATGTAGTCGAGAAAATGCAGGAGATGTATCCCACCCTCGCCATCGACGGTGAAATGCAGATCAACTACGCGCTCAACCGCAAGCAACGCGACGAGATATATCCTTTCACCCGACTCAACGGGCGCGACGTCAATACGCTCATATTCCCCAATCTATCGGCTGCCAACGCGGCTTACCGCATGATGCTTGAAATGGGACTCGGCGAGTCGATCGGCCCGATTCAGATGGGTCTGAACAAGCCTATCCACTTCATCAACATCGATGCCGACGTGCGCGACATTATCAATCTTACCGCCATCGCATCTATTGACGCGGCAGCCGAAGAATCGAAGGTGCTCGAGCGCGCCAACTCATAAACTCCGTTTCAAATATATAATCACTTAATCGATAAACAATTATGAAATCTATCAAATCCTTCCTCCTTGTGCTCGTGCTCATGCTCGGCACTGCATCAGCAGCCCAAGCTCAGTTCCGCTTCGGTATCAAAGCCGGTGTCGCCATCAACTCTATCAAGTTCAGCGACGTAAAGGAATCATTTAACTCCGACAATCAGGCGGGTTTCCTCGGTGGTGTTACCGCTCAGTTCACTGTGCCCGTCATCGGTGTAGGTGCTGACCTCTCGGCTCTCTACGTGCGCCGCAACGCCAAATTCATGCTTAACAACGAAATCGAGAAATCTAACCGTGACTACATCGAGATTCCCCTCAATCTCCGTTGGAACATCGGTCTGCCCGGCGTAGGCAAGGTTGTGGCTCCCTTTATCACCACCGGTCCTTCGGTCGCTTTCCTCTGCTCGAAGAGCGCCTACAAGGATTTCACCAATAAGAAAGCTGACTGGGCATGGAACTTCGGTCTCGGCCTCCAGCTCTTCAACAAAGTGCAGATAGGCGCAAGCTATGGTCTGGGTCTGTCAAAGGCTCTCAAACTTACAGGTAACGGCGGATACGTTGGTGACCCCGTTCCCGGCAAAAACCGCTACTGGACCGTCACTGCGGCTTATCTTTTCTAAGATAAAACCATTTAATATTTAATGACTTACCCCGAAAGATTTGAATCTAAAATAGGGTTCGACGGTGTAAGGTCGATCATACGGCAACGGTGTCACTGCGAAGGCGGGCGCCGTTGCTGCGATGATATGGCTTTCATGACCGATCCCGCAGCCGTGGCCTCGGCACTGCGCGCAACCGACGAGATGCGCGCGTCGCTCGAAGCTTCGGAAACCGTACCCCTCGATGAAATCGCCGATATCGATGCCGAGCTTCGCGCGGCGAAAGTAGTGGGGCATTTCCTGTCGGTAGCCGAGCTTGTAAAGGTGCGCAAGGTGCTCCGCTGCACCCGTGCCGTGACCGATTTTTTCAGCAAGACCGCTGCCGATGAAGGAAGGCCGCTTTATCCCGTGCTGGCCGACATAGCCGCACCTCTCGATCCGTGCCCGGCGGTGGCCGCTCTCATCGACAGAGTAGTCGACCAAAACGGCAATGTCAAGGACAATGCCTCCCCCGCCCTCGCCGATATACGCTCGCAACTGCGGTCGATGTCAGGACGTGTCAACTCCATAATGCGGCGCGTAATGGCGCAGGCTATCAGTCAGGGGCTGCTTGATGCCGATACCTCACCGGGTATACGCGACGGCCGACTGGTGATTCCCGTATCACCGATGAACAAGCGAAAGATTCCGGGTATAGTCCACGATGAATCAGCATCGGGTAAGACCGTGTTTATCGAACCGGCTGAGGTGGTCGAGGTCAACAATCTCACCCGTGAGCTCCAGATCGAGGAGCGCCGCGAGATTACCCGTATCCTTACTGCTGTGACCGATGAGATCCGCCCTCATGCCGACGAGTTGCTGCTGTCGGCCGATATTCTGTACGAGCTCGACTTTATCCGGGCAAAGGGTGTATTCGCCCGCGAGTCGCAGGGCCATCTGCCCCATCTGTCTTCAAAACCTGAGCTCGAGTGGTATCACGCGTGCCATCCGGTACTCGAGCGTTCGCTCCGCAAGCAGGGCAAAGAAATAGTGCCTATCGACATCACTCTTTCACCCGAGCGCCGAATCCTCATCATCTCCGGACCTAATGCAGGCGGTAAGTCAGTATGCCTCAAGACGGTGGGCACACTGCAATACATGGCGCAATGCGGTGTGCTGCCTACTTTGTATGAAAATTCCCACGTTGGACTGTTTGACGACATTCTTGTGGATATAGGCGATGACCAGTCGATCGAGGATGACCTGAGTACCTACAGCTCCCACCTGCGCAACATGAAGCTGATGATCAACCGCGGACGCGATACATCGCTGGTGCTCATCGACGAATTCGGCGGAGGTACCGAACCTCAGATAGGTGGAGCGATAGCTCAAGCCATACTACATCGGTTCAATGATTTAAAAATGTGGGGTGTCATTACGACTCACTATCAGAATCTTAAGCATTTCGCCGATGAGACACCCGGACTCGTCAACGGCTCCATGCTCTACGACCGACACCTGATGCAGCCGCTTTTCAAGCTGTCGATCGGAACGCCGGGCAGCTCTTTCGCCCTCGAAATCGCACGAAAGACAGGATTGCCTCCGGCCATCATCGATGAGGCTAAAGAGATAGTAGGCTCCGATTATGTAAATCTCGACAACTATCTGCTCGACATTACCCGCGACAAGCGATATTGGGAAAACAAGCGACTGAGCATCAAGCAGAAAGAGCACAAGCTTGACCAGTTGCTGGAGCGATACACCGCCGATGCCGACACGCTGCGCACACAGCGCAAAGAAATAATCGAGGATGCACGCCGCGAAGCACGTCGCATCATCGACGGGTCAAATGCCGCGGTAGAACGCACTATCAGTGAAATCCGGAAAGCTCAGGCGGAGAAAGAGGAGACGCAGGAAGCACGTAGACGATTGCGCGACGAGCGCCGTGGCATAGATGCGTCCGACACCGAGACCGACGCCTCGGCTCATCCGCTGCTGCGCAAGGCTCCGAAGCGCAAAAAGCAGCCGCGGCCACAGGCCGACGCAAAACCGGTGGAGATTACCGTAGGGTCCAACGTTAAACTCGAAGGACAGACTACCGTAGGTACAGTCAAAGCCATTTCGGGTAAAAACGCTACCGTAACTTTCGGGAATCTCAAAACTACCGTTGCTATGTCGCGACTTGTGCCCACTGCCGGACAAGCCAAAAGCGGCGCTTCAGGTAAAGTGAACTTCGTATCATCGGCCACCACCGACGCATCGCGTGCCCGCCAGCTCAACTTCAAGCAGGAAATAGACGTGCGCGGCATGCGTGTGGATGAAGCCGTGCAGGCGGTGACATATTACATCGACGATGCCGTGCAGTTCAATGCCCGTCGTGTACGCATACTCCACGGTACCGGCACCGGAGCATTAAAACAATATATCCGTCAATATCTGTCAACCATCCCCGGAGTCGCATCATTTCACGACGAAGATGTGAGACTCGGTGGCGCCGGTATCACCGTAGTGGAACTTAATTGATACTCCATTCCACAAAATTTCTATAGACCCCGTTCCCCGGCATTAATACCTGAGAACGGGGTCTAATGATTTCGTCACGCTACAAAGGAACTGCCGCGTCGGAAAGGGAAATGAACCGACTGTAAACGAAAAAAATTCATCATCATGGTAATTATTCAGGCTGCTTCTTCGTCTATTATATAAACGCTGATTTCAATGCAATATACCACCGCCGAGTTTGAAACTCTCTACAAGCATCACTTCCCGCCGTCGATGAGGCTGGCCATGAGCCTGCTCCACGACGAGGACGAGGCGCGCGATGTGGTGCAGGAGGTGTTCCTCAAGCTTTGGGAAACGGATTACAGTGTCGAGAATCCGGCCGGGTTCATTCTCCGTGCAGTGCGTAACACATGCCTCACCCACTTGAACCGGCTCGATACCCGCGAAAAGATATTGCGAAGACTGGCACTCGACGAGCCGCCCGACGACTACGACATTCAGCTTCGCAACGAGGAAATCACAATGGCCGTCAAGATTCTGCTTACCCCTAAAGAGCGGGTGACGGTTGAAAAGATCTACTCTGACCGAATGACCTACAGGGAAACGGCTGAATCGCTCGGAGTCTCGGTTGCGGCGGTGAATAAAAACGTTGTATCAGCTTTAAAGAAATTAAGAAACCATTTTAAAACCGGTAAATCATGACTGAAGAACAGAAAGACATACTGATAGCAAAAATGCTCGATGCTCCCGAGTCGCTGTCAGACTATGAACTGGACCTCATACTTCACGATACCGAGCTGCTTGATATCTACGAAATATCGGCAGCCGTGAGCAGCGCTTGCGCCGGTCAGCCGGAAATAAAAGCAACGGAAGAATGGGAGCGATTCCGTCCCCGCATCGCACGCAAGCCGCGCACTATGCAATGGATAATGCGCGTAGCTGCAATATTCTTAGGCGTGATGTTTACAGCCGGCATTTTGGTAAAAGTCATCGATTACGTTTTCACTCAGGAATCCGCTCCGGTCATAGCCGAAAGTGAGAAAAATGCCGAACAAGAAATCCTCATACCCAAAATTTCCGATCCGCCGACTGAAAACAGGGAAAATCTTGCTGTCGTGGCTGTCACCCCTGACCATGCGGTTGCGTCACCGACCGATGAAATCGATATCGACGAGTATCTCATGATACAGCAGGCCCGCATCGACAATGAGCTTGCGCTTCAGGATGCAGCCATGTATGAAGATGATTTCTATGAGATCCTGCCGCAACTTGATTTAACCGGCGATGAGTATGCTCTCATTTATGCCGAATTAAGAGAAATAACTTTGGAATAACCAAATAAACCAAATACATATGAAAAGAATATTTCGCCACCTGATTCTGCTCACCCTTATTGCCATGCCCGCAGCCATGTCGGCGCAATCCAACATCAAGAAAGCATTCGACGCAATCATCAACTGCAAGCAGGCGCAGATAACCGAAAGCCATTCGCTTGACAAGGATCCGGAAACTAATAAAAAAACCGGGCAGTGTGATATCTACAATTTCGTGCTGCCGGTGGAAGATATTAACCTTGTAAACAATGTAATAGCGGCTTTCCGGAAAGACAATGAACTTGCCTACAGTTTCAAAAGCGGGACATCGCAGCCTAAGGATGAACATTCTATAGTATTGGCTGCCGGAGAAGGTAACGACAACGGCGTGCAGCTCAGCGAATGGGGCAGTGACTATATGTATGCGCTTTTCCTTGCTCCCTCAAGTGAGGATAAAGAGAGAAAACACCGCTATGCCTATGGTCTCAGCTATAAAAAAGAAAAAGGAAAAATCACGGGAAAACTTCTGGTCACATATGCCACTACACTGAAAGTGCGACAGGATGCAGCGCAGGCACGTCAGGGGGCAATCGTTGTCGTGGCCGAGTCATGGTTTGATCAGGTGATGAATTGTTTACAAAAGATGAGAATATCCGATCCCAATCCCACACAACGCATGCGTCTTGCCTCTAAAGTTTATTCCCTCATACGTAATTCTTCAAACTACCAGGATGTTACCGATGCCGACAAAGATACCATCCGTGAGGTACTGAAAGCGATGCTTATTGATAAAGAGTATTATTCAAATCCGATTGTATATTCGCTGCTCAACCGATGCCTTATCACTCTTAAATAGTCATATTACCTAAATATAGGTATTTGGCAAGCGGATTTTTTTCATGAACTTTGTAGTGCTGAAACTGTATACCAAAGTGCAAGTATGAGACTATCCGAAGCCAAGACCGGCGAGAAAGTCGCCGTGGTAAAAATATTGGGTCACGGTGCATTCCGCAAGCGCATGATGGAAATGGGATTTGTGCGCGGCCGCGAAATCACCGTGCTCCTCCACGCTCCCCTGCTTGATCCCATCAAATATTCAATAATGGACTACGAGGTATCGCTTCGCCGCTCCGAAGCCGACCTCGTGGAAGTCAAACCGCTGCCGGTGGAAGAGAGCGACCGCACACGTCAGCACACGGATACCATAGATTGCGACGATCTGCCGATCGACAATCCCGAGCATCCCGGTCATGGCCGAAACGTTATTAACGTGGCTCTCATAGGCAACCCCAACTGCGGCAAGACATCGCTTTTCAACATTGCTTCAGGCGCCCGCGAGCATGTGGGCAACTATAGCGGCGTGACAGTCGACGCCAAGGCGGGACATTTCCGGTTCAAAGGCTACCGCATAAACCTCGTCGACCTCCCGGGCACATACTCGCTCGCAAGCTATTCACCCGAGGAACTTTATGTGCGCCGGTACCTCAAAAACGAGACTCCCGATGTGATAGTCAACGTGATTGACGGCTCCAATCTCGAGCGTAACCTTTATCTCACCACCGAACTTATCGACATGGACCGTTCCATGGTGATTGCCCTGAATATGTATGACGAGCTTCAGGAAAAAGGAATGCGCCTCGAATACGAGACTCTTGGCAAGATGATAGGCGTCCCCGTGGTGCCTACGACGGCTCGTACAGGTGAAGGAATCGACCGCCTGTTTGACACCGTGATACAGGTATATGAAGGCACATGCGAGGATGTGCGACACATTCATGTGCACCTCGGTCAGGAACTCGAAAAAAGTGTATCGGCACTGAAAGACCGCATAAAGACCGACGACTACATCGGACGCCATTTCTCCCCACGCTATCTGGCCATAAAGCTGCTCGAGGGGGATCGCGAAGTGGAAAAACTTATTGGCGAATCACCCGAGGCCGCAGATATCATAACGCTTCGCGACGCCGAAGTAACCCGGCTGGCCGAAATTAACGGCAATGATGATATAGCCGCTCTGATAGCCGGAGAAAAATACGGTTTCATTGCCGGCGCTCTGGCCGAGACTATGGAAAAAGAGGAGGTGGAAAAAGTCACGTCCACCCATATCATCGACTCGATAGTCACCAACAAGCTTTTCGGCTTCCCGCTGTTTTTCCTCATAATGTTTTTCATCTTCTGGGCCACCTTCTCCGTAGGCAGCTACCCAATGGAATGGATAGAGGACGGAGTGGGATGGATAGGCGACCTGATCCGCGGCGCGATGCCCGACGGTATGCTTAAAGACCTTATAGCCGACGGTATCATAGGCGGCGTGGGAGGTGTGATAGTGTTCCTGCCCAATATCCTGATACTCTATGCCTGCATATCATTTATGGAAGACTCCGGCTACATGGCGCGCGCGGCATTTATCATGGACAAACTCATGCACCATATAGGATTGCACGGAAAATCGTTTATTCCACTGGTGATGGGTTTCGGTTGTACCGTTCCCTCCATCATGGCCTCACGCTCAATCGAAAGCAGTTCGAGCCGCTTCATCACCATCCTCATCAATCCGTTCATATCTTGCTCGGCGCGTCTGCCTCTGTATGTGCTTCTCATAGGCACATTCTTCCCCGCCCACGCCGCGCTCGTATTTACGGGTGTATACCTTGTGGGGATTCTCGTGGCCATATTCACGGCGCGTCTGTTGCGCCGGTACTATTTCAAGGCCGATGTGACGCCTTTCGTGATGGAGCTTCCCCCCTATCGCGTCCCGACAATGAAAACCACTCTCCGCCACATGTGGGCCAAGGGCGAGCAATATCTGCGCAAGATGGGTGGAATAATACTTGTGGGCAGTATAATTGTATGGGCTCTGAATTACTTCCCCCTTCATGAAGATGAGTCAGCTCCCGAGACTGTATTAACCACCGATGACTCCACTATAGATCCCGCCCGCGACAGTTACCTTGAGATGATGGGTAAGGCAGTCAATCCCGTGATGCAGCCTCTCGGCTTCCACTGGAAAGCCACGGTTGCAGCCATAGCCGGCGTGCCGGCCAAAGAAATAGTCGTATCTACGCTCGGAGTCCTCTATACAGGTCAGGAAGAAATTGACGACAACTCACTTGGCGCGCGTCTCACTGCCCCGAATCCCGCGACAGGACGTCCTGATTTCACCGCCGCGGCAGCTCTCAGCTTCATGATATTCATTCTGCTCTACTGCCCCTGCATCGCCACAGTAACGGCTATAGTTAAAGAGACGGGCAATATAGGCTACGGTATTTTCTCAGTAGTCTACAATACCGTCATAGCTTGGATAATAGGATTCGCAGTGTATCAGATTGCGATACTATTTTGATCCCAAAAAGATCTGCGCAATAAGAATAGGGCTTTGTACCATCCTTCTTGCGCAATAAGACGATTTTTTTTGATAATCAGGATTATACGAAAAATATAAAGCCGATATACGCAAGTAGCTGCTTGTGCCTGAGGCGCCAATAATAATTCGGGAATCAGCGAAGGCGGTTGGCTGACTCGAGAAGTTCGCGGTCATGGTCGATGCCGCGCTTGGCAAATATCTCGAATGCAAGCGCGCCAAGAAGCAGGAAGCTGCTCCAGCCTATCACCGTAGCGTAGCCTTCAGCTCCGGTAAACACGATATAGGCGATAATAGCGGCGTCAAGTACCGTGAAGAGCATCGAGAAATTAAGCACGCGGCGCTGAAGCCTGAGATCACTATACAGAAAAATATCAATAAGAAGCATGAGAGCCGTGAGACCCATGGGTATGGCGAGGGCAAGTTCACCGGTTGGTCTGAGCGCAGCCACTACAGTCGGGTCACTAAGTCCCACATAATTTGCCACAGGCATGAAAAATGTCACTGCCACGCACACTACGGCAAGCAGCAGGTAAAGCGTCTGGATTCGTTGGATTTGCATATTTAATCGTATTAATGGTTTTCGATAATTACAAAGTTACCTAATTTTTTATTAAACAGAGCAATAAAATCAGCGCCATTTTTACTAAATTTGTAAAAAATTTAGCCTATGAATACTCCCCGCCCCCTTATACTTATAAGCAATGATGATGGTGTTGATGCACCCGGTATAGAATTCCTTGCCCGAGCAGCGTCGCGTCACGGCGACGTGGTGGTGGTAGCGCCCGCTTCGGCACAGTCAGGTAAATCATCGGCTCTTACTGTAAATTCACCGCTGATGTTAAAACGTCAGGCAGGTTATGCGGGCTGTGATGCCGAAGTCTACAGCGTCAACGGCACTCCGGTCGACTGTGTCAAGGTGGCTCTTCACGCAGTGGTCAAGCACCGCCCCGCGCTGTTGCTTTCAGGCATGAATCACGGTTCAAACGCTGCCGTCAACAATATCTATTCCGGCACTATGGGAGCTGCGATGGAGGGTTGTGTGGTAGGTATTCCATCGGTTGGATTCTCCATACTCAGCCATTCATGGGAGGTGGATATGAAACCTGCGGAGCAGTATGTTGACCGTGTGATTCACTATGTATTGACCCACGGATTGCCCGACGGAATATGCCTGAACGTGAATTTCCCCGCCACACCTGAGGTGAAGGGACTGAAAGTGACCCGTGCGGCCCGCGGATACTGGAGCGAGGAATATGCCGATTATACCACACCCGACGGAAAACCGTTTTACTGGCTTACGGGAAGATTCATTAATCTCGAACCCGACGCACCCGACACTGATGAAAACTGGCTTAAACGCGATTACGGGTCTGTGGTTCCCATCCGCCCTGACCAGACGGCTCTCGACATGATGTCGGGGCTGTCGTCACTGGCCGATTGAGTTGAAAGTGCGGTGACGCTTCACATAATATTCGATGAGAATATCCGGGTTCCGGCCTATCAGATCTACTGTAGCACCTGACGGGGTGACATTATGTTTCATGCGCGCATAATCGCGATGGGCGCGCCACACCGCCCGGGCATTGCCAAAATCGAGCGTAGCGGCATATTTCAGAAACGCCAGCGTGTCAAGCAACCGCCTGCGTATCAGTCGCCACGATCTCACATTTTCGGGCAGATTCTTATGGATCATGAGAAGATTGTTGCGGAAATTGAGATAGGTCTTGCGCGGATTCTCCGCAGGCAGACTGCCACCGCCGAGGTGATATACATGTGAGGCGGGACAGCACCACACCTCTCCCCCACGCAACTGCATGCGCCAGCAAAGATCTATTTCCTCCATATGGGCGAAAAAGCTGCTGTCGAGTCCTCCGGCGACAATATATGCTTCATTTTCCACCATGAGTGCGGCACCCGAAGCCCACATCACACGCACCGGATCGTCATACTGCCCACGGTCAGTCTCGACATCGGCAAACACTCGGCCACGGCAATACGGATAGCCGTTTCTGTCGAGATATCCACCTGAAGCTCCGGCATATTCGAATCGGCTACGGTCAGTGTAACTCAATATCTTGGGCTGCACTGCCACGGCAGCCGGATGCGACTGCATGAATTCGTAAAGAGGCGTGATCCAGTCGCCGTCCACAGCCACATCGGAGTTAAGCAGTATGGTGTATTTATATTGCGGGGCCACTGAAGCGATCGCTCTGTTGTAGCCCTCGGCAAATCCATAATTCCGGTCAAGCCGCATCACCTCCACTTCAGGAAAGTTTTCCCGGAGCCACGCTACGGAATCGTCGGTCGAACCGTTGTCGGCCACAATCAGTCGGGCAATATCGCCGGGAATATTTGCGGCAACCGACGGCAGGAACTCCGACAGCAGTTTGCGACCGTTCCAGTTAAGAATTATTACCGCGATGGGCGTGGCTGATTTTGTCATAGGAATTATCGTCGGCAAAAGTTACGGGTATTTTCCACCGCTTATGGCTCCAGAGCCATATGGCGGGATTACGGCGGATGGTTGTCTCAAGCAGGCGCGCATATTGATCGGTGAGCCGGTAGGGCTCGGTGGCCGATGCGTCATCGGTCATGAGTCGGGTGGTTACTCTGTAGTGACCTCTCGATATCTTCTCCATATCCCAGTATACGGCGGCCATGCCGAGGCGGCGCGCAAGTTGCTCGGTTCCTGTGATGATTGCCGTGGGATGATTTAGAAATTCCACTACATGGGTCACGTCGCCGTGGCTGGGTTTCTGATCACTCATGAATCCGGTTATGGATACTTTTCCGTCTTTACGCAGTCGCAGCAGATCACGGAGGACCGATGATTTCGGAAATGACAGTGAGCCGAAACGGCTGCGAAGATCAAGGAAATAACGGTCAAAAAATTTGTTTCGCAACGGACGATATACCTGCGCGAACTCGCAGTCAACCGGTGGACGATGGCGGGTGTGCAGGGTAATCGATGTACCCCATTCCCAGTTGCCACAGTGAGAGAAGTAGCACACTATTGAGCGGCCTTCATCCCACAGACGGTCGATTACGTCGACATCCACAAATTCCATGCGGCGCTTTATCTCGTCATCGCTTATGTGATGGAGCTTGATGGTCTCGACAAAGTAATCGGCAAAATTTTTATAGAATTGCTTCACGGTCTTTTTCACCTCGCCTACGGTCATTTCCGGGAAAGACTCGCTGATGTTTTTGAAAACCACTTTACGGCGGTAACGCACTATATAATAAAGCAGAAAATATATGATATCGGCAAGTATATACAGCACACTCAGCGGCAGGTAAGCCAGCGAGTGAAGAAGCCATTTCACCGGTAGATATATCCATTCCTTCATATCACGGGCTCTCCTTTCATGCACTCGGCCACTTCAGGATTCATCGAAAGCCGGCAATCGACTATGATATTGGCCCTCGATGGTTCGGGAGCTATCTCCACGCGCAGATAATTGTCGGTGAATCCGCCCATCGATCCATCCGCAGCCTGATGCTCAAGCAACACCGGGCGCACCTCGCCATCGAATCTCCTCGAAAATCTTTCGAGTTTCTCATCCGACAACGCAATCATCACCGCCGTGCGGCGATGCTTTTCTTCCTGTGATACCACATGCTCGATTTCGAGAGCCTTCGTACCCGGCCGCTCGCTGTAGGTAAACACATGCAGTCGGGAAATATCAAGCGACTCGATAAACCGTCGCGATTTCTCGAAAAGAGCCTCGGTCTCGCCGCGCGCACCCACTATAAGATCCACACCTATGAAGGCATCGGGAATGAGACGGCGCACGGTATCGATCTTACGGCGGAACAGCGCCGTATCATAGCGGCGGTGCATAAGGCGGAGCACCTCATCGCTACCGCTCTGTAGCGGAATGTGGAAGTGAGGCATGAAGCTGCGCGAACCGGCAACGAATTCTATAAGCTCATCAGTGAGCAGGTTGGGCTCTATCGACGAGATACGGTAACGGTCAATTCCATCTACTTCATCAAGGGCGCGGCACAGATCAAGAAAAGTCTCGTCAGTCCCCTTGCCGAAGTCACCTATATTCACACCGGTCAATACTATTTCTTTACCCCCTGCCGCAGCTACGCCGCGCGCTTGCTCCACAAGATCGGCGATGCGTGGCGAGCGGCTGCGGCCGCGTGCCATGGGAATGGTACAATAAGTGCAGTAATAATCGCAACCGTCCTGCACCTTCAGGAAATATCGGGTGCGGTCGCCGCGCGAACATGATGGTGTGAAAGCACGTATATCACGTGTGGGCGTGACATGCTTTTCCTCAGCGTCATGGCCGCCCTGAGCAAGATATGAGCAGACATATTCCACCAGCTCCGTCTTACGGTCATTTCCGGCCACAATTTTCACGCCGGGCAGACGGGCTATGTCGTCGGCCGACAACTGTGCGTAACAACCGGTCACCACTATGGCCGCTTCGGGATATCGCCGGGCAAACGAACGGATTGTCTGCCGGCACTTTTTCTCGGCGAGTTCGGTTACACTGCACGAATTTATCAATATGATATCGGGAGCCTCTCCGGGGAGTGCGCGCGCCACACCGCGGTCGCTGAGCATCGACGCTATGGTCGACGTCTCGGCATAGTTGAGCTTGCAGCCAAATGTATGGTACAGCGCAGTATATCGGGTCGATAACTCGGTATCAGTCATTGATAAGCGGTTGGATCTTCGGGAAAATAGCGGGCGACGAAACTATGATGCTGATATTACGGTCGTCACGGTAGGATGCGTGACAACCGCCGGCTTCGTGAAGTATAAGCAGAGCGGCTGCGACATCCCACGCATGCAGATTCATTTCCCAGTATGCATCGAGCACTCCGGCTGCAACGTAGCATATGTCCATCGCCGAAGAGCCGAGACGGCGAAGCCCGCGCACGTGAGGGAGCACTCGGGATGCAACGTCGGCATTATTATCAGGGTTGGTATCTTTATCGATAGGGAAGCCTGTTGACACTACCGCATGGGAAAGCATATCATTAGTCTTGACATGGACGGGGCAGCCGTTGAGCATCGCGCCCTGCCCTTTCACGGCAGTGAAGAGCTCGTCGGTAAACGGATCATATACCACTCCCACCACAGTCTCGCCCTTGTATTCGAGAGCTATGGATGTGCAGCATATAGGCAACCCTGCGGCAAAATTAGTCGTGCCGTCGATCGGATCGATTACCCAGCGGTAATCGCTTCCCGATTCCGATTCCCCGCTCTCCTCGGCAAGGATGGAATGGTCGGGGAATCTCTTGTGTATCTCGCCTGTAATCAGGGCGTCACAAGCCTTGTCGGCGGGAGTGACGATATCGGCATCGTTGATTTTGGCTTTCTCGGTGAGGGTGGCCGAGCGGAAATATTCCCGCATGATGCGCCCCGCTCCCGAAGCCATCTCGACCGCAGCGAGAAGGTATTCGTCAAACGACAATGAGATGTTGTCAGTCGACATTTTCAATATTTATGGGAAGAGGACGGTTGACCACCTCCTTAAATGAAATCAGAGTTTCGGTGCGGCCTCCGCCGAGCTCCTGAAGTTTGCCGCGGAGAAGTTCGAGAAGGTGACTGTTGTTGTGGGCGAATATCTTGACAAGAATATCGTACTGACCGGTAGTATAATGCACTTCCACCACTTCGGGCATGGAGGTGAGCACCTCTACCACCGAATCAAATTTGGTGGGGTCGTTAAGTATGAAACCCACGTAGGCACATGTGTCGTAACCTACGGCCGAAGGATCGATAATCGATTCAAAACCTTTTATCACCCCAAGCGAGGTGAGTTTCTGTATGCGCTGATGGATTGCGGCTCCTGAAACGTTGGTCTCGCGTGCTATCTCAAGAAACGGCTTACGAGCATTTTTTGACAGCATTTCAAGTATCTTGAAATCGAGTGAATCGAAATGTTGACGTGACATAGTAATTTTTATTCTTCTTATTACCTATTATACTAATGAATTGACGGCAGAAATAATGGTCTGACGCTAATTGGTTGCAAAATTAATCATTTTTCGTGTCAGTTCAAAATAAAATATCGCTGCCCGACGCATTTTTTTGAGGTCGGGCAGCGATTTTGATATCATTTTGTCAGTTACTCTTCGATAGTGACCAGACGGTATTTCTGAGATCCCAAGCCAAGTTCCTCGGCATGGGTGAGAGTAATCATGCCCTGACGGGAATTGATGCGCTCGATAAGGGCTTCCTTTCCGGGATCGGTGGAATTGAATACCATATCGACACATGCGCGGTCGAGCGCCACAGGATCAAGCGATGCGAATACTCCGAGGTCGCCCATCTCGGGGGCATGAGGATTGCCGTCGCAGTCGCAGTCGACCGAAAGGCGGTTGGCTACATTGATATAAAGTATGCGGTCGCCTGTATAGTCGATTACGGCTTTTGCCGCCTCAGCCATCGACTCAAGGAAATCAGGCTGCTCGGCGATATGGCGCCATATCGAGTCGGCGTTCTCGATTTTTCCGGCCGAATGGATATAAGCTTTACCGTTTGACGATGCTATACCTATGGAAATATTTTTAAGCGCGCCGCCAAATCCGCCCATGGCGTGACCTTTGAAATGCGACAATACTACGATGAAATCATAGTCGGCAAGATGCTTGCCCACGATATCTTTGGTAAGATGCTTTCCACCGGTGACAGGAATTTCCATTTCACCGTCGGCATCCATTATGTCAACGCCGGCGAGATCGGTGAACCCGTGATCTTTGGCGGCCTTGATGTGAGCCTCGGTGGTGTTGCGGTTGCCTGCATAAGCGGTATTGCACTCTATAAATGTGCCGTTGATTACCCTTACGAGGTCGGCGATCAGGGCAGTGTCGAGATGATTGGATTTCTCTGATTCGCCCGTGGAAATCTTGATACCGATCTTGTCGCCTTCGGCCTTGCGACCGAGCGCCTCATAGACCTTAACGAGATTCTCCGGCGTGATGTCCTTGATATAATACACGGTAGGGATTGAATCGGCAGCCGCTTCGGCTTCGGCTGCATTGTTGGTGGCTTTACCTGTGCATGACACCGACATGAGCAGGGCGCCTGAGAGCAGGAGTGATGATAAGAATTTCATAGATATTTATTTGATATTTGCTTAGTTAATTTATTCTGATTCGGAATCCGCCCATCGCCGTGAAGCCGGGCATGGAATAGCCGCGGTTTATAACGTAGCGGGCGGCAGTGATATTGTCAAATGTGCAGAATAGTGATAACGGGGTGCACACTTTCCATTCGGCACGGGCATTGAGAAGCGCGTAACTCTGATATTTGACGTCGTCGGCCACATACAGTCGGGCCACACCTTTCAAGTTACACGATAAGGTAACCCGCTCGGTCACTCGCCAGTCAGCACCTATGAAATATTGATGACGCGGTGCACCGGTGAGATTGGAAAGCGAGCTGTGAAGAAAACTGTACATGCCGTTGAGAGTAAGATTGCGATTGACACGGGACTCGATCGTGAACTCTATTCCTTTGTTGATAAACGAGCCGGTATTGCGGTTGTGCATATCTGCCACCTCTATCATATTGGAGCCTTTACTATAATAAGCTGTCAGCTCCGCTTTGATATCAGCCCCTAAATATTTCGACACCGAAAGCTCATAATTCCACATGCGCTCCGGCTCAAGATCGGCATTGGCCATACGGTAAAGATACAACTCGCGAAACGACGGATTTCTATACCCCATCGATGCCGATGCCTTTACCGTAAACATTGCGCCCGGATGATACACCACTCCGGCCTGAGGCACCCAGCGGGTCGAAAACATATCGCTGTTGGCCATCCTTATGCCACCGTTAAGGATCAATCGGTTGCCCATTACTCCTTGCGCTAAAGTGATATAAGGGGAATATTCCGTAATAGTTTTCCGGTCAATCGTAGCCATCGCACCGGGCTGATGAGCCGCGCCACCCGACATAGGTATCTCACCCGAATATCGAGCGAAATCCATTCCGGCGGTAGCTTCAGCCCCTCGCCACGGCGAAAAATTCTGATAAAGCAGTATTCCGAAACGATCATCAAGACTGTGGAAATGACGCGGATCATCTATAAAATGGTTTCCCCAGCTATAATAAATGCGCCCCACTCCTGAGGTGGAGCCATAATCGTTGCTCACAGAGATTGATGTTTCACCACGCGACACATTCTGGTGATAAACGTCGGTCGACTCCGGATTATCGAGCCGAGGATATACAGGATCATTGCCCTTGAAATTCATAAGGGTGATATCGGCACTCACTTTCCACTCGGCCGAAGCATCAAAAGCCATCTTGGCATATCCGCTCCACTCGCTGAAATCCATCCCGCTGATATTTCCGTCGGTGCGGTCATAGCTCACTGATGCGAGAGCCGAAAACAGGCCTGCACGCGACATTGCGGCAGCAGTGGATTGCCACGTATTATATGACCCGTATCGCGACGACAGGTCAAGTGCAAACTTTCGATGGCCCACATCTTTGGTAATCACATTTATCGCGCCACCCATCGCATTTGAGCCATACAGCACCGAGCCCGGACCGCGGAGCACCTCTACCCTCTCTACAAAGTCTTTTCGGTAAAAATCCGCTACATGGTGGGAATACAATCCTGCAAACTGAGGCTGGCCATCCACCATCATCAACACACCGCTCGCCCTGTCGCCGCCTACGCCGCGAAGCTTGATATGCCCCGCCCCGCCATTGCTGCTCACGCCGAAACCGAGCACGCCGCGCTCGGTAACGAACAGACTCGGAACACGATCTGACAGCACCGACAGCAAAGCAGTAGATGAGGCATGCTCAAGTGTGGCCGCATCTATCACACTCACCGTGTAAGGAAGCAAAGCCGAACTTACCACACGGTTGGACCCGGTGACCACCACCTCACTCAACCCTACGGCAGCAACAGAATCAGCTTCAACCTCGGCCGACCGGCAGAAAACGCACACAGCCAGAGCCGACACCAACGACAAAAAACGCTTGAAACAAATCATAATTGTAGAATATCACCGCAAAAGTACGAAACAAAATCCTTCCACGCAAACCCATTTCACTAAAAATCAGACCATTTCCCATCCATTTGAAAAATAAACGCAAAAAAGTTCAAAAAAAATTTGCACACATCAAAAATAACCCCTAACTTTGCATCGCAAATGAGGGAAACGCCTCACAAGCACAACAACTAAATATCCAAAAGTTTCGCAAGAAACACCTTGGTGCCATAGCTCAGTTGGTAGAGCAAAGGACTGAAAATCCTTGTGTCCCCGGTTCGATTCCTGGTGGCACCACCTAAGCAAAAGTTAAATCGCTAATTCACACCGAATTGGCGATTTTTCTTTTAGTCACTATCGCCCGTAGTCACTATAATAGTCACTATCTAATCCCCTATAAATCACGTTAAATCGGCTTGATTAAATGCTCTTAAAAAGTTCCCTTTAATCTTCACGCCAATTAAACGCTCCATTAAATCCTCCCTACAAAAATAGTGACTATCCGCGTGGTGCGCAGCAATAGTCACTATAATTTTTACATTGAGAGGCGTGAGCCGGATTGCCTCGTGTCGAGATCATCGTATCGGGAGCGGTTGCCGACTTCCCATTCGCGGTTTTCTCCGCGTTCGGTATTGACGTTGAAGCATGAGAGTACTTTTGCAAAATTGAGTGCAAATGTGTTGGCGGTCTGCTGGGTGAAGTCCTGCGGATGCGATAGGACACGTACTCCTGTCTGGTCTTTGGTCGTCTGACGTATTCGCTGTATGATCGCTCTTGCGTCTTCTCTTGTCAGGTAATGGACGGCAAGATTCAG
>JAIDUB010000115.1 GCA_029060405.1 Duncaniella sp. | reverse complement strand
CGGCCTATCGGGCGCCTTTTGGATCATTTCCGTTTACCCGGGGCGCCTCCGCAGTGCTTCGGCGACCCGGGCTACGAGGAGACGGCTTGCCGCTTCGCTCGCGAAGAACTCGGCGGCCTCCGGACGCCGATACTCATTTTGAAATAGTATATTTTGACACAGCCGCGAAGTGCAATATCGGGCAAGGGAAAAATTCGTCGATAAAAAGTGGAGATTGGTCTATTTCTTTTTTATTTACTAATATATGTGCTTAATTTTGCCGCCATACATTAACCGAGTATAGATTAATAGATGAAACATCGCTTCCTTCTCACTCTGGGACTTGCGGCCGGAATCGCTACCGCAAGCGCCGAGGTGTGGACCTACGCCGATTGCGTGGACTATGCCCGCCAACACAATATCTCGCTGATGAAAACCCGTCTGAGCGAGCAGACAGCCGACATATCGCTGAGCGAGGCCGAGGCACAGTGGCAACCGTCGCTCGACTTCTCCACCACCCATGGCTATTCCAACTATCCGTGGGGCGCAGGCGCCCGCAACTCCTATACGAGCAACTACGGCTTCAATGCCGCATGGACGGTGTGGGACGGAGGACAGCGCGAAAACTCCATACGCCGCGACAAAATTGGCTCTCAGATGAGCCGCCTGAACACCGACGCAGCCATGCGCTCGCTTCAGACCGACATACTTCAGGTATATCTCAATATCCTTTATGCCCGCGAGTCGATCGACATTTACGAGGAGATGGCTCAACTCAGCAAGGCGCAGGCCGAGCGTGCCCGTGCCCTCATGGAGGCAGGAAAAGCCTCGAGGGTTGACTACGCGCAACTACGCTCGCAGGCCGAACAGGACAACTACGCTCTGGTCAATGCCCGCGGTACGTTCAATACCCGCTGCCTTGAGCTGAAACAGCTTCTGTCGCTGGGCATAGAGCAGGACGTGACACCCGCGCCCGTAGACTGGACCGCCGATGACATCCTCGCAGCCCTGCCGCCTATCGACGAGAGCTACGATCTCGCCCTCGCCACCGACGTGGAGCTGCGCAGTCTCGGCCTCGCCCGCGAAAGCAGCGAAGTCGACGAGAAGATAGCACGCTCGGGCCGCATGCCCAAGATAGCGCTGTCAGCCGGTGTAGGCACCGGATACGTGGCACCCGGGAATTCATTCGGCACCTCGATGAAGCAGAATTTCGGCGAACAGGTGGGACTGTCACTCTCAGTGCCCATACTTGACAACAAAAAGACTTCGGCAGCGGTAGGAAAAGCGCGCGTGCAGACCGTGGGAGCGCAGCTCGACATAGACCAGCGACGCATAAATCTGGCTCAGCAGGTCGAGAACTGGTACATCGACACCCGCACCGCCCAGTCACGCTACAATGCGGCCACCGAACAGCTCGAAGCCGCATCGGCCACCGATACCCTCACCAACGAGAAATTTGAACTCGGCTACGTGGATCCCATCGAGCTGATGACCGCCCACAACGCCCTCACCGAAGCCCGTCACACTCTGCTGCAGGCAAAATACATGGCCATACTCGGAATGAAGATGATACAGTATTACCGCACGGCTGAAATTACCCTGAATTAACAACCCTTACTCATATGAAAGCTAAACATCTCTTTTACCTGACCATGCTGCTGCCGGCGCTCACCGGCTGCGGCAGCAAGGAATCGGTGACTCTCGAGACCGTCACCGTAGAGTCAGGCAATCTGTCGGAGACCGTAACCGCCACCGGTACGGTGGAGTCAGTGACCTCGGTAGACGTGGGCACACAGGTCACCGGAATAATCTCGGTGCTCTATGCCGACTATAACTCAGTGGTGAAGAAAGGCGAGCTTATAGCCGAAATCGAGAAAACGATACTCGACGCCGACCTGCGCAGCGCCGAGGCCAATGTGGAATCGGCCAAACTCACCTACGACTACAATCTCACGAATTTCAACCGCGACAAGGCTCTGTATGAGAAGCAGCTCATAAGCCAGTATGAATACCAGACCTCGAAGAAAGATCTCGAGGTATCGAAAGCGGCCTACGACAAAGCCCTCGCCGACCGCGTGCGCGCCGCCAAAAACCTCAACTACGCCGAGATATATTCGCCTATCGACGGCATAGTGATTTCGCGAGAGGTAGAGGTGGGACAGACCGTGGTATCCAACATGAGCGTGGCCAATCTCTACACCATAGCCGACCTCGACAACATGCAGGTGGTAGGCAACGTGGACGAAGCCGACATAGGTCAGGTGAAAATGGGACAGCACGTGACATTCTCGGTCGACGCCTACCCCGACCGCCTTTTTGAAGGCTCGGTGACGCAGGTACGCCTCAATCCCACCACCGAGAGCAATGTGGTGACCTACGAGGTGATAGTATCCACCTCCAATCCCGACCACAAGCTTATCCCCGGCCTTACAGCCAACCTCACAATATATGTGATGGAGGAAAACGATGTGCTTCTCCTGCCCGTGTCGGCATTCAATTTCACTCCCGAGGAGCATGAGGGTGCCAAGAATCTGCCCGAAGCCGGCGAAGCCCTGTCGAAGGCATCGGTACCCGAGGGCTCACGTACGGTGTGGGTGGTCGATGGCGACCGCCTCGTCAACAAGGCCGTGGTCACAGGCACATCCAACGGCATCTATTCGGTAGTGGAAAGCGGAGTGACCGCGGGCGACAAAGTAGCCACGGGGTATTCCGTAGCCTCATCGGCGCCATCGGGCTCGGCAGCCCGCAGTCCGTTTGCCCCGCAGCCCCCGGGAAGTAAGAAAAAGTGACACGATGGAAGATAAGAAAAAGATAATAGTGGTAGACCGCCTTCGCCGCGAGTTCATAGTGGGCGGCGAGAAAGTCAAGGCGCTGCGCGGAGTCTCGTTCACCATCCACGAGGGAGAGTTCGTCACCATCATGGGAACCTCAGGCTCGGGCAAATCCACGCTGCTCAATCTGCTCGGATGTCTCGACACACCCACGTCGGGCGAATATGTGCTCGACGGCGTGTCGGTGCAGAAGATGAGCAAGAATCAGCGTGCCGTGACCCGCAACCGCAAGATAGGCTTCGTGTTCCAGAACTACAACCTTCTTCCCAAGACCACGGCCATCGAGAACGTGGAGCTGCCGCTGCTCTACAATTCATCGGTAAGCGCCTCCGAGCGCCGCGAGCGCGCCATAAAAGCGCTGGAGGCCGTGGGGCTGAAAGAACGCCTGTATCACAAGAGCAATCAGATGTCGGGCGGACAGCAGCAGCGCGTCGCCATAGCCCGCGCGCTCGTCAACGACCCTGTGATAATACTCGCCGACGAAGCCACGGGTAACCTCGACACACGCACGTCGTTCAGCATCCTCACCCTCTTTCAGGAATTTCATCAGCGCGGTCGCACCATAATATTCGTCACCCATAATCCGGAACTGGCCGAATACTCCTCGCGCAACATAGTGCTCCGCGACGGAAAGATAATATCCGACACCCACAATCCCTCTCCCCGCTCGGCACGCCGCGCCTACGAGGAGTTACCCAACGACAATGACTGACCCATGAATATAGTCAATCTTCTGAAAATAGCGCTGAAAGCACTCAACAACAATAAACTGCGCTGCTTCCTGACCATGCTCGGCATCATAATAGGCGTGGGCTCGGTAATAACCATGCTCGCCATAGGGCAAGGCTCGAAAAACAGCATCCGCGAGCAGATTTCCGAGATGGGCTCCAACATGATAATGATTCATCCGGGCAACATGCAGCGCGGCGGCGTGAGACAGAGCGCCGACGATATGCAGACACTCGAAGTCTCCGACTACGAAGCGCTCAAGACAGTGCCCGGTATCGCAGCCATATCGCCGTCGGTCAACAGCGGAGGCCAGTTTATCAGCGGCAACAACAACTATCCGTCGACAATCTACGGCATCACGCCTGACTATCTCGACATACGCAAGCTGAAAATCAAGGACGGCAGCATATTCTCCGATCAGGACATCAAGTCGGCCGCCAAAGTGTGTGTGCTCGGTCAGACGGTGGTTGACAATCTGTTTCCCAACGGCGAGGACCCGCTGGGGCGCGTGGTGAGATTCGGCACCATACCATTCACCGTGATAGGCGTGCTCGAGTCGAAAGGCACCAACTCAATGGGGCAGGATCAAGACGATGTGGTGCTGGCGCCCTACACCACCGTGATGAAAAGAATTCTTGCCATAGATTACATACAGGGAATATTTGCCAGCGCGGTTGATGAAAACGAGACTGACGATGTAATCGACGAGATAACCGGACTGCTGCGTCTGCGCCACAAACTCGCCGACGGCACCGCCGACGATTTCACCATTCGCTCCCAGCAGGAACTCAGCGAGATGATGAACTCCACGAGCGACATGATGACCGTGCTGCTGGCATGCATAGCCGGGATATCGCTGCTCGTGGGCGGTATAGGCATCATGAATATCATGTATGTATCGGTGACCGAGCGCACCCGCGAGATAGGACTGCGCATGTCGATAGGCGCACGCGGCATCGACATCCTGTCGCAGTTTCTCATCGAGGCTGTGATAATAAGCGTGACAGGCGGCATAATAGGCATTCTGCTGGGATTTCTGGCAACATGGCTGGTGCATATAATCGCCAACTGGCCCGTAGCCATCCAGTTGTATTCCGTAGGACTGTCATTTGCCGTATGCACCGTAACGGGAGTATTCTTCGGCTGGTATCCGGCAAAGAAAGCATCCAATCTCGACCCCATCGAAGCTATTCGCTACGAGTAGCGGCGCAGAGAATACTACGGCTGAAAACAACACCCCCTGTAGCCGGATCAATGGCTGCCGGGGGTATATTTTAAGGCGGACTGTCATGACCGCCGTTCAGCTCTTACGAATCAGAATCCGAGGAATTCGGCGAACTCAGCCTCATCCATCGCTCCTACCTGAGTGCGGGTGGTGCCGTCGGGCATCAGTACCACTACCATAGGAATATTTTTCACGCCAAACTGCTCGGCAGCCTTGGGATTGTCATCTACATCGATCGAGAGATAGATTGCCTCGGGATGAGCTTTGGCCGACTCTTCAAATACGGGTTCGAAGCGCTTGCAGGGACCGCACCAAGTAGCGTTGAAGTCAATCACTACGGGAAGTTCCTTGTCAGGCTGCACCTCGGCAGGGAATTTTGCGGGAGTATATACGATCACACCGGTGCCGCGCTCATAGTTGGCTTCGGTGATTTCGGGAGTTTCCACGAGATTTTCCACACCTTCCTCCACAGTCTCGGCAGCTGATTCGGTCGAGGCTTTGCTGCCGCAGGCGGTCATCATCATGGCTGCGGCTGCCATACACATGTAAATTGCTTTCATTTCGGGTATTTGAATTATTTGATTGTTGGGCAAAGGTATGGTAAATTTTCGGGTTAAACAATATTCGGGAGGATAATTACGTTAAAAAGATGATGAAAAAACGCCTGTCAGTAACAATATTTCTGCTGCTTGCGGCAGTGGTGTCGGCTTTGTCACAGAATCTGAACGACAAGCTGATGAACCGCCCGTATGCCGACATGCGCAAGTGGCATCTCGGTTTCTCGATAGGAGCTCACACTCAGGACATATCGTTTACCCACAACGGCTTCATCACCGACGGGGGCGAGCAATGGTTTATGGAGCAGCCGGCGTTCTCGCCGGGCTTCTGCGTCAACGGTCTTATCGACTACCGCCTGAGCAACTACTTGAATCTGCGCTTCACCCCGGGCATGTATTTCGGCAACCGCGACATCACCATGCGCGACTACACCACCGGCGCCACGCTGTCGCAGAATCTCAAGTCGACCTACGTAGTGCTCCCTGTCGACCTGAAATTTTCGGGCATGCGCATGCGCAACGCCCGTCCCTACATAACCGGGGGCGTGATGGCGGCGATCGACGTGGCCAAGAAGTCGAGCGACTATCTCAAGACCAATGCTTTCGACGCATTTCTTACGGTGGGGTTCGGATGTGACTTCTACCTGCCGTTTTTCAAGTTTATCCCCGAGATAAAGTTCTGCTTCGGCCTGCCCGACATACTGATTCACGACCGTCCCGACCTTGTGGATGATCCTGACAAATTCAAGATTACACAATCGCTCGCCAAGGCGCGCTCCAATATGGTGGTATTCACCTTCTATTTCGAATGACACGCAACCGTCTGACACTTCTGCTGATGCCGCTCGTAATGATGGCGCTGGGCTTTCTCGATGCCCGGGCGCAGACCGACGCGCGACTTACCCAGTATTGGGCCGTGCCCACCTACTATAACCCCGGTGCCGTGGGCGAGACCGATTTCGTCAGGCTCCGCGGCGGTTCCCGCCTGCAGTGGATAGGCATCGACAACGCTCCCACCACTTTCATAGTCACCGGCGACATGCCCGTAAAGATAGGCAGGAAGCGCATAGGCGTGGGCGTGATGTTTCAGCAGGAGACAGCGGGTCTCTACACCAACATCACCGCCGACCTTCAGGCCGGATACAAGATCAACCTTTTCAAAGGTGTGCTCACGGCGGCGATCAACGTGGGGCTGCTCAACGAGAAGTTCAAGGGCTCGGAAGTGTTTATCCCCGACGATGACGACTACCACCAGTCGACCGACGAGGCTATCCCGATGCACGACGTAGGCGGCAACGCCCTCGACTTGGGCGTGGGAGCCTACTACTATCATCCCAAGTTCTGGGCGGGAATCTCGCTGCTTCACGCCAATAATCCCACCGTCACGTTTACCTCCGACTCCCAGACCGCTACCGGCGGCACGTCGGCCGAAGGCACAAGTGCTAAAAATTTTGAATTTACCGCTCCGCGCACCCTATATTTCATGGCCGGCAGCAATATTCCGATAAAAAATACGTTATTTGAAGTGATACCCTCCATGCTCGTGCGCAGCGATTTCACTTTCACGACCTTCGATGTCACGGCACGGGTGAGATACAACAAATTTCTGTCGGCCGGCCTTGCCTATCGCTACAACGATGCCGTATCGGCTATGATAGGAGTTGATATCAAAGGGTTCTTCTTAGGCTACAGCTTCGACTATCCCACCACGGCCATAGCCAAGGCATCGTCGGGCAGCCACGAGATATTCGCCGGGTACAGTCTTAAACTCGACTTCTCGGAAAAAAATAAAAACAAACACAAGAGCATACGCCTCATGTGACGGCGTGACTCCACATAACGCGACTTATGAAAAAAATATTTCATTTTCTCCTTACTTCAATCGTGCTCGGCTCGGTAGCGTCGTGTGCCTCAGGCTCCCACGGCTCGGCAGGCGGCGAGGTGACCGGTGTATCGGGCACATCGTGGGCCGAACCCACCCCCTACGGCATGGTGCTCGTGTCACGCGGCTCAGTCAAGATGGGTCCGTCCAAAGCCGACAGCCTGTGGAATCTCCGCGCTGATGCCCGCGGCGTGTCGGTCGACGCTTTCTGGATGGATGAAACAGAAATCACCAACTCGAAATACAAGCAGTTCGTTCACTGGGTGCGCGACTCCATCATCCGCGAGCGCCTCGCCGATCCCGCCTACGGCGGCAACGAGGAATTCAAGATCGAGGAGGATCGCGACGGCAACCCCGTGACCCCTCACCTCAACTGGAGCAAGCCCATCCCTTGGCGTAACGCCAATGAAGATGAGCGCCGCGCCATCGAGAGCGTATACCGCATCAACCCCATAACCGGCGTGCACGAGCTCGACCACGAGCAGCTCAACTACCGCTACGAGGTGTATAACCACACCGAGGCTGCCCGCCGCAAGAACCGCACCAACGCCGAGCGCCGCGAATATAATACTGACCGACCCACCCCTACGACCAATCCCATGATCTCGAAGGACACGGCATTTGTCAACGACGAGGGTGAGATAATCCGTCAGACCATCACGCGCACGCTCACCGGTCCTTACGACTTCCTGAATACTTATATCGTGAACGTGTATCCCGACACCACCGCTTGGATCAACGACTTCGATAATGCCTACAACGAGCCTTATACCCGCCTGTATTTCTCCCACGGAGGTTACAACGACTATCCGGTGGTAGGTGTGAGCTGGGAGCAGGCCAACGCGTTTGCCAACTGGCGCACCGATTTCCTCCGCCGCTCGCTCGGCCGCGAGGGTGTGTATATCGAGCCCTACCGCCTCCCCACCGAGGCCGAATGGGAATATGCGGCCCGCGCCGGCAACAGCGAGAACATATATCCGTGGGAGGGAGACCTGCCGCTGACCGAGGACAAAGGCTGCTTCTATGCCAACTTCAAGCCTCAGGAGGGCAACTACGTGCAGGACGGCCAACTGATCACATCGAAAGTGGGAACATATTCGCCCAACGATTTCGGCCTCTACGACATGGCCGGTAACGTGAGCGAGTGGACCTCGACCGCCTACACCGAGAGTGTGTCGAAACTCACCTCTGACCTCAATCCCGAGTACCGCTACGACGCCGCCAAGGAGGATCCCTACCGCATGAAGCGCAAGATCGTGCGCGGCGGCTCATGGAAAGATGTCGCCCACAATATCCGCTCCGACATACGCATGTGGGAGTATCAGAACGAGCAGCGCTCCTACATCGGCTTCCGCTGCGTACGCTCCCAGATAGGATTTGCCAAGGGCACGAAAGCTAAATAACAACCTTTTTACCACTACCACACTGTCACTTCCCCCGCAATGGATAAAGAAATAATCAAGTCAAAACTCAACCGGCTCCTCTCGTGGGAGGGCGGCCAGCGTCTCTTCAACTTCGCCTACAGTATAGGCGCCGCAATCGTGATATGGGGCGCGCTGTTCAAGATTCTCCACCTCCCCGGCGGCAACGCCCTGCTCTGTATAGGTATGGGCACGGAGGTAGTGATGTTTATCATCACGGCCTTTGACCGCCCGCCCAAGGAATACCACTGGGAGGACGTGTTTCCCGAGCTCGACAAGCGCAGCTTGGAATATGACGAGGAAGGCAATCCCATAGCGCCCGCACCTCTGGCTCGCGGCAACATGCAGGGCGGCGTGGTGATAGCCGGTGGCGGCAGCGCCGCCGACTCTCAGGCCGTAGTGGTGAAGGATTCATCGCCTCTGCACCTTTCCGACGAGGACTCGCAGGCGATATCCGACAGCATCGCGTCGATGACCGAGGCTGCCCGCCAGCTCTCCAAGATGGCCGAGCTTTCCAATGCCACCACCGCCTATCTCGAGCAGATGCAGGCCATAGCCGCGCAGATGCAGACCCTCCACGCCACCACCGAAGCGCTCAATCAGGTAAGCTCCACGCTGCTGGCGAGCTACACCGCCATAACCGAGCACTCGGCCGACATCGCAGCCAACTCCACGGGCTACATCAATCAGATGAACGACCTCAACCGAAACATCGGCGGCCTCAACACCATCTATGAAATCCAGCTCAAGAGCGTGGCTTCGCAGCTCGACGCCATCGACCGCGTGAACCGCGGCATCAAGGACATACGCGACATGTATGAGAAGAGCGCCGCACAGAGCGCCCGCTACTGCGAGGAAACCGATAAGATGGCACGCAACATGCAGCAGCTCAATCAGGTCTACGAGAAGATGATCTCGGCTATGACCGTCAATATGTACCGCCCCGGCGCTATGCCGCCCGCGGCCGAATAATTTTCCCTCATAAAGAAACTTTCCCCACATGGCAGAATCAATAGTAAGGCTCTCACCGAGGCAGAAGATGATAAACCTCATGTATATCGTCCTCACCGCCATGCTCGCCCTCAACGTATCGAGCGACGTGCTCGACGGCTTCGTGCAGGTCGAGGACGGACTGGCGCGCACAAATGCCAGCGTGGGTCGCCGCAATGACGCCATATATTCGCAACTCTCGGCTTTCACTGACCAGAATCCTGAAAAGGGACGCCCGTGGCTCGACCGCGCCGATCATCTGCGCTCCCGTGCCGCCCGCCTCTATGCGATGGTCGACTCGCTGAAACTCGAAATCGTGCGTGAGGCCGACGGTCCCGACGGCGATCCCGCCGACATACAGCGCCGCGACGACCTCGAGAGTGCGGCCGTGGTGATGCTCTCGCCCGGCGCCGACGGCGGACGTCAGCTGCGCGAGGCTGTCGACGACTACCGCGCATTTGTGGTGTCGCTCGTGGCCGACTCGACTAAGCGCGCCTCAATCGAGGACGCCCTCTCCACCGCGCCTTTCCGTCGCCCCGGCACGGTAGTGGCTCAGGAATGGGAGGAGGCTAAATTTGAAAACCAGCCCGTAGTGGCAGCCGTGACGCTGCTCACCAAACTGCAGAACGATATACGCTTCGCCGAGGGCGAGGCCCTGACGAATCTTCTTGCGGCGGTGGACGCAGGCGACGTGCGCGTCAACGAGCTCAACGCTTTCGTCATCCCGCAGTCGCGCATGGTGATGCGCGGCAGCAAATACTCGGCCAACATAGTGCTTGCGGCTGTCGACACCACCGCCCGTCCCGAAATATTCATCAACGGCAACAAGCTCAACAACGAGCACGGCCTGTATGAGTTGGGCACTTCGTCGACCGGCACTTTCGACTACTCGGGCTATCTCGAAGTGACCCACGGCGACGGCTCGTCGACACGCCACCCGTTCCAGTCGAGCTACGTGGTGATGGAACCCACCGCCACCGTCTCGGCCACGATGATGAACGTGCTCTACGCCGGCATCGACAACCCCATGTCGATATCGGTGCCCGGCGTCCCGCAGTCGAGCGTGAACGCCACCATGACCAACGGCACATTGACCCGCAAAGGCGACGTGTGGATAGCCCGCCCCAACAAGGTAGGCGACAATGCGGTAATCACCGTGACCGCCTCGATCGACGGCTCCAATATCCCGGTGAGCACTTCTACCTTCAGGGTGCGCAAGCTGCCCGATCCCGTGGCATTCATATCCTTCACCGGCTCCAACGGCCAGCCCGAGCGCTACAAGGGCGGACGCCCCCTCTCCAAGACCACGCTTCTCGCCGCTCCGGGTATCGACGCGGCCATCGACGATGACATGCTCAACATCGACTTCAAGGTGCTCGGATTCGAGACCGTGACGTTTGACCAGATGGGCAACGCAATACCCGAGGTGTCAAACGGCGCACAGTTCTCCCAGCGCCAGAAGGACGCTTTCAAGCGACTCTCGCGCGGCAAACGCTTCTACATATCCCGCATCCGCGCCTTAGGCCCCGACGGTGTCGAGCGCCTGCTCAACCCGGTGGAAGTAATCGTAAACTAAGCAATATCACTCATCCCCATCCATAAAGAAATGAAACTTATCATCCGATACACGCTCATAGTTGCCGCCCTCTTCGCTCTCTCGGCTTCAGCAGCCTCGGCTCAGGACGCAAGCTCATCGTCGGTCGTAAAACGCAATTCACCCCGCGACCGCGACGCTGCCACCGACAAGACCGGGGTGACGCAGCGCATGCAGGCCTTCTATGAAGATGAACCCGTAAGCGATTCCGAGCTCCAGTGGATGCGCGTGATGTACCGCCAGCTCGACCTGACCAAAGATGCCAACGGCGCGCTATATTTCCCCGACGAGCACATCGAGGGACAGGACAACCTGTTTCGCATCATACTCAACCTTGTGGCTGCCGGACAGCTCGACGGATATGAGTATCTCGACGGCCGGGAGATGTTCACCGACACCTACAAGGTCAACGTAGCCGATATGTTTGACCGCTTCCACATACTCTACACCCAAGCCAAGGGTTCGACCGAGAAGCGGCCGAAATATGAGATAGATCCGTCGGATGTACCGTCGACCGAGGTGCTGTCATATTACATCATCGAGAAATGGGAATTTGACAAGCGGTCCAACCGCATGCGCACCCGCATCGAGGCCATCTGCCCCGTGCTCCACCGCTCGGGCGACTTCGGCGGGGAGGCTGTGAAATATCCCATGTTCTGGGTGAAATACGATGACCTCCGCCCCTATCTCTCCACTCAGAATATCTTCGTGGACGATGATAACAACCTCGCCACCTGCACCTACGACGATTTCTTCCAGCTCGGCCTCTACGACGGTGAAATCTACAAGACCCGCAACTTGAAAAACAAGTCGCTCATGCAGATGCACCAGACTCCCGAGGAGCTCAAGCACGCTCAGGACAGCATTCAGCACCGCCTCGATACATTTGAGGAAAAACTGTGGGTGCCCTCTCTCGCCGAGCTCCGCGCACGCCGCGAAGCCCGCGAGGAAGCCGAGGCTCTGGCTGCCGCCGCAGCCGACTCAACGAGTGTAGACAAGCCCGCGCCGCGTGCATCCACGCGCTCGTCGCGCGCCGTGAAGTCAAAGCGCGGCTCCAAGGATAGCACCTCGGCGGCCAAGCCGGTCAAGGCTTCAAAGCCCAAGACTACCAAACCCAAGTCGACTTCATCGTCGGCCGCACGCAGTGTGCGCAACCGCAAGCGCTGAAATTTTTATGGCAGGCTCCATCACGGCCATAGCCGATACGATATGTGGCTATCCGCTCTTCTTCTTACTGATAGGGGGCGGATTGTTCCTTTTTTTCTATACCGGAATGGTTCCGCTGCGATATTTCCGCCACGCTCTGGCCGAGCTGCGCCGCAAGCAGCAGGCCGACGGGCGCGATGAAATATCGTCGGTTCAGGCACTGGCGTCGGTTGTGGCGGCCACCGTGGGTATGGGAAACATCGCGGGCGTGGCTATCGCCATAGTAATGGGCGGCCCGGGCGCGATATTCTGGATGTGGGTAAGCGCCATAGTGGGCATGTCGACAAAATACCATGAGGGTGTGCTCACCACCCGTTACCGAGCCACTGGCACCGACGGGCGACCCGTAGGAGGCACAATGCACATAATCGACAAGGCTCTGGGACCGCGATGGCACTGGATGGCGGTGACGTTTGCCGTGGCAGGTCTCTTCGGCACGCTCTGCATCATGAACGCCAACCAGCTCACCGAAGCGCTCACCGCCACATTCACCACCCCCGAAGGACTCGCTTCGTCGACCGCCATCACCTCAGTGGCTGCACTCTCGGGACTCAGCCACGTGGCGGTGTTCAGGCTCATGTGCGGCATAGCCATTGCTGCTGTGGTGGCAGCGGTGGTGCTCGGCGGCATACGCCGCATTGCATCCGTTGCCACATGGCTCGTGCCCGCGATGGTGACGATCTACTTCCTCATGGTGCTCTATATCATCATCACCCGCCTGCCCGAAGTACCGGCGGCAATAGGCTCGATATTCACCGAAGCATTCAATTTCCGCGCCGGGATAGGCGCGCTTGCCGGTATCGCCGTGATAGGCGCGCGCCGCGCAGCGCTCGTCAACGATGCCGGAGTGGGCACGGCCACCATAATGCACGGCTCGTCGGCAGGCAAAGAACCCGTGCGCGAGGGACTTATAGCCATGCTCGGGCCCAGCATCGATTCCGGGCTCGTGTGCACGCTCACCGCACTTGCCCTGCTGCTCTGCGGCGATTTCTCGGGCGAGGGAGTGAAAGGGCTTGAGATAGCCACCCGCGCGTTTGGCGAGGCTATACCCATGGGGCAATACCTGCTTATGGCCGTGGTGCTGTGCTTCGCCATGTCGTCGATGTTCAGCTACTCATTCTACGGCACCCGCTGCGCGGCATATCTCGTGGGCGAGCGGAGAGCACGCCACTATACGCTCGTGTTTATCCTCACCCTCGTGGTATTTGCGGTGATACCTCTCGGTGTTGCCGTGAGCCTGTGCGACCTTTTCTACGCCCTCATGGCATTTCCCACCATGATCACGCTCATCCTTCTGCGCCGCCACGTGCGCGCCGCCACCCGCGCCCATTTCGGGAAATAGCAACCGAGGAACTGCAATAGCCATTTTAGCTATATTTTCAGCGCTTGATAGCTTTTTTCTCAAAAAAATATCGTAAATTTAGCCCTGTAAATTTACTACAACTTAAATCTATCCCATATTATGTCCACATCCCATCGCTATTGTGTGATAATGTGCGGCGGTGTAGGCAGCCGCTTCTGGCCCTACAGCCGTGAAGACCGCCCCAAGCAGTTCATCGACTTTTTCGGTACGGGCCGTTCGCTGCTCCAGATGTCGTATGACCGCATTCTCCCTATAGTGCCCAAGGAAAATATAATCATCGTCACCAACGCCCGCTACGCTCCCCTCGTGGCCGAGCAGCTCCCTGAAATACGCAAGGAAAATATCCTGCTCGAACCTGCCCGCCGCAACACCGCTCCGTGTATCGCGTGGGCAGCTCGCCACATAGCCTCGCGCGACCCGCAGGCATCGATGATAGTGACGCCGAGCGACCATCTCATCACCCGCGAGAGCATATTCGAGAAGTGCGTGCTCACGGGATTTGAATTCGTGGAGGCTACCGATTCGCTGCTCACTTTCGGCATTGACCCGGTGCGCCCCGAGACCGGCTACGGCTACATACAGGTGGGCGAACCTGTCACCGAAACCATATCGCGCGTAAAGACTTTCACCGAGAAACCTGACCTCGAGCTGGCAAAGGTGTTTCTGGAATCGGGCGAGTTTGTGTGGAACTCAGGCATTTTCCTCTGGAGCGCTTCGGCCATACTCTCGGCTCTCGAAAAGCATGCGCCTGACCTGCACGCTTCGTTTGAGCAGGGTGCGTCGGCATTCGGCACTGACGGCGAAAAGGCGTGGATAGAGCAGAATTTCCAGTCTTGTCCCGCCATATCGATAGACTACGCCGTGATGGAGAAAGCTTCGAATGTATACGTGCAGAGGGTATCGTTCGGCTGGAACGACCTTGGAACTTGGAGCGCACTCTACGATAATTCACCCAAGAATCAGGCCGCCAACGTGACACAAAACTGCCGCGTGCTCGCCTATGAATCTACAGGTAACATCTTTGCCGTCAACGGCGACAAACTTGTGGTGGTAAAGGGTCTCAACGACTATATCATAGCCGACTCGGGCGACGTGCTCCTGATATGCCCCAAGAGCGAGGAGCAGCGCATAAAGCTCATGGTCAACGACGCCAAGATAGCTTACGGCGAAAAATTCCTCTGATTATCAACTCATTCAATATAGGCGGGAGCATACGGCTTCCGCCAATTTATTATCATGAAACTACGCTACACACTCTGCATAGCCGCTTTAGCCACGGCATCGGCGCTTAGCGCCCAGTTCACCACTTTCCCCGACGGCTCAGCCGTCGACCCGTGGTTTAACGACACGTCAGCTCCATCGCTCGAATCGCTCGGAACGCAATACGTCATCACCGACCATGGCGTTACCGCCGCTGACTCCACCATCATACAGACCTCGGCTATCCAGCAGGTGATAGACCTCGCCGCCGAAAACGGCGGAGGTGTTATCGTGGTGCCCGAAGGCACGTTTCTCACCGGTTCGCTCTTTTTCAAGCCCGGCACGCACCTGCACCTGCAGCGTGGCGCCAAGCTTAAAGGATCTGACGCCATAACCCACTACGAGATTGTCAAGACCCGACTCGAAGGTCAGACACTCGACTATTTCGCCGCACTCATCAATGCCGACGGGGTCGACGGCTTCACCATCACCGGCCAAGGCACCATCGACGGCAACGGACACCGGTTTTACGATGAATTCTGGCTGCGCCGCCGCGTCAACCGCAAGTGCACCAACCTCGAGGCATTGCGTCCGCGCATGCTCTACGTATCCAACTCGTCGGGTGTGACAGTGCAGGGCATCAGCATGGTCAACTCGGGCTTCTGGACCAACCACCTCTACCGCTGCGACCATATCAAATACCTCGGTGTGACTATCCTCGCGCCCACCGACGGCTACCCCAAAGGCCCCAGCACCGACGCCATAGATCTCGACGCCTGCTCCGACATACTCGTGAGCCAATGCTACATGAACGTCAACGACGACGGCGTGTGTCTCAAAGGCGGAAAAGGCACCTATGTCGACACTATTCCATCCAACGGACCTGTGGCCCGCGTGATAGTCGACCGCTGCCACTTCGGCAAGACCAACGCAGGCGTGACATTCGGCAGCGAGGCGTGGGACTGCTCCAATGTGATAATGCGCGACTGCACATTTGACGGCACTTACCATGTGCTGCTCTTCAAGATGCGCCCCGATACCCCGCAGCAATACCGAAACGTGCTTGTCGACGGAGCCACCGGCACCGTGCGCAACGCCGTGGAGGTGCAGACATGGACACAATTTTTCGACAAAGTCGACCGCGACCCCATGCCACCCTCGGGAGTTATCAACGTCACATTCCGCAACGGCGACCTCCACTGCACCCGCAACTTCTACAAAGACAAAGCCGGCGACTTCTACACCCTGCGCGACTTCACATTCGCCGACATCACAGCCACGTCGCCCGACACAACATTTGACACCTCCCACATCAACGGCTGCACCGTCACCAACTGCACCCTCACCCTCCTCGAAAATCCCGAGTAACCCCGATACCATCTCTGGCCACCGCCTCCGATGCAGGGCCATCGCTTCGCGATGTTTCACGTGCGCAGAGGCTTAATCCTCAGCGAGATAACCACAACTGAGCAGAGAAGAAATTTATTCACTATGTTGGGTTGAAAAATGTTTGAAAAATGTTTTATTAAGCAATATTTTAAAGGCGCATGAGTTTTCTTTCTATATACGGTCGTTCAATTATTGGTTATTTATGCAGTAGTTTTTCACTGTTTCTGATACCCATAATATTCGCAATATTTGGCAATGTACCCGTTCCTCAGCAGGGATGGGATTTTACAGGTGTAGCAATAATTTTTATAATTATATGTGCCGTAATTTTTGCCATGGCATATGAAATACTTATTATTGCATTGTTGCAGTCATCTATTCTATATATTGCTCAAGAATGGAATAAAAGTATATCCAAATATTACGATTATTTTTCTGCAATCATCATTGGTATTATTTATAATGTCTCGATAATTATTGGCGCTATCTTTTTGATCATAAATGATTCAGCAGAAGAATGGTGGGCTATTTTTCTGTTACTAAATTTACTTCCAATGGTTATTTTAGTCGTGGGATACATCTTATACACAAGACACTGCGCAAGTAAAGATAATATTTAATCTTCTTCGATTATTATTCCCCCGCCTCATCGCCATATTGCTCACCCTGTTCCCGGCGCATTTTGCCTCGGGCGAGGCCGTGTCGACGGTGAAATTGGGTGGTGGAATAACTGCCTCTGATGTAGGTACGGTGCTTCGCACCGTTTCTGGGGGTGCAATTAGATTTCGCAGAGGGCATGGTTCAACCTCTCCGAGGTTGGATGGGGTATGGTAGGGCTAACCCCGGGTGACGAGCACCCGGGGTTATAAAGATTACCACCCCTCCGGGGTTTTCACAAGCGGTTAATAATCAACCCTGTAGGGACGCGCACTGGGGGTGCGTCCGGCGCGGGATGGTGCGCGACGATGGCGGCGGGGATGGTGCGAGGTCCTGATGGAGGATATTGTACGCGACTGCGGCGGTGGCAGTGATGTGAGTGCCGAAGGCGCGATGTTGTGGATAACCACATGTAGACTGTGGAGAGCAGAACGAATGCATACCTCATGGTGAGCTGCGGGCACTTGTGAGGCTGAGTCAAAATTTTCTATTTCAAAATGTGTATCGGCGGCCGCAGGCCGCAGAATATAATGCAAATCAACAAGTTATTCAATCGGCGGCCTTCGGACGCCAAATGTTTTGTCCATCATCCGGCGACGCCTTCGCTGAGCTACGGCGGCGCCGGTTACGAGTAAGTCAGCGCCCACGGGCGCTATTTGATTTTTGACACAGCCGGCTAATTACTACGACGGGCTTCCAGCCCTGAATTTCATTATCGGGGTGTAAAGTTACCTTTTTGCCCGGCCGGACGCACCCGAGTGTGCGTCCCTACAGGATTGATTATCAGGATATTTATCATACAAACTGCATGAACAATGCAAAGATCGGTGTTTCCACGGTGCGTGGCAGGATTTCCATGCAACATTCGCTGTGGGCGTGACCAACGGTGCGAAGCACCGTCCCTACATTTTCGGTTGCAATATGCTTGTAATAAGACAAATCCGGCAGAACTACCCCGGGGGTATGGTTCGCGCTTGGCGATGATTGTGTTGAGGGTTAAGAGATGGGCGAGTGCTCTTTTCGGAATTTTTTTGATGACAGTGTAACTTTTGGTAGCGGATTGCGTCATATATGGTGTATGATACATCTTCACGACATAAACAAGTCTTATCCGGGTGCGGTGCCGCTGCACGTGCTCAAGGATGTGAGTCTCGAAATACGCAAGGGCGAACTGGTGTCGATAATGGGCGCGTCGGGCTCGGGTAAGTCCACGCTGCTCAATATACTTGGCATTCTCGACAATTACGACTCGGGGGAGTATTACCTCGACGGCCAGCTTATAAAGAATCTGAGCGAGAACCGCGCGGCCGACCTGCGCAACCACAAGATAGGATTCGTGTTCCAGTCGTTTAACCTGATCAATTACAAGAATGCGCTCGACAATGTGGCTCTGCCGCTTTTCTACCGCGGCATCTCGCGCCGCAAGCGCAATGCTCTGGCTATGGAGCAGCTCGAGCGAATGGGTCTTGCCGACCGCGCCACCCATCTGCCGGGCGAACTTTCGGGCGGACAGAAACAGCGTGTGGCGATAGCCCGCGCTCTTATCACACGCCCGGCCATAATACTTGCCGACGAACCTACGGGCGCGCTCGACTCCCACACGTCGCGCGAGGTGATGCAGGTGTTCCGCGACCTCAACAACGAGGGCATGACAATCGTGATAGTGACCCACGACCCCGCGGTGGGTGAGCAGACTGACCGTGTAATCCGCATTGTCGACGGCCGCATAGTACATTAAGCCATGCTCGATCTTATCAACGAAATACTCCTGACGCTCCGCACCAACAAGATGCGCACCGCTCTGACAGGCTTTGCCGTGTCGTGGGGCATATTTCTGCTCATCGTGCTGCTGAGTGTGGCGCGCGGTGTGGTCAACAAGAGCCAGCAATTTTTCTCATCGCAGGACTCCGACGTGCTGCAGGTCAACGGCGGCTGGACGCAGATGCCTTACAAAGGCTACAAGGAGTGGCGCCAGATCAATCTCAAGAATACCGATCCCGATTACCTGAAGTCAGTGACGGGCGACGGACTTACCGACATCAAGGCCACGATACGCAACAACAGCGCCGTAGTGTCCACCGGGCGCGATTATGTCAACTCGGGCTATCAGGGCGTGATGCCCGGCAATCTCGCTACGGAGCCGAATTCAAAACTCACGCTCGGTCGCGACATCAACCCCATAGACATGAAGGAGATGCGCCGGGTGGTGGTGCTCTCGCGCCGCAATGCCACCAACCTGCTCGACCAGTCGCGCGACCTGCTGGGACAGCTCGTGACCATCAACGGATTGACATTCACCGTGGTGGGCATATACGACAGCGAGTGGCGCAACGATGTATATATCCCCTACTCCGTGGCCGTGAACATGAGCACCGACAAGACGGTGATATCCCAGATACGCGGCCGCATGAGCGACATATCCACTCTCGAGCAGAGTCAGGATATGGAACGTCAGGTGAGAAGCGCACTTGCCCGCGTGCATGATTTTGATCCGGCCGACGATAGCGCCGTGTGGATATGGAACCGCTTCGAGCGCTATGTCAACACGCTCGAGGCTCAGACCGGATTGTCGATAGCGGTGTGGATTCTGGGCATTCTCACACTCATATCTGGTATCGTCGGGGTGAGCAATATCATGTTTGTATCGGTGCGGGAGCGCACCCACGAGATAGGCATACGCCGCGCCATCGGAGCGCGACCCTTTGTGATACTGCGGCAGATTATCCTCGAGAGCGTGGCGATAACCTCGATATTCGGCTACATAGGCATATTGGCCGGAATGGGCACCGCCGAGCTGCTCGGCCATGCCTTCAGCGGTCCCGAGAGTCCGCTGGCAAATCCACGCATCGACCTTTCCATTGCCATTCAGGTGATGGCGGTGCTGATAGTGGCCGGAGCGCTGGCCGGACTGTTTCCCGCGCTGAAATCACTTAAAATCAAACCCGTAGAAGCACTTCGCGATGAGTAATCCGGTATTTGACCTCGACAACTGGCGCGAAATCGGGGCGACCCTCGCCCAAAACAAGACGCGCACGCTCATGACGGCCTTCGGTATATTCTGGGGCACCGCCATTCTGGCCATACTCATAGGAGGAGCCGACGGATTCCGCAACTTCATGGGCATGAAATTTCAGGGATTCGCGACCAATATGGGGCTGCTGTGGCCCAACCGCACTACCAAACCTTACGCCGGATTCAACAAGGGGCGCACATTCAATTTCTCAGTGAAGGATGTCGAGATGATGAAAGCCTCGATCCCTGAGATAGACGCTTTTACGGCTGTCAACAACGTGGGGGCCACGGCCATGTACGGCACCCGCTCGTCGGCGGCAACTCTCATGGGAGTGCAGAGCGATTACTCGCGCATAGTGATTCCCAAGATGTATGAGGGCCGGTTTCTCAACGCGGGCGACGACGCCATGGGCCGCAAGGTGTGCGTGGTGGGCAAGCACGTTGCCAACGACCTGTTCGGAGTGGGTGAGGCCGTGGGAAAGGAAATATCGGTCAACGGTATTTACTACAAGATCGTGGGCGTGGCCGGGCAGGAGAGTTCCGACGTATCGATCATGGGCACGATCGACGACTCAGTCATAATCTCCAACGACAATCTGCGGCGCACCTATAATCTCGGCGACGACGTGGGTGCGATAATGTTCACAGCCAAAGCCGGGACTACGCCGTCGCAACTCAAGGCCTCGATGACGCGCATAGTGGCCCATAACCACTCGATAGCTCCCGACGACGAGGGCGCGATATTCATGTTTGACGTTTCGGAGCAGTTTGCCATGCTCGACAATCTGATGCTCGGCATCAATCTGCTGGCTCTATTCGTGGGACTGGGCACGCTTCTGTCAGGTGTCGTGGGTGTGGGCAACATCATGTGGATCATCGTGCGCGAGCGCACTCAGGAAATAGGCATACGCCGCGCCATCGGCGCCAAGCCGCGCGATATAGTGATGCAGATTCTTTCGGAAGGCGTGGTGCTCACGCTCGTGGCCGGACTCGCCGGCATCACCTTCGCCACCATAGTGCTCGGTGTGGTGCAGATGGTGCTTGATCCGGTTCATTTCCAGATGACGTTCGGCACGGCGTTCTCCATCCTCATAGCGTTTATAGTCCTCGGTACACTCGCCGGCCTCGTACCCTCGGTCAAGGCCATGCGCATCAAGCCTATCGAGGCGCTCAACTCCAAGTAAAATAAAACATTACACTACCATAAAACAGCAATGAAAAAGTTTTTCCGAATCCTCCTGTGGGTGCTTATCGCAGGTATTTTCATAGGAACGTTTGTCTATCTCTACATCTCGTCGCGCCCGGCTGAAGTAATCTACGATGTGGTCAATCCCACTACGGGCGACATAGTGCGCACCACGGTGCTCACCGGCAAAATCGAGCCCCGCGACGAAATCGCCGTAAAGCCTCAGGTATCAGGTATCATCTCCGAGATATGCGTGGAGGCCGGCACTGTGGTGAACGAGGGCGACATTATAGCCCGCATCAAGATTATACCTGACGAGGGACAGCTTTCGTCGGCTCTCACCCGCATCGAAAGCGCCCGCATAGCGCTCGACGACGCCCGGGCCAAGTGGGAGCGCAACCGCCTGCTACTCGAGAAAAAAGTGATAAGCCGCGAGGAATACGAGACTTCGGAGACCACCTACCGTCAGGCCGAGCGTGAACTCGAAGCCGCCCGCGACGCATATTCGATCGTGAAGGAGGGCGTGAGCGTCAATAACGCGTCAGAAAGCAACACGCTGGTGCGCGCCACCATCACCGGACTGGTGCTCGACGTGCCCGTAAAAGTGGGTAGCTCGGTCATTCAGGCCAACACCATGAACGACGGCACTACCGTAGCCACCATAGCCGACATGAACAATCTCATCTTCAAGGGCAACGTAGATGAGACCGAGGTGGGATTGCTCAAGGTGGGCATGCCCATGATTGTAAACGTGGGCGCGCTGCCCAAGGACACTCTTCACGCCATTGTGGAGTATATCGCACCTAAAGGTACCGAATCAAACGGCGCCAACACATTTGAGCTCAAGGGCGCCATATCCGATGCCGCGGGCGTGGAGCTGCGCTCGGGCTACAGCGCCAACGCCACCGTGACGCTATCGAGCAACACCGGCGTGCTCACCATACCCGAGAGCGTGGTGGAATGGGCCGGTGACAGTACATTCGTCTATATCACCACCGATACCGTACAGCCCTACAACTTCACCCGCCGTGCAGTGACTCTGGGCGTAAGCGACGGCATCAACGTGGAGGTATCGGGTGTAGAGGCAGCCGACCGTCTCCGCAGCCGAGCAATAACCCGCTAATCAACCCGCTTCACCGTCATGAAAAAGACTATCTTATCGCTTATATCAATCACCGCGGCGCTCACTGCCGCGGCCGATACATGGAGCCTCGACAGTTGCATAAGCTACGCCCTCGAACATAATCTGCAGGTGCGCCGGCAGGCCATCGAGCAGCAGTCGGGCGAACTGTCGGTCACCGAAGCCTACGACCGATTCCTGCCGCAGGTATCGGCCGGAGCTTCGCAAAGCTGGAGCTTCGGACGCGGATTGACCTCGGAAAACACTTATGCCAACCGCAACACTACCATGACCGGATTCAACGCCAATCTGTCCCTGCCGCTGTTTCAGGGCCTTTCGGCGATACGTCAGGTCGACTATGCCCGCACCCGCATGCTCCAGATCGTGGAACAGACCGAATCGATGAAAGATGATATTACCCTCAACGTCATAGCTCAATATCTTCAGGCACTCTATGCCGGCGAGCTGGTAGAGGTAGCGCGGGAGCAGGCAGCACTTTCGGCCAAGATGCTCGAGCGGCAGGAAGCACTTCTCGAAGCAGGCAAAGTGCCCGAGGCCGACGTGCTTCAGGCACGGGCGCAGGCCGCGGCTGACGAGATGACCGTGGTCACCTCATCCAACGACCGCAGTCTGGCACTCATCGACCTTGCCCGAATACTCGAGCTCGACGACGTTGACGGATTTGAAATCGCTCCGCTCGACGGCGATGCACGCCCTCTGCTCATAGATGCCGACGAGGTATATCGCCACGCCCTGCAATCCAACCACGGCATTCTCGCCGCCCGCCGCGGTATCGACGTGGCTCAGAAAAGCATCTCCGTAGCAAAGACCGGCTACATTCCCCGCCTGAGCTTCACCGCCGGACTCGGCAGCAGCTACTACAGCATGTCGGGAGCCCGCAGCGAATCGTTTGGAAGCCAGATGCGCGACAATTTCAGCAAGTCGCTCGGCTTCTCGCTTTCGGTGCCCATATTCGACGGCTTCTCCACCCGCAATCAAGTGCGCCGAGCCCGCGTAGAGGAGCTCTCGGCCACCCTCGCTCTGGCCGAGCAGGAAAGCCAGCTGTTCAAGAATATCCGTCAGGCCTACTATCAGGCACTGTCGGCAGCCAAGAAGATGGAAGCATCCGAGACAGCTACCGAAGCTGCCCGCGTGGCACTCGAAGCCATAACCTATAAATATGAATACGGCAAAGCCAACGCCACCGAATACGAGCAGGCCAAGACATCATACATAAAGTCGCAGAGCGAGACCGTACAGGCCCGCTACGAACTGCTCCTCCGCAACCGCATCCTGCTGTTTTACAACAAATAAATCTCTCATTATGATCAGGATTATCCACAGCATACTGGTAGCCATCGGCATCACACTTATTTATCTGCTGGCGCAGTCAGGCATGGACAGCTGGACACTTGAATCGATCCGGAAAGGTATCCGCAACATAGCCGGAGGTATTTTCACCCCTTCAAGCGTGATTATCGCCGTAATATCATTCGCTGTATCCTACTTCAACATGCTGCCTGACTATTGGCTCACACTATTGATACTGCCACTTTGCGCCGCATCGATGACAGGCAGAAAACATAAAGAAGACTAAATTCCTAATGGTGCCCGAAGGGCGCCGAATATTTCGTAACCGGCGCCGCCTCCGCAAAGCTACGGCGTCGCCGAGCGTGTGTGTGTTAAAATTTTGTTAAAGGAAAAGTTATAAAAATCCCTTATCGCCTTAATACCAATTATTTACATAATTAATACTAATCTGAAACGGTGCGCTAACTCAATTTTTAAGGTAGTTAGCGCACCGTTTCAGGCTGGTTTTATGAAGTTTCGCGGGGGAAACGGATCATAGATCCACGCCGATAAACTCGCCGGTGGGAGAAAACATCAGTTCGATACCCGTCACGAGATCCACATCATAACCGAGCATCGTCACTGAAATCTCATTGATACCGCTACCGGGGAAATTTTCGGCCACATAAGAGTCGATGTCAGCGGGATAGAAACCCGAAGGAATCGTCTGACCGGCGGGAGCCTCCACATCGGTCCATTCACCTGCTGAATTGAATTCGACCTGATGACCATTTGTCAGCACAGCCTTATACACTCCGCCATCCATCTCCACCGTCACAACCTTAGCCTGAGGGTAATAGGTCGACAGAAATGACCGGGCCGTCACCGGAAGCTCATCGGCCGGTACAAAATTATCATCGTCGCTACAGCTCCAAAGAGCCATCGCCGCCACTGCCGCAAAAAGCAGCGGCACAAATTTCAAGAAACGTCTCATAACTATATTTCCTTATCAAAGTTTACGCCGTATTTATATCCGGCTCATGCCATAATAACCGATTCATCACGAATTTAGTTCACCGATAATATAATAATCCCCCGCTGCGGCACAGCGTACCGTCACGGGGGATTGCAGGGGGGAGAGAGGGGGATTAGCTTACCAATCTTATCGCGTGTGTACCTTTGGGGTTATTACTGAAGGAGGGTCTTGAGGGCGAGGTGGCCGAGGGGGGTGGCGACGGTTACGATCACCACGCCGCGGTAGCCGCGCAGATCAAGGGTGGTGGTGGCACCTGAGAAGTTGACCGCCGTGAGGGCGTGACCGCTGAGGTCGCATGCCATGGCGGTGGAGTTGTCGACGGGTTCAAGACCTTCTACATTGAGCACCACAAGTCCGCAACGGGCTGCCGTGAGCGAGGCTGTGAGGTGAGCGGCGGGTGCGGCTGCGATTTCCTCAATGCCCGAGGGGGTCCCGGTCTCGAAGCAACCGAGGTCGGGAGCGGTGCCGTTGTAGGTGATGCCTGTGGAGTGAACGCTCTGACCGGGATAGGGTGCTACGGGTGTGCCGGCGTCGATGAGGCGGCTGTTTTCAGGGCGCAATTTCATGAAGTCGAGATCAGGTAGGTTGCCGTCTTCGTCGCGTGGGCCGTCGGTGCCTTCGGTAGATATCGACAGGAAGTCGTCGGGGAGACAGTTGAAATCACATGTCACCTGAGTTCCGGTTATGGAATAGGGTGCGTATTCGCTCTTGTTACGGTCAGCAATGCCGTCGCTTACGGCCACACAGTTGGTGAAACGGATTTCATGACCCGCAGCTACGGGCTCGTCGATGCGATATGTGTAGTGGCTCTTGTTGTCAGTGTATTTTGCGGAGTAGCCGGTGCAGTTGTTGAGAATCATGTGACCGGAGTTGTGGTTCTGGTCAAATCCTTTCTGGAGGTTGTCGAATGCCAGACAGCGGTTCATGATTATGTTGTTGCGACCCTGATCGCTGCCCATCTTGAATCCGTTGCCGTTGCCCGAGCAGGGCTGGCCGTTTTCGAGATAACCGTTTTCAAATGCCCAGCAGTTGTCGAGCGTGGTGGTGATGTCGTCGGGGAATCCACCCTCTTTCTTGATGAACTGGTCCCAGCCGTCGTCGCTGTTGCGCCATGCGCGGCAGCCGTAGAAATAGTTGCCGTCGCCGTGGGAGATTTTTACGGCGAAACCGTCGGCATTGCCTTCACCCGGGTCGATATTGAAATATGCGTCGCAGTTGATCACGAGGTTGTAGGCTGCAAGGTTCTTCATCTGGAGGCCGGTATCGGCGTTGCGGACAAAGGAGCAGTTTTCGATTACGTTATGGTGACCCTGATGGGTGTTGGCGGCGATGTCGGTATAAGAGCCGCCCGAGGGTTTGTCGCGCTCGATGAGCATGCCGTTGTCGCCTGCATTATAGATATCGAGGCCGTAGACATGCCAATAGCTTCCGGTGAGGCGTATACCCTGATTGTTGTCGGCCACGGACATTGCTGAAAAGTCGAGCACGGCGCGGCCACCGCGGGCGAAGAGCGAGATCTTACCGGAATTTTTCTCGCCCACAGCCTTGAGGTTGACGCGTGCGGAGTATTTATATGTACCAGCGTTCATGTAGATGATGTCGCCGGGACCTGCGAGGTCAGCCGCTTTCTGAAGACTGAAGAACGGATGCTGCTCCGAGCCGTCGGCAGTAGCGTCGTTGCCCGCCGGATCGCAGTAATAGACCTTGTGGGCATACTCTTTCAGTTCATTCTTAGGAGTGGTATACGCCACGGGGGTGCCGAGTGTGCGGCCCACGCTGTTTTCGGCATAGGGAGTGAGAGTATACGATGTCTCAGGCATGAGAGTGAGTGTCACGGCATAGAGATTGTCGCCTGCGCGATAAGCGGCGGCGTCAGTGGCGGGCACGCCTGTGGTCTCAACTATATAACCTGCTGCGGTGATTGCTGCGCCGCCGTCGTCGGTCACGTTGATGCGTGCGCTCACTGCCACGCTCGTATCGGTGGTAAGATCGTCGATTACCTCAATGCTTCCGGCGCTTACCGCAGGCTTCTGCGCGTCGGCAGTGGTGAAGGTCTTGACCTCGCCGTAGGCCACTCCCGCAAGCGAGATCGCATAGGCACGGCAGCTTATGGCAGTTGACGCGGGCAGACCGTTAAGCGTTACGCGGAAGTCCATACCTGTGCCGGCAACGGTATTGTCGGCAACGGTGGGTACGCCCTCGGTGGTCCAGCATATACCGGTGGCTGTCACGGGGCGGTCGCCTGCATCGGTCACATGGCCGCCCACAAGCGCCGACGATGCTTTAACCGAAGTTGCATCGGAGGTGGTGACGGTAGCGGGAGTTCCGGCGGGATAGGCTGTGACGGTGATATTGTCGATATCGGCGTCGGAGGTGCTTTCATTAGCGATCTTGACGCGATTGGCGGCCTGATCGTAGAGCATCACGGTGTTTTCTGTGTCAGACACGATATTGCGCGCGGCGGTCCAAGTGGCACCTTCGTCGGTAGAGGTATAGACGGTGAGCTTCTTGCCGGTGCGGCCTTCGTTGAACTTCACCGCCACAACTCCTTGCGCGAGCACGGGAGTGACCACATATGAGCCATTCTTGAGCATGCGGAGCGATGCGCCCGAGCCGTCGGTGATATATGACTCGTTGGTGCCGCGATAGGCGTTGAGATACAGCCACTGACCCTGACCGGCCACGTCGAAGGCGACTTCGGCGGCAGCTTCCTCTTTCGACGACGGGTATTGTGTCTTGTCCTCAAATGTCTGGGTGAAGTAAGGTAGCTCAAGCATGGTCACCACGGCATTGCCCTCGCCGTCGGTTCCGTCGGGGAGCGTGATGAGCAGGTCGTCGATGTAGAACTGCTTGTTGGAATTGGTGCGGAAACGTATATACTGAGCCTCGGCATCGTTCACCATTACTATATGGCGCGTCCAAGGAGTGGTTTCCTTGTAGGTTTCAAGCTCGACCCAGTTGCTTCCGTCAGACGACTTCTCGACGTAGACCTGACGGTTGGTATCGAGCGCATAATATATCACGGCACCGGCACCCTTGGGCAGACGCGGCGAGGTAAGGCCGTCTTTCGACGTGAACTCGAGCGAAGCAGTCCCTGAATTGGCCTCGGCTGTGGTAGACTTGTTTTTATTGACCGTCCAGTCGCCTGTAGCGGCCGACACGGTGGCTTTACCCTGTTGCCATGCGGCGTCTTCAAAACCTTCGGTAAGATAAGTGTAGTCGGCCGCCACTGATGTGAGGCTGACTGCGGCTGTCGCGAGGAGCGACATGATGATTGGTGGGAATGAGATTTTCATGATATGGTGTTTACGTGTTTTTTCCGGTAGCAAAGTTACACATCCTGCGTCATTCAGGCGTGGAATTATCGCCAAAAAGAGGTGGAAAAACCGTCAAAACACCCATTTCAGAGCCTTCAGCCCTGAAATATCACTCCCAGCGAGGGATGGTGAAGATAAATTCGAGGCCTCCGGTAGAGCGGTTGTGTACCGAGATGGTGCCCCCGAGCGACAGGATGGTGCTCTTCACGATCGACAGGCCCAGACCGGTACCGCCCTTCTGACGGGAGCGCCCTGTATCGACCCTGTAGAATCGCTCGAAGAGGTGGGCGAGATGCTCTTCGCTCACACCCTTTCCGTTGTCGTAGAACGAGAATACGTAGAATCTATCGCTCTCCGATACCAGACGGAATCCTATCTCCGTGCCTCCCGAGTACATTGCCGCGTTGCGTATCAATCCGTTGATCATACCGGTGATAAGGCCGTAGTTGCCCTTGACATTGCAGTCAAACGGCACCGAATAGCTGAAATTCATGTCGCCGGCAATATTTGAAGCGAGCAGGTCGTTTTCGATCTGATAAATGAGATCGTGCATATCCACGCGCTCGAGCGGTATCTTACCCGCGCCGTTCTCCAGACGTGTCATGGTCGAGATATCGTTGAGAAGGTTACACAGTCGGTCGACATTGATGAGCATGCGGCTCAGGAACCGGTTGCGCGACTCCTCGTCCATATCGGGGTTGCCTATTATAGTCTCAAGGTAGCCCTTGATGATACCCACAGGGGTCTTTATCTCGTGGTTTACGTTGTTGGTTATCTGGCGGGTAGTGGCGATGCGCTCCTCGATGGCGTGCATGGCCACCTTGCGCTCGCGGTTGATCTGCTCAAACGCTTTCTCTCGCTCCTTATACAGCTTCACTATCTGGCGCGATATGTCGCCGAGCTCGTTGTGGGGGAAGTTGTATTCCCTCTCGCTCTGCACGCCCTGCGCCGCCTTTGAGGCAAACTCGCTGAGCAGCGAGACGCTGCGGGTGAGGGTGCGGGTATAGAAATACGTGATAATGACCGCAATGCTCATAAGCAGGGATATGATGGTCCAGCGGCCGCTGTCCATGCCGGTGGCGAGAGTAAGGTCATCGCTCTTGGGCAATGCCGCCATCACGGTAATGTCGCCGTCCTGCGACTCCACGGTGGTGAAATACATCACGTCGTCGATCGACTCATGCACGCTTTCATCGGGCTTGAACCGGCCTTTCTTGTACTCGGCAAACTGCTCCTCGGTCAATCCCTGCGGAAGCGGCTCTCCCTGCGAGTAAAGGAGCTGCCCGCTACTGCCGTAGACACTTATGCGCATCCCCTCGTAGAGTGAGTTGCGATAATATTTGGTGGCAAATTCAAGAAACGAGCGCGGATTCTCGTCGCGCTGCTTGGCATATATGATACGGTTCTGCACCAGCTCCAGCTCCTTGATACACATCTGCTCGCGCACGCGAGCCTCTCGCTTGAGCTGATACCACACAAGGCAACCTACCACAGCCGCAATAAGTGCGGCTATGGGTATAAGCAGTCGCCAGTGATAACTAATCCGTCTCTTTGAAACCATAACCGAATCCCAGTCGAGTCTCTATATTGGTGCCGTAGACTCCGATTTTTTTACGAAGGCGGGTTATGTTGGTATCGATAGTGCGGTTGGTGACTATCACGTCGCCTGACCAAACGTTGTGAATTATTTCCTCGCGCGAATATATGCGGTTGGGGTGAGTGAGGAAGAAAAAGAGAATTTCAAGCTCGGTCTTGGTCAGGGGCACTTTCTCGCCGTCGAGATAACAGTTTTTCTCGTTGGGGTCGATAGTAAGTGTCTTGTAAGTGACGGCCGGCTCGTAGATAGTCTCCTTCTCGGCCTCGGCTGCGGTTTTCTTGGCCATGCGCACACGGCGGAGCACCGCGTTGACCCTCGCAAGCATCTCGCTTACCGAGAACGGCTTGGTGATATAATCGTCAGCGCCTATATTGAGCCCCATCACCGTATCGTCCTCGCCGTTGAGCGCCGAGCAGAATATGATGGGAGCCTCCTCGGTTGAGGAATTGTTGCGGAGTGCCTTGGCGAAGTCAAAGCCCGACAGGCGCTCCATCATGATGTCGACTATAAAGAGATCATATTTCTTCAGATCCATTGTAAGCGCTTCCTCGGCTGAGTAAGCGGTGTCGACGTCATAACCTTCTTTCTCAAGGTTGAATTTAAGAATCTCGCACAGCGCTTCTTCGTCGTCAATTACTAATATCTTAATATTCATTTATTTATAAAAGGTGATTGATGATGGGCGACCATACTGCTGTAGCATGTCCGCCGGTGATGAATGAGATTTCGGGATAAAATTACTAATAATTTTCGGCAGAAATGTGTTAAAGTAAGTTAAACCAAACGGTTGTAATCAAACTTTCACACGACTCACATGTTGTAAAGACATAGTTACTATATTTGCACTGTGTTTTCATGGTATTAGATTTAAGGTTAAAACACAATCGGGCTGTCGCGATGACAGCCCGATTGTGTTTTCCTACCATAACATATACATAATCATGCCCACCACCGGCTCGATCAGAAGAAAGGCAACGAATGCATATCGCTGCAACCTGCCATATTCCTCCATATCGAAATTCCACGCGTGCAGTGCTCGCCCCGCAAAAAGCGAAATCAGAAACACAGCCACGCTTAGCGGCATAATCTCCCAAAAAACGCGGGAGAACACCAAACCATACAATTTTAATAAATTTTGCAGGACGAACGCTGAGCCGCCGCATAATCCGGCAATGCAGAGAGTGATAATCAGTGAGTAAAAAGCACTTGCTACAGCGCACCACTTTATGGAAACGCCCAGATATTCTATTGCTTTTGCTATCTTGGAAATCACAGACATCTCATCACCTCCCTTTGGCCCGGTATATACCGAAATTGCTGAAAATGTTATCATTACATTCTCTGCAATACACTATCAAAGTATGATGGTAGCAGAAAATAATCCACATACCATCATGTACATCTTGCAACGATGAGTCAGATTCGCTTATGTAGATAAAATCGCCTATACGCGCGCCGCTCTCATGCATCCACAGCTCTCCGCTCTGATACCATGGCGTATTCCAGTATATCATAACACTCAAAAGCGCCACGACACAACACACATCGATAATCTTCATCAATCGTCGGTACATCGCTATCTTTTTTTATCCGGCGTTATTCGCCCGGTAAATTATCTCAGTTGTTTTCTAATGATACAAAGATAATACTAATTTTCTAATAGATTTAAGGTATTTGTCAGGAAAATCTTACCTAATATATGGTATTTCGGGAATTATAGGCAACCGGTAATTTTGCAACGGATAAAATAACCTGTTTAACAATATGAAAATATCATCGATTCATTCAGCTCTTTTGCTTTCCCTTGTGCTTCCTTTAAGCGCGGCAGCCGCTACCGCAGGCAGCGATGCCGCTATCCCTGACACTACGTCCTATTCTCTCAACCCCGTGGTAGTGACCGGTACCGGTATGCACCAGCGGTTGAAATCCACTCCAGTGCCGGTAGAAGTGATCACGGGAGCCGAGTTGCGCGCGGCGTCGCTCAATGACCTTCAGGAGGCTCTTACCATGATGATCCCATCGCTCAGCTTCTCGCCGTCGGCCATGGGCTCGTATCTGCGCATGAACGGTCTGACTAACCGCCACGTGCTTGTGCTCGTCAACGGCAAGAAACTCGTGGGCGATATCAGCGGCAACGTAGATCTGGGACAGATCGACACTAATCTTATCGAGCGCGTGGAGGTGCTCAACGGTGCCGCGTCTACGCTCTACGGCTCCGATGCCGTGGGTGGTGTGATCAATATTATCATGAAGGCTCCGCAGGAGGAAGCTCAGGCGAGCTCAAATTCCACCCTGCGCCGCGACAATCAGTTTGACCAGTCGCTCAACTTCAATCTTCCGGCCGGAAAAGTCAACTCGCTCACGGGATTTCACTACTCGCATTCCGACGGATGGCAGAATTCCGATCTCACTCAGGATGGCGATAAACTTGAGCCCACCATAGCGCAGCTCTCGCTCGGATACACCTCACAGAACCTCACCCAGCGGTTCACCTATGATCCCACTGACCGCATTTCACTCTACGCCGACGGCGGCTACTATCACCGCATCCTCGACCGGCCGGCCGAACGCGCCGACATCGCCGGCGGCTCGAAATACAACACCATGTCGGAGAGCTGGTCGTGGGGCGCGGGTGGCAAATACATCTTCGGTCCTATAGGAAGCATTTCGATCGACTACACAGGCCGCAAGTTCGGCCAGTGGTACAAATACATGATTGCCTCAGGCGATTACAATCCGGGCGACTATGCCAAGACCAAGGGACAGGCGTTTCATGACCTCGAAGCCAAGTCAGTGCTCAATTTCTCCGAATCAAGCAATACCATCTTCGGGCTCAGCTATCGCTACGAACAGCTCGTGCGCCCCGAAGAAGACTTTGACCGCCACATGAATTCATTCTCGGCCTACGCCCAGCACGAGCAGCGTTTTCTCAACCACTTCACCGTTCTCGCGGGTGCCCGGTTTGACTCTTACCAACAAATAGGATCGCGCTTCACGCCCAAAGCCTCGCTGATGTATAAGACCGGCAACTTCAACGTCCGCGCCTCCTATGCCATGGGCTACCGCGCCCCGGGGCTCGATGAACTTTACTACCACCTCATGAAGCCGATGGGCTCGCGCCACATCATCACATTCGGCAACCCCGACCTCAAGAGCGAGATGAGCAATTACTTCGGTATCAACCTCGAGTATCGCTCCGACCGATTCTCGGCATCGGTAACCGGCTACATCAACCGAGTAAGCAACATGATCACCTCATCGTCCACCAAGTTCTCGGCCCTCTCCCCCGAGGAACAGGCCGACCTGATAGCCGAATTCCCCGAAATCAACGATGTCAAGCAATCAACTCTCTCAGTAAAGCAATATTACAACTATTCACGCGCCAATGTGAAAGGTTTTGAAATCAATCTCTCGGCAATGCCCGTCAAAGGGCTGTCACTCTCTGCCAACTATACTTTTGCCTACGGCAGAGGCCTTGAGGACGACGGCTCGTGGAGCAACCTGAACCGCAGCGTAAGGCACACGGCCACCATCACCGCCAACTATCAGCACCAATGGTCATGGTATCGCCTCAACCTCAACCTCAACGGCCGCATTCAATCAAAGACCTACTATCCCGGCGATGAAGACGGCGACGCTCCGGGCTACGGGATATGGAATCTCATCACCCGCCACACCTTCAGCTGCTTCCGCGGGTTCACCCTCACGCCCGGCATAGGTATCGACAACATTTTCAACCGCCGCGACATGCGCCCGCTCAACAGCAATTTCGCCCTCTATTCGCCCGGCCGCTCCTATGTGGTGAGCCTCGCAATAAATCTGTAAACACATAATCATAAGTAAGTTTCAAGAATTAGTTTATATCAATCTTCGGCTTGATATTGTAATCTTTCAACTTACTCACAAGTCATTATGGAACCCCATAACTCCCTGTTCTTAAATTGAAATCTTATCAATATCAATCACGAATCTTTAATATAAACTAATTCCTGAAACTTACTTATATGAAAAAGCTACTTACACTGGCAGCCCTCATTATGCTGTGTATCGCTACGGCCTCAGCCCGCAAGGGTGTGGTCGTAGCCCACTACGGCAGCAGCAACGATGAGACACGCGCCCTGACGATCAATCTAATAACATCAGAGATACGTCAGGCGGCAGACTCTCTGATTCCCGTCAATGAAGCTTATATCTCACCCGTAGTGCGCAAGAATATGACCCGACGCGGCTTGGAATCGCTCTCCCCGGTCGATGCAATGCTGGCTCAGCGCGCCATAGGAGTCGACACTCTCATAGTGCAACCCACTCTCATCATTGACGGTGGTGAAATGGCCGAACTTACCGCCGACGTCGAGAGCCTCAAGCCATTTTTCAGCACCATTATTCTCGGCAAGCCCCTGTGCTACTCTCCCGCCGATTTCGAGCAGGTAACTGACATACTCGCCGCCGAGCCGCTCGACGGCTGCGATGCCATAATCTTCGTGGGTCACGGCAACATGCTCCCCTCCACCGCCACCTACACCCAGCTCGATTACATGCTCGCCGACCGCGGGCTGAGCGACCGACACGTATCCACTATCGAAGGCTACCCTTCCGTCCACGCCACCGCAAGACAGCTTGAGCGCGGGCAGCAACGCATCAAGACGGTAAAACTCGTCCCGTTTCTGCTGGTGTGCGGCAACCACACACTCACCGACATAGCCGGAGAATACTCCGACGCACTCCGCTCCCTCGGCTACGAACCCCGACTGCTCAAGCGCGGTCTGGCCGAGCTCCCGGCCGTGCGCCGTCTCTACGTCGACCGCACCATGCGCCTGCTCCAAGACTGACACCGTCAATCTGCTCACATTGCAGGATTCATGCACCCGACACGTTCAGTATATTTATCGCAGATGCTTAATTAAAAGCATATTGCAGCCGAAAAATGTAGGGACGTTGCTTCGCAACGTTGGTCATGCCCGCCCGCCGGTTTTTCGGTGGAATTTTGCCCCGCGCACGTGGAAACGGTAATCTTTGCATTGTACATGCAGTTTGCATGATAAATACCCTGATAATCAATCCTGTAGGGACGCACACTCGGGTGCGTCCGGCCGGGCAAAAAGGTAATTTAACACCCCGTTAGTAAAATCAGGGCTGGAAGCCCGTCGTTGTACATAGCCGCGGGTGAAGACCGCGGACAAGTGCCCGTGAGAATTTGAGCTGCGGAGCTGCGATGTCGTTTGGGTCGCTCCTACGACATCGCAACTCCGCAGCTCATGAGGGCATATCATACTGTTCTCCACGGGCTTGCGCCCGTGGTTATCCACAACATCGTGCCTTCGGCACTCACATCACCGCCACGCCATCGTGACGCACCAACAACCGCCACAGTCGCGTACAATATCCCCCCATCAGCGCCTTACACCATCCCCGCCGCCATCGTCGCGCACCATCCCGCGCACCATCCCGCGCCGGACGCACCCCAGTGTGCGTCCCTACAGGGTTGATTATTAACCACTTGTGAAATACCCCGGAGGGGTGGTGATCTTTATAACCCCGGGTGCTCGTCACCCGGGGTTAGCCCTACCATATCCCATCCAACCTCGGAGAGGTTGAACAATGCCCTCAGCGAAAACCTAATTGCATCCCCCGGAAACGGTGCGAAGCACCATCCCTACATCAGAGGCAGTTATTTCGCTACCTAATTTAACCGCCGCCACCTCCCCGCCCGAGGCATACACATAGGGAAAAGAGCGAGCAATATGGCGATGAGGCAGGGCATGTTAATTAAAGATCTGGTTTAATCGCCGTAGGTGGATTCCCAAATAATTCCATATCTTCCGTATTAATTAAAGATATATAGTGATTGTAAATAGTAGGTAAAGTCTCAGCGTTAATCCCTTTACTTATTTTTTTCGCAAGATTGTAGACTGTTGTAAATGGATTGAAAAAATTGCTGTCACTGTTGATAGACCATTTTCTAAAAGGAATAATCATTAGCCCGCTATCAGGACTTTTACTTTTGGGATCATATTGTTCCCAATGCAGACAATTATTTAATACGAATGTTTGCCCTAAATACATTCCTAAGTCAAATATTATAGATGACTGTATCTCAGAAAATTCATTTTCCTCATTGTGATTTGCAAATTTACTATTAAGGAAATCATTAAGCATATGAAGGGAATCGAATGTAAATCCTCCTACCCAAGTCTCAAAACCCGGAGTAGATTTGATAAGTGAATTCAGCTGATAAGTTCTCGCTTCAATATGAGACTGGAACCAAGTATAGAATTTTTTCTTGAAATAAACAGAATAGTCTTTCAAAAGACCTCCAGATGACTGCCTGCCATAAAAAATTTTTAAAATTCTATAGTTTTGGTGCGCAGAAAACATCTCATCAGGCAGATCATCATTTTTTGGAGGAACTATATGATTAATTTGGCCTGAATTCAAATTATTAATTTGAGAAAAGAATTCAAATAAAGTGGATGGTTTACCAAATTTATAGAATAAATCATCTATATATTTCGGAATTAGTGAGATTGGAGATATAACTACTTCAAAATTAATTTCATTCAGATAATTGGTTACCATGCAACCACTATTTATATGGCGTGTCTCCGGTCTGTATAATTCCCAATGCAGATCGTTTTCAATAGCGAATATTTCCCCGAAATATAGACCGATATCAAACATTATTGAAAAGCTTTTCTTCGTATATACCCAATAGTCTTTTTCTGTCCAGTTATTGGAGTTGAATCTTAAAGATCTCTTGTGGGCTTCATGCTCGGGCATAGGTACACGCTCAATAGATTTTAGTACAAAATCATTGAGATCATGGAGAGATTCCGGAGTAAAATTCCCAATCCAAGTTTCAAAACCTGAAGTAGAGTGTATGAGATTAAACAGTTGAAATAGGCGTGACCATCTATAGCGTAAGAACCAGTCACGATACTGTTTCTTAAACTCCGTACTGCAACGAGTGACTATGTGAGGCTCGATGGTGAGTGGATCGAAAATCTCGTTTAATTTATAATGGACCATGGTAAATCACCTTAAAATTGGGATAAGTATTTGTCATTTTGTTAATCCGATTTTGAGCAGGAGCTGTAAATCTACCTTTACCATTAACCGGTACACCGCGCCACCTGATGCAAATAGCGTCGGGAACAATAAAAACAATATGCTAAGTACACGAGTAGACATTACTGTTTTAAGGACTTAAAAAAAATCTTTGAACTTAAATTCGGTTAATATCTTAGGTATCATCGAATTGTCAACCATCTCAGAGTTTACAAACCACCAATCTCTCATATCTTCAAATTCTTTACGAGATACGGGAGTGAAATTTTGATATTCTTCACCCGACATAAGTTTCTTTGTGAGATAGACATATTCGGTTTGTGTACCTGTAGGGATGATTGATTCAATTATTGCGTCATCGATAAAATAGCGGTGGATATTCTCTTGAATTGCAAAAATATTTTGCTTGATACTATTAGATTTTGGAAAAATAGAATTATATATAGGTTTTATGTCACGATAAGGTGTTTTATGACGATTTTTAATTCGCTCCGTAATTCTATGAATTGCGCTATCCCGGAAATCACCCTTATGATAGAAGCCATAATCAAGAAAAATTTTTCCATAAGTCCATAAAATATCTTTTAGAAAGTCGGGAGTTACAACACCCTCATTACTTTTCCACCAACTTTCTATACTATCAATATCATTTTTTGTGAATACATGTAGATGAGCTTCTATAGAACTAGTCAGCATAGAACTTATACCCAGGAAGTATCTGACATCTTCCGATTCTCCTGTAATACACTTTTCGTGTATTTCTAATTCAAGTTCACGATTGTAGAGATTTTTAGGGAGAGTATCAGAAGTATAGGATGCGATGGGCAGCGAATTCCAAATTAATGAATCGTTATTCTCAAGTAAGGTTTTTAACTTATCAATCATTTTTGATTGATAGTCATGATAAATAGATTGAGCAGAGGCTATAAGGTTAAAGATAATAAGGAACAAAGATACAGCAAATTTCATATACATTTATATTTAAAAGCGTTCACGTAAAACGGATGTTATCGAACCATGCATTAATGATAAAGTAACCTTTCCAATGGGCTTGACTGAATAGACGGGCTTTTTAGATTCACTATAATCCCTAAGAGAATTGGGAGGATAGATGTAAACTTCTAATGAGTTAGCATCGAAGAATCGTTCGTTAGAAACAGTAACACCAATAATTCCACCCCCGAATTTCATCGCCGACACCGTCTCGCCCGAGGCAAATAGCATCGGGAACAGGGTGAGCAGTATGGTGATGATTCGTAGTGTCAATTAGAAAGCTAATGTTTTGTTGCTAATATATCAAATGGTTGACATATAAAAATACTATCGAAATTGTCGTTTTGTTTAGATGGTAAATTTTCTTGATGTTGTCTGTTAAATAAATTTTCGTACATACGCTGATTATACTGAAATAGCTCTTTTTTCTTGAGAAGCCGTTGCTGGATTTCGTTTGAATCTAAATATTCTGTTGGCATAGCGGGATGCGGGCCATAAGATGCTCTTTTTATTGAAATAGTTTTTTCGTCTGTTATAATTCGGTATGCCTCATTAGAAGGCCAGACCTCGTAGACATTATCATCAAAAAAGCAAAGTATCTTGATGCTATCAATATCCCAATTGTAAAGTAATTCTTTTTCATAAAATGGTAATAGGAGTCTACCGGGATTGATACCTAACAATTCAGCTCTTCTCTCAAGAGAAATAAAAGAGTCAGATCTATAATATAGAGAAATAGAATCAGTTTTCGACCAAATACTTATTCCTCTTGATGGATTTTGAGTTAATATGATAATAGTATCGCATTCCTCATTTAGCTTAAAAAAATCATAAGATAAATTCCCTGATTCAATATACTTACATAGTTGGGAAATTAATTGATTTTCAGTGGAAAGCGAGTCAAGAATAGTATATATTTTGGTTTCTTGATTGGATGTTGAAACTATCGATAGTAAGTGACACATTAGAAAAATACAGACTTCCATAAAGCAATGTTGTTAAGAAATCTATTAAAAAATTTTGGCGGTGTATTTGAAGGCGTTGGCTGTGGGGTTGGTCGAGGTGTTCATCGGCAGGCCGTCGGCGTATCGGAGAGATTGATTCATGAGCGGAGCGTTTTTTGCAAATATACGTATTTGAGCCGTAATAGCCAAGCGTGACGAATCCACGATGCGGCTACGTTGTTGTATTCACCTAATTACAAGCATATTGCGGCCGGAAAATGTAGGGACGTTGCTTTGCAACGTTAGTCATGCCCGCCCGCGAATGTTGCGTGTAAATTTCGCCCCGCGCACGTGAAACGGTGCGAACGCCAACGTCTCGAACAATATCCACCGTCCCGATAATGAAATTCAGGGCTGGAAGCCCGTCGTTGTAATTAGCTTTTACCTTTGCCTCGAGATTCAGAGCCTAAATGTTAACTCTGAATCTCGAGGCAAAGGTAAAAGTTATCCACAACATCGTGCCTTCGGCACTCTCAACACCGCCAACCGCCACAGTCGCGTACAATATCCTCCATCAGCGTCGCGCACCATCCCGCGCCGGACGCACCCCAGTGTGCGTCCCTACAGAGCTGATTATTAACCGCTTGTGAAATACCCCGGAGGGGTAGTGATCTTTATAACCCCGGGTGCTCGTCACCCGGGGTTAGCCCTACCATACCCCATCCAACCTCGGAGAGGTTGAACAATGCCCTCAGTGAAAACCTAATTGCATCCCCCGGAAACGGTGCGAAGCACCATCCCTACATCAGAGGCAGTTATTTCGCTACCTAATTTCACCGCCGCCACCTCCCCGCCCGAAGCTAAAAGCGCCGTGAGCAGGGTGTGTAATATGGCGAAGCCATTGCGCATGAAACGCTAAAGTGTTTGAATCTAAGTATAGTATTTAGCGGCTTAATTCAAATGAATCGTTTTAATTGGGGGTTGATAATAGAGATCTAATGGAATTAATGGCCAATTAATTTCGGTATCGCAAGAATCTGTGACAATTTCTGTTTCCGAGACTGTATAGTTGAAATTTTGATATTTCTTATTTAGCCAATATAATATGTGTTCTAATTGAGTCTGCTTATACTTCCCTAATCCGGTAGTATTATTTCGTATGTGAAAGTTCCAAGTTACGCATCGGTTGCTGAACGGTATGAGGGATTCTTCTTGAAATCGGCTTATCATGCCGATTGAGTCAGAATATTCCGGGAAAATTGGTTGGATGCGTATATCCACTAAATTATTTTCATCGTATAATGTCGATATATCGTCATATTTTCGAAGCTCGATATCAAAATCATATGGATTTTCCATTAAGTCTATTTCATGTAAATTCATAGGGTAAAGGTCGATCGACATACAACTATCCTTTGAATTCATGGGTCTTAATTCGATAAATGGATCGAAAGGGATAGTCATTATGGTGAGAGAGTGAACAGTGAATACGTTAACATGACTTACAATAATTGTGTCACGCCCCCCATTCTCATTTTCAACAAATCCAATATAATATTCTAAAAATTCATCGGGTGCTGTATTGACTGACCCGTATATCGGACCTAAGAATAAGCACATTAGAAATATTATTATAATTTTATTCATATTATTTATTTGTGAAATAATTTATAAGATTATCTATCTTCATAATTTGTTGTTTTGATTTACGACGAACTTGAATATCAACAGAAATCCGGCGAAATCATAGGATGTCATGGTTTTGATAATGGAGTTATCAGCCACGGCTTGCTGCGAGAGCGCCGCGCGCTCGAGCTTGTCGTAGAAATTGACGATATAGACCCGCGAGCGTACCGACGCCCCCCAGCACACGGTCGACCTGAGCGGTGACGAGTCCCGCGGGAGCGGCAAGCACATCCGACCGCGAGCAGGTCACGCCGAGAAGGAAGAGGGAGAGCTTTTTGGCGGTGTATTTGAAGGCGTTGGCAGTGGGGTTGGTCGAGGTGTTCATCGGCAGGCCGTCGGCGTATCGGAGAGATTGATTCATGAGCGGAGCGTTTTTGCAAATATAGGCATTTGAGCCGTAATAGCCAAGCGTGATGAATCCACGATACAGCGACGTTGTTGTATTCACCTTATTATAAGCATATTGCGGCCGAAAAATGTAGTTATTATGTTTGCATACTCCTAACCCGAGTATGCAATTTTTTTATTCTTAGCAAAAGAAAATAAACGGGCGAT
>JAIDUB010000114.1 GCA_029060405.1 Duncaniella sp. | reverse complement strand
CAAACGGCGACATGGTAGGGCACACGGGGGTGGATGAAGCTATCGAGAAGGCAGTGAAAGCAGTCGACGAGTGTGTTAAAGACACCGTTGAGGCTGCTAAAGAATCGGATTACGAAGTTATCATCATTGCCGACCATGGTAACGCTGATAATGCCGTGAATGCCGACGGTACCCCGAATACCGCTCATTCACTCAATCCCGTGCCCTGTGTTTATGTTACCTCCCGAAAGGATGCCCATGTTGAAAACGGCCGTCTCGCTGATGTCGCACCCACCCTGCTTACCATCATGGGTCTTCCTCAGCCTAAGGAAATGACCGGTAAATCTCTCATTGACTAATTGGAATCAATAAGATCTATTTATAAAATAGGTTACGGCCCGTCGAGCAGTCACACGATGGGGCCGCTCAAAGCAGCGCAACTCTTCGGCGAAAAAGCCCGTGGAGTTGCGCGGTTTGAAGTAATCCTGTACGGTTCTCTTGCGAGTACCGGTCGCGGTCATCGTACCGATGTGGCTATTCTTGACCGGCTTCAGCCTATAGCTCCCGTTGAAATAGTTTGGAAGCCCGATATCTATCTGCCGGCCCATCCCAACGGCATGACGTTCCGCGCTTTTGACAGCGACGGGAAGGAAATCGCAGTCGACACTTTCTATTCGATAGGAGGCGGTGACATAGTGCGCGAGGGCGAAAAGCGCCCTGAGGCTGAGCAGGTATATGAGATGTCGACAATCAGTGAAATTCAGGCTTGGGCTGAAAGTACAGGTCAGAGTTACTGGGAATATGTGGCACAGTGTGAGGATTCCTCTATTTGGGATTATCTTGCCGAAGTGTGGCAAACGATGCGGGAGGCAGTAGAGCGCGGAATTGAAGCCGAAGGAGTATTGCCCGGCGGCCTCGGTGTACGCCGCAAAGCTGTATCTTATCTCATGCACGCTTCAGGCCACAATCAGAGCCTGCGAAGCCGCGGACTGCTGTATGCCTATGCCCTTGCCGTAAGCGAGGAAAATGCAGCCGGCGGTAAAATAGTTACTGCACCTACATGCGGTTCCTGCGGAGTGTTGCCCGCAGTGCTTTATCATCTTCAGACATCAAAAGGATTTTCGGAACAGCGTATACTCCGTGCACTTGCAACCGCCGGACTATTTGGAGCGGTTGTTAAGCACAATGCGTCTGTTTCGGGCGCCGAAGTAGGATGTCAGGGTGAAGTTGGCGTGGCATGTGCCATGGCCTCCGCCGCAGCATCACAACTCTTCGGAGGCACCCCCGCACAGATCGAGTACTCGGCTGAGATGGGACTTGAACATCACCTCGGACTGACATGTGATCCCGTGTGTGGTCTTGTACAGATTCCATGTATCGAACGCAATGCATATGCCGCCGCCCGCGCTCTTGACAGCAACCTTTACGCTGCTTTTTCCGACGGCACACATCGCGTAAGTTTCGACCGTATCGTTCAAGTGATGAAGCAGACCGGTCACGATATCCCTCCTATTTATAAAGAAACAGCACTCGGCGGCCTCGCCGCAATAAAATAATATGTCAGAAAATTCACTTCTGCAGCGTCTCGACGGTATTGAATCCCGCTTTGAAGAAGTATCGACATTGATTACCGATCCTTCGGTTATTGCCGATATGAAGCGCTATGTTAAGTTGTCAAAAGAATATAAAGATCTCGAGAAACTTACCGGGGCGACCCGACGTTACCGCGATCTGCTCGGTAATGTCGACGAAGCCAAGGAGATACTTGAATCGGAATCGGATGCCGATATTCGAGCCATGGCTCGTGAACAGCTCGATGAAGCCACTGCTGCGATACCCGAACTGGAAGAAGAGATAAAACTGCTTCTTATTCCCGCCGATCCCGAGGACAGCAAGAATGCCATTCTTGAGATACGCGGCGGTACCGGAGGCGACGAAGCTGCCATCTTTGCCGGCGATCTGTACAAAATGTATGTTAAATACTGCGAATCGCGCGGATGGAACCTTGCAGTAACGAGTTTCAGCGAAGGAGCGGCAGGCGGATTCAAGGAAATCATTATGGCCGTATCGGGCGATAATGTCTACGGCACACTTAAATATGAAAGCGGCGTGCATCGAGTTCAGCGCGTCCCCGCCACCGAGACTCAAGGGCGTGTCCACACTTCGGCCGCTACTGTAGCCGTGCTTCCCGAAGCCGAGGCATTTGACGTTGGAATCAATGAAGGTGAGATAAAATGGGATACTTTCCGTTCCGGCGGTGCAGGCGGACAGAACGTTAACAAGGTTGAATCAGGTGTGCGCCTGCGCTACATGTGGAAAAATCCCGTTACCGGCGAAACAGAAGAAATATTGATTGAGTGCACCGAAACTCGCGACCAGCCGAAAAATAAGGAGCGTGCCCTCAGTCGCCTTCGCACATTTATCTACGACAAGGAGCATCGTAAATATCTCGACGATATAGCTTCGCGCCGCAAGACTCTCGTATCTACCGGTGACCGCTCTGCCAAGATACGTACTTACAATTACCCTCAGGGACGAGTGACCGACCACCGCATCAACTATACCATTTATAACCTTCAGGCATTTGTAGGGGGCGACATTCAGGAAGTAATCGACCGACTGACTATTGCCGAAAATGCTGAGAAACTCAAGGAATCAGAATTATAACTAACTTATACCATGGAACCCGTTAACTCTTCCCAATCACCTCGGGCAAAATCCCGAATTTCATTCGAGACATTATGCACCGCGTTTGAAAATGCTACCCGCCGATTTCCTGTTACCGTAATATATATAGCGCTTTTCACTTTGTGGTCCATAACGGAGATATGCTCCCGTTATCATTACGTCACAGATCTTGAAGCAGCAATTTGGTATCTGACATCGGTGGGAATGCTGCTGACTTTGGCCGTAAGTATCTGGTGCGAATTTCTCGGCCGTAAAAGTACGATACCACAGTGTATAGCAAATGTATTGCTTATAGCCGACAGCATATATATTATGTGCTGCGGTTTTTACTATGATTCCGCATGGGGACTGAGTCGCACAGCGCTCATAACCGGTCTTGTAATCGCTATACTGTTTGTGCCGACAAGAAAATCTTATGCTTGGAATTTTACCCTGTCGCAACTTCGCGGACTCGTGATATCCGCCGCTTATTCATTAGTGTCAATCATTGCTGTAGGACTAATCTTCCTTACTATCGTCGCTCTTTTCAATCTTCATCATTTCGACAAGCCCATGCTCAGCTTCATGGTGCTTCTCGGATTTACCCTGCCGGCCATAATATTTCTGCACCTTGTTCCTGACAGAAAAGAATCGGAAGAAAATGAGCGGGAATTTCGTGCTACAAAATTTGGATGTGGTACAGCCAAATATTTCCTCCTCCCGCTCACGGTTATTTACATGATAATCCTTTATGTGTATGGTATTAAAATACTTGTAACATGGGAACTGCCCGATGGTGGAGTCTGTTGGTCTGTAACCTTGCTTACGGCAGCCGTATTGGCAACTTGCTTCTTTCTCGAAGGAGTGCGACGCACGATTCCTGATGACGCTCTTACTCTTAAAGCTCTCCGCTATCTTCCCGGAGCCCTGCTTCCGCTTCTTGTGCTGATGAGCGTGGCGGTAATTTATCGTATATGTCAATATGGATTGACACTGCCACGACTTTATATGCTCACTTTCAATATATGGAGCTATTGTGTGGTGATCTACATGAGTGTTACCAAGACAAAAATACTCAATACAGTCGCATTGTCGTTTACCGTAGTATTTGTGGCAACATCGATTTTACCCTTTGCAAATTATAAGACACTCACCGATACCCTTATGCGCAAACGTCTTATTAATGAAATGACGGCGGCGGGATTTGATAGCCTACCCGTAGAAAAGAATGATTTTCTGAAGGTATTTGTCACCCTGCCAAAAGAGACCCGAACTGACATCAGGACTACTCTTGAATATCTCGATTCCTATAATAGGCATGCCAATATCGACGATATCATAATCTTTGAAGAAAATCATATTAGTGAAATCTTCTGGGGTCTGAAGTACAACGATAAGTTGGTAGAATCAGAACGAAATATCGATCTCAGCAATTCCGACACCCGTATTCCCGTGCCTGCCGGATATAACTACGCAGCAAGGGATTATTTCTCAAAGCAACAACTAATTCTTAAATCAGGTCAGGCAGCCGTAGTGATTGATAGTGTAACATTCGCAATCCCGCTCGACTCCCTATGCGGACTTAAAAGTTCTGACAAGTTTGAAGGTATATCACTTTATCCGCTTTCCGGGTCAACAGATTCGGTATATGTTACAAAAAGTATAGACATAATCCTGTCAGACAAAAACAGCGCCGGTGAAGATAGATTTGTCAAGTTTTATTCCACCGGTTTGGTATTTACTAAATAACTTTAATCTACATATACAATGAATAAAGAAGCGATCGTAGAACAGATACGCAAGAAAGGATCATTCCTCTGCGTGGGTCTTGACACCGACATCAAAAAGATTCCCAAACATCTTCTTGATAAGGAGGATCCGATTTTTGAATTTAACAAAGCAATAATCGATGCAACTGCCAAATACTGCGTTGCTTATAAACCCAACCTCGCCTTCTATGAAAGCCTCGGCACAAAAGGATGGGAATCCCTCGAGCGCACGGTAAAATATCTTCGTGAAAATTATCCCGAACAATTCATTATCGCTGACGCCAAGCGCGGTGACATAGGGAATACATCGTCGCTTTACGCCCGCGCATTTTTTGAAAATTTGGGCGTTGACGCACTCACGGTTGCACCCTATATGGGAGAAGACAGCGTGAAACCGTTTCTCGCCTATGAGGGAAAATGGGTAGTACTGCTTGCTCTGACATCCAATCCCGGTTCGCACGATTTCCAGTTCATCGCTGATAACAAAGGCGAACGACTTTTCGAGCATGTGCTCGAGACAGCGCAGAAATGGGGAACGACCGATAATCTGATGTTTGTAGTCGGTGCCACACAAGGCTCACTGTTTAGTGACGTGCGCCGCGTGGCTCCCGCCAGTTTCCTTCTCGTTCCGGGCGTTGGAGCGCAGGGCGGCAGCCTTGAAGAAGTGGCGAAGTGGGGTATGAATTCTGAGTGCGGTCTGCTGGTGAACTCATCGCGTGGCATTATCTATGCATCTTCGGGTGAGGACTTTGCCGAGGCTGCTGCCAATGAAGCCCGTCTGCTCCGTGACCACATGACTATACTTCTGAGTACCTACGGAGTAATCTAAACGGCGCTACGCAATGATTTTTTCAAAGTTTTTCCGGGAATTTCATCTGAAGTTCCCGGAAAAACGTTAACTTTGTAGTCGCAAAATTTCAAAAAAGAGTTTTTAGAAATAGCCAGTATGATAAATCGAGTCCTGATCCGCATCAAGGTAGTGCAGATGCTCTACAGCTACCTACTTAGCCGCAGTGAATTCAAAATTATTCCTGCACCCGACGCCGCTGCTACGCGCGACCGTAAATATGCCTATAAACTTTATCTCGATTTGCTGCTGCTTATTCTTCAGATGTCGGGTTACGAGATCAATGGCTCAGAGCCATTGCGCGGCATTACCCTCGACAAGCATCTTAACCGCAATCTTCTGGCCAAGTCGCTAAATTCTCTTGACGAACTTCGCGCTCTTATACTTGAAGGGCGCAAAGATCTCAAGGCATATTCGGCACTTATCCCCGATCTTTATGAATCTATAAAGCATCTTCCCGCCTACCGCAGCCATATACGCAAGAAGAAAGTAGAGCTGAAAGATGATGTTGAACTATGGATTTCCATTCTCTCAGGACTTATTGCTAAGGACGAGCGATTTATCACAGCCGCCCGCACCGATGCCGACTTCACCATACGCGGCTTCGAGTCAGGCATAGAAATGGCCGTGGAAACACTCCGCGGATACAATGATAACCGTCAGCTTTTCATTCAGGCCCGCAATTCACTTGAAAAATCGCTTGATAAAGCCCACGAACTGTATTTCCAACTCCTCGCCCTCATAATAGAAATAACCAAGGCCGAGGAACAACGCTTAGATGAAGGACGCAACAAGTTCCTGCCTACCGACGCCGACCTCCACCCCAATACCAAGCTTGCCGACAACCGGCTTGCCAAAGTCCTCGAAGCATCTCCCCGACTCGAAGAATACGTAAAGGACGGTCGCACCTACTGGTCCGACGAGCCCATATTCATCATGTCGCTCCTTAATAAAATCCGCAGCTCGGAAATTTACGAGCAGTATATGGACTCTTACCGCGACGATCTCGAGGAAGATTGTGAATTCTGGCGCAATGTGTTCCGCAACATCATTCTCCCCGGCGACGATCTTGCCGAAATGCTTGAATCAAAAAGCGTTTATTGGAACGACGACCTGCATGTGATAGGCACATTCGTGCTCAAAACAATCCGTCGCCTTTCGCATGCCGATGGCGGAGAACCGTCCGACAGTGATTTCCTCCCCCAATTCAAGGATGACGAAGACCGCAACTTCGGTCCGGAGCTTTTCGTGACAGCCATTGATAATTTCGATGACTACAAAGAACTTATCAACCGCTTTGTCAATACCCGGCAATGGGATACCGAGCGACTCGCTTTCATGGATATAGTAATCATGGTGACGGCATTGGCCGAAATACTCAATTATCCGGCAATCCCTGTTCCCGTATCACTCAACGAGTACATAGAGATAGCCAATCACTACTCTACTCCCCGAAGCGGACAATTTATCAACGGAATTCTGTTCTCGGTACTCCATTATCTGAAAGAACAAGGCAAATTACTGAAAGAAATTGAAAAATAATTCATATCTTTGCCTGAAACTAATCACCTTTAAAATCTTATTAAAATCATGACTTTACTTGCAGCTCAAGGCTCTGGAGCCGGATGGGAAAACATCATTCTCATTATAGCTCTTATCGCTATCTTCTATTTCTTCATGATCCGTCCGCAGACCAAGCGCCAGAATGAAATCAAAAAATTCCGCGAAGGTCTCAAACCCGGCGATAATGTCGTGACAGCCGGCGGCATCTATGGAAAAATCAAAAAAGTCGAGGATACTACTTTCGTAGTGGAAGTAACCTCAGGGGTATCTCTTACTATCGACAAGAATTCGGTTTACCCCTCGGCGCTTGATGCCGGCAACGATAATCAGGCTCAGAACCAGTAATCACAGCTATCACCTTTCATGAACGAAAGGCTGCATAAAATTTACGACAACGTAGAGCAGGCCGTCCACTCCTCAAGAGGCAGGGACGTTTTGCTCTACTTGCTTTGCGTATGTGTGGCTTTCGTTTTCTGGCTTCTCCTGTCGCTCGATACGGAGGTTCAGCGCGATTTCAATGTACCGGTTGAACTTGTCGATGTCCCCGACAGTATCACCATGCTCGGCAAACTTCCGTCGGCGGTGGAAGTAAGCGTAAAAGCAAAGGATTCGCAATTACTGCGATTTGAATGGGGAGGATTATCTCCTATAAAAATCCGATGGAATGAATATGAGCGCGACGGTCAGCTTGCCATCACCAAGGCAAAACTCGACACTCGTGTCAGGGATTATTTCGGCCAGTCGGCTCTCATCGTAGCGGTGCGTCCTGATTCCATCATGCTCCCTTATACGACACTCCCGGGACGAAAAGTCAAGCTTATAATCAATGCCGATCTGGAACCTAACTTCCAGTACATTATTTCAGGTCCGGTAAGAGCTTCGTTTGATTCAGTGACCATCTATTCGCCCGTAGGGCTGCCACACTCCCTGACTTCGGTTGAAACCGAGCCTCTCATACGCTCGGGAATGAAGGATACAACCCGATTTGAGATAGCTGTGAAGCCGATTGAAGGATGCCGTATCATACCCGATAAAGTCACGGTGACCGTGCCTGTAGAGCCGCTGATTGTAAAAAATGCAGGTATCCCTATCACTACCGTCAATGTTCCTGACAATGCACGGCTCATCACATTTCCGTCGAAAGTAAATGTTTCTTATCTTGTGCCTATCAGCCGCTATAATGATGATTATAACATCAAAGCGTTTGTTAATTATCAAGATGCCCGACCCGGTAAACAGAAGCTTCAGGTGACACTTTCGAAACTGCCGTCAATATTCCGCTCTCCATCTATCGACCCTGACAGCGTGGAGTATATACTTGAGAAGGTAGGGTTATGACTCGGGATAATATCACTGTAGCTGTTACAGGAGGGATCGGCAGCGGTAAATCTGTAGTTTCCCGCATACTTGCCGCCATGGGATATGAGGTGTATGATTGCGACAGAAATGCGAGACTTCTCATGGACGGCAGTGATGAAATAAAAAGACTTATCGCCGACAGGATTTCTGAGGACGCTATAGCGGATGGTGTCATTGACCGCCGAAAACTTGGCGAAATAGTATTTAACGATCCGATGATGCTCTCCCGGCTCAACTCAATAGTCCACGGGGCGGTAAGAGATCATTTTACCGAATATCGCAAAAACCATAGCGGATTAATCTTTTTCGAGACTGCGATACTCTCGGAAAGCGGCTTTGATACTCTTGCTCAAAGAGTATGGGAGGTAATAGCTCCGCAAGAATTGAGAATAGAGCGGGTTATGAAACGCAATAATCTGACCCGCAAGGAAGTAGAAGTCCGCATCGCGTCACAGTCGAGCACTGCGGCAGCTCACTTTCATTCATCTGTAGATACGATTGTAAACGATGGCGCGATGTCATTGTTACAACAGGTTACAAAGTTGTTACAAAATCTTTAAAAAACTTTAAAAAAAGGTATCACAAGCCAACGATTTCCATTTTTCATTGTTTAACTTTCAAAAAGAAAAAATAAACAATGAAGACTTTCACCCACGTTTTAACAATCATTGCGGTCGCCCTGCTCTCGATCGGTACCCTCCGGGCAGCAGATACCGAGGCCGATTATCTGAGCCGCCCCATGCCTCAGTCATGGAACTACGGCGAAGATATCACTTCGGTTGCCGACGGCAATGTTCAGTGGTGGAAAAACTTCGGCGACACCCTTCTCGATTCCCTCATCGACGAAGGAGTAAACAAAAATTTCAATGTGTCAATAGCCGCACACCGTATGGAAATCGCCAGGCAGACCCTCAATGAGGCGCGTTCGCTGTACTTTCCTACGTTTAACTTCAACGGCGGATGGACCAAGAGCCGCACCTCAGGTGCGATGACCACGGTTAACTCTCCGGCCTCGAGTTCGAGCTACTTCTCACTTGGAATAGATATGAGCTGGCAGATAGATCTTTTCGGTAAGATCACCGCACAGACCCGCGACCGCGATGCCCTTTTCAAGGCCTCACGTGTTCAATACGAGGGAATGATGCTGAGCGTAAGCGCTGAAATTGCCACATGTTACTTTAACCTGCGTGTGCTTCAGGCTCAGAAACAGGTTGCCGACGAGCATCTTGCTTCTCAGGAAAAGATTGTCAGCATCACAGAAGTACGCTACGAGACAGGTCTCGCATCCAAGCTCGATGTTGCTCAGGCCCGCGCTCTACTCTACTCGACCCGCGCCACTCTTCCGGCGCTCGACAAAGCCATCAACAACACAGTCAACGCAATCGCACTTCTTCTCGGTGTTTATCCCGGTGAAATTGCGCCGAAACTTGAGAAGCCGACTGCACTTCCCGATCCTGCAAAATTGCCTGTATCGATGGGCGTCCCGATGGATCTGCTCCGCCGGCGCCCTGACATAGCTGAAGCAGAATTAAGCATAGTCTCCTATGCTTCACGACTGGGTATTGCAAAAAAAGACTATCTCCCTACACTCACTCTCAACGGCTCGATAGGCACTTCAGCCCATGATGCCACGGATCTGTTCAAGAACAATTCCCTCACCTATTCTATCGCTCCCACATTATCATGGACGATATTTGACGGATTATCGCGCCGTTATGCGGTTTCAGCAGCCAAAGAGCAACTTGAATCGGCGGTTGACCAGTATAATCTTACAGTGATGACCGCAGTAAGGGAAGCTGACGCGGCCATGAGTGATTTCCACTATACGCTCGCCACGATGGATCTCGACAAAAAAGTCTACGATGAAAGCGCCGAGGCTTTCAGCCTGTCGCTCGACCAATATAAGAGCGGACTTATCTCGCTTACCCCAATCGTAGATGCCCAGCTCAACATGATTTCTTATTCCAACGCACTCATACAGCAACAGGGAAACGCCCTCGTGGCGCTCATCGATCTTTACAAGGCGCTGGGAGGCGGATGGTCATCACGCTAACTATTCCACACACATAAGTCAATCTGACATATATGAAACACGTTTACTATTTATGCATGTTGCCCGCAATATTTGCATCATGTTCCCCCCAAACCACAACAGAAGAAGCATCAGCTCCATCTATAGAAGTTGCCCAAGCCGTAACCGACTCCGTTACACTGTATAAAACATATCCCGGTTTTCTGTCATCCAACCGTGCCATACAGGTAGTTGCCCGTGTCAACGGGCAGCTGCTCGCAAAGGAATATGACGGAGGGCAATATGTGGAAAAAGGTAAAGTCCTTTTCCGTATTGAGGATAATACCTACCGTGACCGCTACAATCAGGCCAAAGCGGCCCTTGCCACCGCTGAAAGCACATATGAATATAATAAAAAGCACTACGAAGCCATCAAGAAAGCATTCGCAGGCGACGCCGTATCACAGATGGATCTGATTCAGGCAGAAAGCAATTACCGTCAGAGCGAAGCTAACATCGCTTCGGCCAAAGCGGCTCTCTCAACTGCACAGACTAATCTCGGATACTGTGTCATCACGGCTCCGATCTCCGGCCACATCAACAGTTCGCCATTCAGCGCAGGTGCATATATAGGTGGCGAGGGTTCTCCGGTCGAGATGGCGACTATATATGAAGATGATGTGCTCAATGCCAATTTCTACATAGAGGATGAGCAGTACATCAACATGCTTCGCGGCGGCAGCGACGAGCGCGAGGATCTTAAGGAAATACCTTTGACTTTCAGCGAAAGTTTTCCTCATTCATATACCGCCAATCTCTATTATATGGCTCCGTCAATCGACCGTAATACCGGTACTATGAAACTTCAGGCAAAACTGCAGAATACCTACGGCGAACTGAAAGACGGAATGTATTGCTCCATCTCACTGCCCACCGGTGTAGACTCCGACGCCATACTTGTAAAAGACGCTTCAATAGGCACCGATCAGCTCGGAAAATATCTTTATGTGGTAAATGACTCGGATAAAATCGTGTATACACATATCAAAATCGGCGAACTCGCCAATGATTCAATGCGTATAGTCACCGACGGTCTTGCCCCCGGCGCCCGGTATGTCACAAAAGCGCTAATGAAAGTGCGCTCGGGCATGAAAGTAAACCCGGTGCTTACCAAATAGTCCCTCACCACATAAAACATTACTGCCATGTTTTCAAAATTTTTCATTGACAGGCCTATTTTCGCCACCGTGCTGGCGATATTGATGATAATGGTGGGACTTCTCACGGTAAAGACGCTGCCCGTAGCCCAATTCCCCGATATCACACCTCCCACCGTAATGGTTTCAGCTACCTACCCGGGAGCTGATGCTCAGACCGTGGCCGAAACTGTAGGCACACCTATCGAGGAGCAGGTCAACGGGGTTGAAGGCATGATGTATATGAGCTCAAGTTCGAGCAGCGACGGCTCATATCAGCTTACCATCACCTTCGATGTCGGTACCGATCTCGATATTGCAACAGTGAAGGTGCAAAACCGCATTTCTCTCGCCGAACCGCAGTTACCTACGGCAGTAAAGCAACAGGGCATATCCGTAATGTCGGAGTCAAGCGATATCATTATGTTCATCGCTCTTGAAGGTGACTCTACGGGACGTTACGACGCGCTGTATCTGACTAATTATGCCCAGCTCAATATCACCGACGAACTCTCACGCCTCGAAGGTGTGGGAGGTGCCGATGCATTCGGCGGCGGTGAATACAGCATGCGTGTGTGGCTCAGCCCCGAGAAAATGCGCATCCGCAATATAACTCCTCAGGAAATTTCAGCTGCGATACAGTCGCAGAACATCGAAGTCTCGGCCGGATCTGTGGGCTCCTCTCCCACTCCCGGAGATGTTGACTTTGAATACACCCTGACCTCTCAGGGACGACTCACCACTGCCGGGGAATTTGAGAACATAGTGCTCCGTGCCGAGCCCGACGGACGCTATCTCCGTCTTGGCGACGTGGCACGTGTAGAAATGGGCAGCAACAGCTACAGCACCATTTCACACGTATCGGGTCATGATGCCGGACTGATCGGTATTCACCAGCTACCGGGCGCAAATGCTCTCGACGTTGCAAAGCGGGTGACTGAAAAGATGGACGATCTGGCTCAGTATTTTCCCGACGGAGTGAGCTATAAGGTGATAATGAACACCACCGAATTTGTCAATGCCTCGATCGACGAGGTGCTTGTGACCTTCGTGGAAACAACACTTATCGTGATGCTGGTGATTCTGATATTCCTTCAGAACTGGAGAGCCGTAATTATCCCGATGTTGACCATACCGGTATCGCTTATCGCTACATTCGCGGTGATGAAGCTGCTCGGTTTCACACTCAACACCCTCACCCTTTTCGGTCTCGTGCTTGCGATTGCGATAGTGGTGGACGATGCGATAGTGGTGGTGGAGGACTGCTCCCGACTTGTCGACGAAGGAACACTCACCCCGCGGCAGGCTGCCGAAAAAGCCATGGTGGAGCTGCAAGGTCCTGTGGTAGGTGAAGTGCTGGTACTGCTTGCCGTATTTATCCCTACGGCATTTATCAGCGGCATCACCGGTGAGCTCTACAAGCAGTTCGCTCTTACGATTGCCGTGTCAACCGCTTTCTCAGGCTTCAATGCACTCACCTTTACTCCGGCAATGTGCGCGCTGTTCCTCCGTAAAAATAAGCCAACGAAATTTTTCATCTACCGCTGGTTTGACAAAGGACAGGCATTTGTGGTGGAGAAATACATGAAGATAGTAGGTGCATTTCTCAAGCGCCCTATAGTGGCTATCGGCATATACCTTGCATTGACAGCTGCCGCATTCTGGGGATTTATGAAATGGCCCACAAGCTACGTGCCGCAGGAAGATCTCGGATATTTCATGACATCGGTTCAGCTTCCTACCGGAGCTTCACTTGACCGCACCAACGCCATCGTATCGCAGGTATCCAAAGATATCCTTGACATTCCCGAGGTGGAGAATGTGATTGAAATATCAGGTATGTCATTCCTCGCCGGAGGCTCGGGAAGCAACCTCGGCTCGATGTTTGTCGTTCTCAAGCCGTGGAGCGAGCGTAAAGGTAAAAATCAGAGCGTGGAAGCAGTAATGGCCAAAGTACAGGAAAAGGTCGCTTCGATAGAGGAAGCCGAAATTTTCTCGATAAATCCTCCGGCAATTCCCGGCCTTGGCAATACCTCAGGCTTGCAGATGCAGTTGCTCGACATCAACAGCCTCGGCACCAAGGAAATGGAACAGGCGGTGGCTGCCATACGTGAAGAAGCTGCCAAAGATCCGCGCATAGCGCAGGTCACTTCACTCTATCAGGGCAATGTACCGCAATATAACATCAAAATCGACCGAGACAAGGCTAAGCTGTATCAGCTCACCCTCGAGGACATCTACTCCACCCTTTCGAGCTTTATGGGTAGCGCTTATGTTAATGACTTCGTAAAGTTCGGCCGTACATATCAGGTCACTCTCTCAGCCGACGATCAGTCCCGTGCCCGTATAGGCGACGTAATGAAACTTTCCGTGCGCAATTCTATGGGTGAGATGGTTCCTTTCAGCTCGTTTGCATCCGTTCAGGAAGATCTTGGACTCAGCTCCATCAGCCGATATAATATGTACAATACGGCATCCGTAACTGCCACTCCGGCATCAGGCACAAGCTCGTCGGCCGGCATTGAGGCTATGGAAGAAATTGTCAATAAGGCTGTGGGCAGCAACTTCTCATATGCTTGGACCGGGGAAGCCTATCAGGAAACGCAAGCCGGAACCACGATAGGAATGGTAATGCTGTTTGCGGTGATTATCGCAATCCTCGTCCTTGCAGCGCAGTATGAAAGCTGGACCGACCCCGTTGCCGTCGTAATTTCAATGCCTACTGCCATACTGGGCACAATTATCGGCTGCCTGTTCATGTCGCAATCCATAAGCATCTACACACAGATTGGTATAATACTTCTGCTCGGTCTGTCGGCCAAGAATGCCATACTTATCGTGGAATATGCCATTGACTTCCGCAAGAGCGGAAGCACTGTCCGTCAGGCCGCTCTCGACGCCGGCCGCATCCGCCTCCGTCCTATCCTCATGACCGCACTGGCATTCGTATTCGGAGTACTCCCGATGCTATTTGCCACTGGAGCCGGAGCTGCGTCGCGAGTATCACTCGGCACTGCGGTAGTATTCGGTATAGCCGTAAACGCCATCGTCGGAACACTTTTCGTCCCCAACTTCTGGGAACTTCTCGAAAACTTCCGCGAGAAATACCTCTCCAAGCTGTTTGCCTCCTCCACCGCCCCTGTTGGCACATCAGCTGTCAATTCCGAGTCTGACAACAACAAAACGTCTACTCCTACGGTATAGAAATATATTACATACCCATCCTATCGCCCTATCTTTCCCTAAAAGTTAGGGCGATAATATTATGCACAATTAGTGCTTTATGGTATAGACACATGGCACGTAGAATGTGGTCAATAAGTAAGCTGAGATATGAGGTTTCCAGAACACTGATTGTAAGACATTCCGCATGGCATTTATGGCAGTAACCATTCCGCCAAATAACGCCCGTTTAGGGCGTCCTTATCAGTAGCACCATACGCCGCAGCTTGCGGAGGCGTGTGGTGTTTTGAAGGCACATGAGATTGCTGTGTCCGTTAAGGACACAGGGGTGATAAATGACGCAAAAAAGTTGCGATTCATGAAAAAGAATTCTAATTTTGCGATATGAGCTACGTAACCCTGACATATCATATTGTGATTGCAACCTATGGCCGCCTTCATTCCATAGATCCTGATTATGAAACGGAACTATATAGGTTTATTTTTACCTATCTTAAAAACCGTGATGTTTATGTAAGAAGGATAGGAGGAATGCCTGATCACGTGCATATTCTTTGTGATATTCCACCGAAGTATGCAATCTCAGAGGTTATCAAGGGACTTAAAGCCGAATCAAGCAAATATCTTCTCTCCAATCCTCACTTCCCCCATTGGCAGAAATGGTCACGGAGGTATGGCTGTTTCGCCGTCAGCGCTGATAAAAGAGAGATTGTGAAGAATTACATTATGAATCAGCGCAGCCATCACATCACTCAATCTTGCAGGGAAGAATTTGTATCCTTGCTTCTTAAAGATGGTTTCTCTATTGAAGTCCCGGCTTTGGGTGACAGAGAGTAATTCCGTTTCCCCGGTGTCCTGAGCGGACACCATCCCGATTTTTCCTTTTTTCTACACCACACGCCTCCGCAAGCTACAGCGTGTGGTGCTACTGATAGGAATGTCCTTAACGGACATCATTTACTTAACGGTTAGTTGCTAAAAGGCTTGTATCGCGTTAGTAGAAATACATCTAAAAGTATTTTGAAAGTATTGCAACATACTCATAACACATTCTTTATGATTATATGAGCAGCATTGCATGAGTCGTAGCCACTAAGAAAGGCAGATATATTAAAACCGGCAAGGTCAATGCACACTACTTATTTTTGCGAAATCGAAAAATTGTGCTAATTTTGCAACGCTGACCGATCGCAGAGACCCGGAAGGGTTGAGCGGGAGGGTATGCAAGACATATTTTAAGAAGCGTGTACCGGCGCTCTTTCCTGACACTTTGAAATCTGGAAAATTTCTTTATGAAATCAGGAATGAAGCAAATGGTAGATGCCTTAAGTGGATATGAATACTCCGAATTGCTCGGCGCTTTTTGCGTCGGCAAATGTATGTTCATATTCTGCGTGAGGTCTCTGCATATTTGCTCGTCTAATTTCATAGGGCATTCCAGAGCCTCAAAGTGTGGGACGAGCAAAAGTAAAGTTCCTCGCGCTTTTCATTTCTATTAACCAAGTCAATTGGGAGCTTGTGACTTACACTAACTGTTTTATATCTTATGAAACACAAATTCATTAATTTCCAATCACTTTTCTTAGCAACACTTTGCTTAATCTTCACTATGGGCTTCACTGCTTGCAGCAGCGACGATGATGAACCTTCAGACCCAATTGTAGGAACGTGGCTAAGTATTTTTGAGTTACAAAATTGTACCGAATATTATCAATTCCATTTTTTGAAAGACGGTACGTTTGAAGGAAAATCATGGGCAACACCTTTTGATCCAGAACCTCAAAACTATACTTATACAGGAGAATGGATAACTAATGGAGAATACTTAACTCTCACGCATGTAGATGAAGAAGATGGTGTAACATATAAGGAATCGGTTCGTTACGAAATCCATGGGGATAAATTATTAATTTTTGACTATGATTGGATTGGCCCTAGGGATTTCTACAAAAAGTAAACATTAAATTCAAATTAAAAAAAATCATCCCCACTTCGGCTTAAAAAATCCGTAGTGGGGATAATTATATTATAAAAAATATCAATTGATTACTTCGTCATACCTTCCATTTCGAGGGAGGCGAGGATGAACGGGCCTACGCCTTTGCCGTCGTTGTCGCGGATTGGTTCGGATATGTAGTATTCAAATGTTCCGTTGCGGCGCTCGTTGTTGCCTCCGCCGAGACCTGCAACTTGACAGCACTGAATCAGATTGATGGTGCCGTCTTCGTCGGTAGTGATGAAGTTGTCAAGGATTCCCTGATAAGCTTTCTCACCGGCTGCGCGATATGAATCGTCGAGCAGTCCAAGACGATTGGCACGGAGAAGATTGTAGCTGAACATGGCGGCGCAAGTTGCTTCGAGATAGTTGCCCTCGCGGCCCGGCTCGTCGAGTACCTGATACCAAAGGCCGGTCTCGGGATCCTGATACTTCACAAGTCCGTCAGCTACACTCTTGAGCAGTGCGATGAGTTCGGGACGGCTTTTGTGATCCTGCGGCAGATTTTCAAGCACGTCTACGATAGCCCAAATATACCAGCCCATAGCGCGACCCCAAGCGTGTTGCGACTGACCAGTCTTTTTGTCGGCCCAGAACATCGACTTTGTTTCATCCCACGCGTGACGATACAGACCCGTAGCAGGATCATAAGTTTTCTTTCCTACGGTGAGAAGCTGCTTCGCGATATCATCATAAGCCTTCTTCTGATCCTTACCGGTGAGGAAATTATTGGCATAATCAAGATAGAAAGGCTGACCCATATAGAGTCCGTCGAGCCAAAGCTGGCGGGGATAAATCTGCTTGTGCCAGAAACCGCCTGTTTGGGTACGGGGGTGCTTCTGAAGCTGTGCGTACAGCTTGTTCATAGCGTCGAGGTAGCGCTGCTCGCCTGTGAGTTTATAGGCGCGCATGAGCAGACGGCCGTTTTTCACGTGGTCGATATTGAAATCGGCCGACTTGTAGGTAAGGATCTCACCGTCGGGCATCACCAGAGAGTCTACATAAGAAATAGCATAGTCACGAATAGAGTCGATACCGTAGCGCGAACCGGCAGCCTCGATACCATCCATTTCCACGCCTACCGAATAGCTCCAGTGCAGACGCTTGCTGTGGTCGACACTCCAGCTCGACGGATGACGTTTCATTTCCGAGAGCGCCATCTTGACCGAGACGGGTTGAGATTCAATACAGGGTTTACCGTTGATTATCAGGTTAATGAAACGCACATCTTTAACCTCTCCTTTAATGGAATTTCCGCCTGAGGTAACGCCGTTGAACACGCAATCTTTCACCTCGATATTCTCGATATTGCAGCGATCGTCATATCCTTCGATTTTAACGCCGTATTTGCTCTTCTGGCAAGTTACATTGTCAAGATATACATTTTTCACGAAAGGATAGAAATCGCGCTGGCACTTCTCACGCTGCTCATACACGAGATTGATTTTCAGAACAGCCTCGCGGCATTGTCCCACCTTGACGTTGCGCACGAAGATGTTTTCTATCACACCGCCGCGGCAGTTGTTGGTCTTGATGCGGATCACGCGCTCGAGGTCGGGACTGTCCATCACGCAGTTCTCTACAAAGAGATTCTTATATCCTCCGGAAATCTCGCTGCCGACCACCACGCCGCCGTGACCGTTTTTCATCTGACAGTTTCGCACAATGATATTTTCGCTCGGACGGGCGGCAACACGACCGTCACGGTTACGACCGCTCTTGATGGCTATACAGTCGTCGCCGGTATCAAAGAAACAGTTTTCTATGAGCACGTTCTTACATGACTCGGGGTCGCAGCCGTCGCCATTAGGTCCGTCGTTCTGAATATGCACACCGCGCACTGTAAGATTCTCGCAGAAAAGAGGATGTATCACCCAGAAAGGTGAGCGAAGAAGTGTCACATCTTCAATCAGCACATTCTTGCAGCTCACAGGATTGAGAAGCTGCACGCGCATACCGTAGCCGTCGCCCATCTGACGCTCGTCAACAGGCACTCCTTTTTCATTCCATTCCATAAGGATAGGACGACCTATGCGCTGGGAAATGATATTCTGATCCTCTTCCCATCCATATTTCTTTGCGCCGCACATGCGCCACCAGTTGGCGTTTTCGGCACCACCGTCGATGGTACCCTTACCGGTGATCGCGATATTTTTTTCCTCAAATGCATAAATCATAGGCTGGTAGTTGTAGCAATCCATGCCTTCCCAGCGGGTATATACGAGAGGATACTGGCTCAGATCATCGGTAAAAAGCAGCACGGCTCCTTCCGAAAGGTGAAGATTGACATTGCTCTTGAGCGTGATAGGACCTGTCATCCACACACCAGCGGGAATAATCACACGTCCGCCACCCTCGGCCGAGCAGCGCTCGATGGTGCTGTTGATGAGTTCGGTGTAAAGATAATCGGCGCGCTTATTCTGTCGGCCGTAATCAAGGATATTGTAATCCTTGTCGCGGAACTCGGGCGCTTTGATCTGTTTCTCGATGGCCGGATACAAGGTTTCCCACGCGGTATTGGGATCTTGGGCCGAAACAGTGAGGCATAGCAAACTCATTGCTGCCAGAATCACTTTTTTCATGGTTGAAACGTTATGGTTAGATAATATTTGATTAGAATTTCTGCACAAAGGTAACGAGATTATTTGAAAAATTATTTGTTTTACATGTGAAAAATGGCTACTTTTGCACATCTCTCTGCCTCACGTCTGATATTACCCTTATTGTAACTAACCTTATATAACCATGAACTATCCTGCCTATTTCGTAGCCTTTGACCTCGGAGCTACAAGCGGCCGCACGATTCTGGCCACTCTCCATGAGGACGGCAAAATGGAAACGGAGGAAATCAACCGCTTCCCCAATGCCATAATCAATGTCAACGGTATCTCCCACTGGAATATATATTCGCTTTTCGAGAGCATCAAACAGGGTATGAAGCTCGTAGCTGATAAAGGTATAAATCCCGTATCAATGGCTGTCGACACTTGGGGCGTGGATATAGCAGCCATAGCAGGTGACGGTCAGATCATAGGACTTCCCGTGGCCTATCGCGATGCCCGGTTCAATCCTGAGAATACCGACAACTATTTTGCCAAGGCTATGAGCAGCGAGGATCTGTATGCCCGCACTGGTATTCAGACTCTTCACTTCAATACCGTGTTTCAGCTGCATGCACTGCGCGACACCTTCGCTCTGCTTAACGCTGCACGCATAGGTTTTATCCCCGACGTCCTCTCCTACCTTCTCTCGGGATCACTTATCACTGAATACACCATAGCATCAACCGGTGCGCTGCTCAATCCCCACACCGGAGAATTCGATATGGATGTGCTCGATTCCGTAGGCATAGCCAAGGATAAATTCGGTGAAATCGTTAAGCCCGGCACCGTGATCGGTACTCTCCGCCCGGAGCTTCAGAAAGAGACAGGATTGGGCGCTGTGCCCATCGTGGCAGTCGGCGGACATGACACCGCTTCGGCTGTAGCAGCTATACCGGCCGAAGGTCGCGACTGGGCATTCCTGAGCAGCGGCACATGGTCGCTGATGGGTATTGAAAACGACAAACCCGTGGTAACCGAGGATTCGCGCCGCCATAATATGACAAATGAAGGCGGTATTGAAAATACCATCCGTCTGCTCAAGAACATCACAGGCATGTGGGTACTCGAGGAATGTCTCAAACGCTGGAAAGCTCAGGGCATAAGCTACACTTATCCCGAACTCGTGGAAATGGCATCGAAAGCCGAGCCGTTCAAGAGTTTCATCGATCCCGACGATACTTGCTTCGTGGCACCGGCCGACATGCCCAAGACCATATGCGAATACTGCGAAAAGACAGGTCAGCCCGTCCCGGCCGACCATAGCGCGATAGTACGTTGCATATTCGAGAGCCTCGCCATGAAATACCGCTATGTGCTCTCGCTTTTCAAGGAGGTTGCATCCAATCCCATCAACCGCCTGAACGTGATAGGCGGCGGCTCACGCAACGAGCTCCTCAACACTCTCACCGCATCGGCCATCAACCTTCCCGTAGTAGCCGGACCGGTGGAAGGCACTGCTTTCGGCAATATTCTCGTGCAAGCCAAAGCTGCAGGATGCGTGAATACACTCGACGAACTCCGCGAGGTGGTGAGAAAGAACGTGCCCACCAAGACGTTCCTACCCCAGAATCCCGAAGCATGGGATGAGCCTTATAAACGTTTCCTTAACGTAATAGCCAAATAACAAATCAACTATAATATACTTAATCTTATAATCTTAACATCATGACTAAAGAATCTATCGCTAAAGCCTACGAAATTGCCAAAGAACGCTACGCTGCAGTAGGTGTCGATACCGAAAAAGTGCTCCAGCAACTTCAGGATTTCCATCTCAGCATGCACTGCTGGCAGGCCGACGACGTGGCCGGTTTTGAAAATCAGGGCGGCTCACTCACCGGCGGTATTCAGGTAAACGGCAATTATCCCGGTAAAGCACGCAATATCGACGAACTCCGCGCCGACATCCTCTATGCAATGTCGCTCATCCCCGGAAAGCACCGTCTGAACCTTCACGAAATCTACGGTGATTTCGGCGGCAAGTTCGTTGACCGCGACGAATGTACTGTAGAGCATTTCCAGAGCTGGATCGACTGGGGTAAAGCCAATGATATCAAGCTTGACTTCAACTCCACTTCTTTCTCACATCCCAAGAGCGGCGATCTCTCGCTTGCCAACCCCGACAAGAGCATCCGCGACTTCTGGATCGAGCACTCCAAGCGTTGCCGCGCCATCTCTCAGGCCATAGGTGAAGCTCAGCAGGATCCCTGTATCATGAACACTTGGGTACACGACGGCAGCAAGGATATCACTGTCAACCGTTACTACTACCGCGAGCTCCTCAAGGATTCTCTCGACCAGATCTTCGAGCACCGCTATGACTGGATGAAAGACTGCGTGGAATCAAAAGTATTCGGTATCGGTCTCGAGAGCTACACCGTAGGCTCCAATGACTTCTATACCGCCTATGCTTCCAAGAACAACATGATGATCACTCTCGATACCGGCCACTTCCACCCCACTGAAAGCGTGGCTGATAAAGTATCGTCGATGCTTCTTTTCGTCCCCGAACTCATGCTTCACGTATCGCGCCCCATCCGCTGGGATTCTGACCACGTGACCATCATGGACGACCCCACAATGGATCTTTTCAGCGAAATCGTGCGCGCTGGTGCTCTCAACCGCGTTCACTACGGTCTCGACTACTTCGACGGCACGCTTAACCGCATCGGTGCTTACGTTATCGGTAGCCGCGCTGCCCAGAAGTGTATGCTCCGCGCCCTCCTCGAGCCTATCGCCACTCTGCGTGACTATGAACTCGCCGACAAGAAATTCCAGCGTCTCGCCCTCCTCGAAGAGGCCAAGAATCTGCCTTGGAACGCCGTATACGACGAATTCTGCGTACGCAACAATGTTCCCGTAGGTGAAACATATATCACCGAAGTGGAGCAGTATGAGAAAGACGTAACTTCAAAGCGCTGATTCATAAACCGCAACTGTAATTTCCATCAATGGATATAGTAATCGGTTTACTTATTATAGCGGCAGGAGCTTTCTGCCAGTCAAGTTGCTACGTTCCCATCAATAAGATCCGTCAATGGAGCTGGGAAAGTTACTGGATTGTGCAGGGCGTATTCGCTTGGCTCCTGCTTCCGCTTCTCGGTGCCCTGCTGGCTGTGCCGGCAGGACACTCTCTGTGTGAGCTTTTTTCGGCCGATCAGACGTTCAATATCGTAATGACGCTCATCTTCGGCGCTCTATGGGGCGTGGGTGGCCTTACATTCGGTTTGTCCATGCGTTACCTCGGTGTGGCGCTCGGCCAGTCGATAGCTCTGGGAACATGCGCCGGACTCGGAACCATAATGGGTCCCGTGTTACTTAATGTATTTTTCCCCGAAAATGATCCGCTGTCGCAGCTTACGTTCTCGGTAATCGCCGGAGTTGTGGTTACTCTCATCGGTATCGCCATCATAGGTATTGCCGGCTCGATGAAAGCCCGCTCTCTCAGTGAGGAAGAAAAGAAAGCGGCTGTAAAGGATTTCAACTTTCCCAAGGGAATAGCAATCGCATTGCTTGCAGGTTTCATGAGCGGATGCTTCAACGTGGGTCTGGCATTCGGTGCCGACATAAATTTCGGAGCCCTTACACCGGATATCTACAAGACACTTCCCGCCACCCTGCTTGTGACGGTAGGTGGCTTTGTCACCAACGCAGTATATTGTTTTTATCAAAACAGTGTCAACAACACTTGGGGTGACTATCTCAAGGTTGACGTTATGGCCAACAATGTGCTGTTCTGTCTTCTCGCCGGAGCATTGTGGTACAGCCAGTTCTTCGGACTCGCTCTCGGCAAAGGTTTCCTTACCTCGTCGCCCACGCTCGTGACACTCTCGTTCTGCATCCTCATGGCGCTCAATGTAGTGTTCAGCAATGTATGGGGTATAATACTTAAAGAATGGAAAGGATGTTCGCGACAGACAATAGCCGTGCTCGTGCTCGGCATAGTAGTGCTCGTTATTTCATGTTTCCTTCCACAATTAATTTAATTTTATCAATCAAATATAATCATGTCAATTCTTTATAATCGCCCTGACCTCGCCAAGCAGGTCAATGATGTGGCTGAGGTTGCCGGATATCTCTGGACCAAAGGTTGGGCAGAGCGCAATGGCGGAAATATCACCGTCAATGTCACCGAGCACATAGATGATGAAATCCGCAAGATGCCCGCAATAGGCCCGGTAACACCTATCGGCATGACGCTTCCCAATCTCAAGGGCACATATTTCTATTGCAAGGGCACTAACCGCCGCATGCGCGACCTTGCCCGCTGGCCTATGGACAACGGTTCAATAATCCGCATCACCGACGACTGCGCCCACTATGAAATAATAGCCGATAATCTCGTAAAACCCACTTCGGAACTGCCCTCTCATCTTGCCGTGCACAATTATCTCATCGGCAAAGGCAGCAACTATAAGGCTTCGGTTCACACCCACCCCATCGAACTTGTGGCAATGAGCCACAATCCTGAATTCCTGAAGAAGGATGTACTGACAAATATTCTTTGGTCAATGATTCCCGAGACCAAGGCTTTCTGTCCGCGCGGTCTCGGTATCGTACCTTATATGCTTCCTTCATCAAACGAACTCGCCGAAGCCACCATCAAGGCTATCGACGATGACTACGACGTGGTGATGTGGGAAAAGCATGGTGTTTTTGCCGTGGGTCCCGATGTAATGGAAGCCTTCGACATGATCGACACCCTCACAAAGAGTGCCATCATCTACCGCGACGCACTCTCCATGGGATTCGTGCCCGACGGCATGAGTCAGGAGCAGATGAAGGAAATTTCCACTGTATTCAACCTCCCGAAGTAATCCATACTATCGCATAAAAATCAATCCGGCCCCGACGGCTTTACAACCATCGGGGCCGGACGTTTATATATCGAATGGATTAGATTGAATTAAATCATATCATAATCAAGTGCGATGTAGTGCTGATAGGGATGATCACAGCCGGGACATACTGTAGGAGGTTCGGTGCCTACATACTGATATCCGCATACGAGGCACTGCCATGTAACCGGTGTATCGCGTTTCCACACCGTACCTGCGTTGACTTGATCGAGGAAGTGCTGGAATCGATCGTGATGACGTTTCTCTACAGTTGCGATCGCGTTGAAATGCTCTGCAATTTCAGGAAAACCTTCTTCAGTTGCCACCTTAGCAGCATTAATGTACATATCAACACCTTCCTGCTCCTCTTCCTTTACGGCAATGGCAAGATTCTCGGCTGTCGTTCCGATAATTCCGGCATCAACAGTAGCGGGAACGGTAACCTGACCGCCCTGAAGCATTTTGAAAAATACCTTGCAATGATGGAGCTCATTATCGGCTGTCTCGCGGAAAATCTGTCCGATAGGATAGTAATCTTCCTTGTCAGCCTGCTGAGCGTAGAATGTATACCGGGTGTAAGCAGTGGATTCAGCTATATAGGCTGTCACAAGATTCTGCTCGGTCTTTGTTCCTTTGATACTTTTAGTTGTTGCCATAATGGAGAAGTTTTAGTTTGTTTTGTTTTAATTTTTGTTTGCAATTATAACATTCTCACGTGGCAAATGGTTCTTAAATCTTCAATAAATATCTCTCGTAAGGAACACCGGTAGCTCCCATCGATGCTTTCTGTTCATAAAGCGTATCGTTGAGATACAATCCGTGATCCTCGTTACTGGTACCGAAATCGAAGTAATCCACACCATTACCGAAATCACCTGCCGCCGCCATCGATATCAACTTGTCAAATAGCGGCGATATCATGCTCATGTCACGACCTTCAGGTGTCGTGGCGATATATTGGCTGTGGACAACCTTTCCGGATATATACAATACTGTGGCAGCTTGTATCGCACCGTCGTGGCATGCCACCCACAATTCGATATTATCAGGAAAACGGGTCTTGAGCAAAAGTAATTCATCCAAGGAGTGCACAGGTGCGGCCTCATGCCTTTCTTCCAGACAGCGCCGCAGCATATGATAGAACTCTTTCCAAGTGTTTTCGTCGGCAGCCTTTTCCACATTCACACCTGCTGCAATAGCTTTACGCAACCGCTGGCGACGTCCCTGATTAAATCCGGGATTTGCCGTGAGTCTGACAGCTGCCGAAATATTACACTCGGTAAGCCGGGCTCCGGAGCGAAACAGCGCATATATATCTTCGCCCGACGGTGCCGACGCGAATATATAGGGCAACGGTTTGTAATCCAGCTCATTTATACCTGATTTTTTACAATATTCTATCATCGTATCCCACAGGTCGAGCATCGAGGCGGCATCAAAGTGCCGGGGCGGGAGAATCCATCCGCCATAAGTCAGTCCGCGATGAGAATGCAGCACTCCGTCGGCAGTAATATCGGCAGGAAGCAAGGCAATGATTTTCCCGTTTTTACGAGCCACAAGCGAATGATCGGTAAAGCGGTCGGCATGGTAATCCATATATCCTCTGTCGGTGAGGAATGTGGCATTACGCGCCCGGCCGCTAAATTCGTTCCACTCCCTTTCGAGAGCGGAGGTATACCGTTCGATAGTCCACTCGCTCATGTTATTGCCAAGTGTTATATCGGATATACTCCGGTTCCCACTTATCTTTCGGAGTCGACTCTGCGGCAGGATAACCAATGCACACGCATGCCATCGGAAGAATGTTTTCGGGCAATTTCAGCAATGCCGAAAACTCACTTACACGTTCTGAAATGGGATAAATACCGCACCATACGGCACCGAGACCTAATGTATGAGCCGCGAGAAGAAGATTCTCGGTAGCGGCTGAAACATCCTGCACCCAGTATTCGCGTCCTTCACCCTCGAAAGTAGCAGTTACATCGCCACACATTACCACGGCCACTTTTGCTTCGGCAGCCATTTTCATCGATCGGAAATTTGATGCGATGTAATTGAGCGAAGCAGTGTCATTCACTACCACAAAGCGCCAAGGCTGCTTGTTGCCTGCGGTGGGCGCTGCCATAGCGGCACGCAGCAGTGTGTCAACAGTGAGCGAGTCCACATTACGATCGGAATACGAGCGCACACTCGTGCGCGTCATTATATCTTCAAGTGTGGTCGATGATGCTTCCACGGTTGTCACAGACGGTACTGAAGTGGAATCAACCCATTTATAAGTAACAAAAACAAGAGCAAGCGCAAGCAGGGTAATGAGAAATGAAGAGTTTTTCATCAGGGATAATATTATGTGTAAAAGAGTTAACCTAAATTTTCGGCACGTTTGAACAGCGACCCGGTGGGACATACAAATCGGCAGTAAGGGCGCGCGACCACTGCCGAGAGAGCCACGAATACTATCGCCGCAATTATTATACCCCATTCAGCCGACCGGAACTGGAAAGCCTGAAAAAGTTCGAGATCCATCCAGCCTGTTAGGCAGTCAGCCCAAAGCATAAACATCAGCACCGCCCAGAGTATCTTACGGAACCAGTCGAGAGCCTTTATGACTCCGGCCGACAGATGAATCTTATAGCCACATATCCGGGCAACGAGTATCTGAGCCGAGCCAAGCGGACAGATATGATTGCAATAATGCTGTGTGCGCCCGAAAAGCGGATAGATAAATGCAGCTATAAGCATTACTATCGCCACTATGGCACCGGGCAGTGCAAAACCGTCGGAGAGATATTTCAGCATCAGCGAATAGTCAAGAAACTGACCGCACCAGAAACCGAGCACAACAACATTAGCTGTCAGTTGCACATAATTATAAAATTTGTTTTTGACAAACAGCGGAAAAATACACGCCGCGAGAGTAACCAACAGCGCTATCCACATTTTTGCCGGAAACGAATGCGAGGTACCACCTTCTATATTGAGGTAATAATCAAGTCCGTCGTTAACATTATTGATGATAGCCATCGAAGTGTATGTAGCTCCGGTCACCGCATCCACGTGCAGTTTTGCAGCTCGATCAGGCGATTGTCCCTCCCATTTTGAAAACAAAACTTTAGTGCGGTTGAAAAACGATGGCGTTTCCGAATTAGGGAGCGGTTCAATTTGAGCAATTTTTCCATCATGAATATATATATCAAGAGGTACCGGACCGGCATAACCTATATTACTCTTTGCAAAAGGAGCTGCGTGAATCACTATGTTACCATCGGGCATCACGGTCATGGTATCCGTATCTATAGCAACAGCGTCCTCATGTGCTTTAACTATCTCATGCCCGATAATTCTCTTATTGACGGTAATGGCTGCCGCTCCCATCATGAGCAGAACCACTATAAGGCTTAATATCTTTGTGGTAAGTTTCATAACGGCTACAAAATTAGTAAATATTTTGCTATCTTTGCACCTGAAAAATCACAGCAATGGAAAAAAACGCCCTGACACTTCTCGAAGAGGCCGGAATTAAAGCCACTCCCAACAGACTCCTTGTGGTCAAGGCTCTGATTAATTCGGAATATCCGCTAAGTCTGGTAGAAATTGAAAACCAACTTGAAACGGTAGAGAAATCGAGCGTGTTTCGCGTGCTGACACTTTTCGTTGAAAAAGATCTGGTTCACACTCTCGAGGATGGTCGCGGAATAGTAAAATACGAACTGTGCGGCGGCCATGACCGACATTCCGCCTCCGACATGCACGCTCATTTCTATTGCGAGAAATGCCAGCGGGTATTCTGCCTCGAAAATATCAATGCATCAGCCGCAGGCATTCCTCCCGAATACCTTATCAAGTCAGTGAATTTCATGCTTAAGGGCATATGCCCAGAATGTCGTGACAACTGATCAACGGAATATCTTGTCTTTATCGGAAATCTGCGTTGGCGTTCCTGCGTGGCCGCCAATGTGACATTCACCCATGGTCACGTCCTCGACATTTTCAAAACTTATTCCTATCTCGGCTTTTCCTATTTCGACGTTGTCAAACGTCACGCGACGCACTTTTTCCGCTTCGAAACCCTGAAGTACAAGTGCCGCAGCCGATGCCGATTCACACGAAAGGCCATTGACATATATATCGCTTACCTTTGAAAATCGTGTGTTCCCGTCACCTTCCGAGGCATAACGCGAAGTGATATAAAACAGGTCCTCCACGTCGCCAAAACGGCAATCGCTTACAAAAATATTTCTTACATAAGCTCCGCGATCGGCATTTGTCTTTACATAAATACCACGCTTGCAATAGCCCGATGCACTACAATTTTCTATAATCACGTTTTCCACACCGCCCGACATCTCGCTGCCGATTACCACACCATGAAGGCCCTTGAACCGGCAGTTGCGTATGAGAATATTGGAAGAAGCACGCGAAAGTCGCCATCCGTCATTATCTCTGCCGCTTTTGATTGCTATATTGTCATCGCCGTTATCAAAATCAATGTCCTCGATAATCATGTTCTGTGAACCGTCGGGATCAATTCCGTCGTTATTCACGAGCTTGGCATCAAATTTTATTCCACGGCATACAATATTCCCGCTCATGAGCAGATGAATACACCAGAAAGGTGAGTTAATGATTTTTACGCCCTCTATCGTTACCCGCTCGCAATCGTAAAACTGAATCATATGAGGACGGAGCAAATGTCCTTGACCGAATATTCTTGAATCGACTGCGGTTTCATCATGATTCATTTTTCGGGAAAGCATCTGATCATCTTTCTGCTGCTTCCGCCATAAGGCAAAAGTAGCTCCGGCATTACCGTCGATGATACCTCGCCCGGTAATCGCTACATCATGCAGCCCTTTGCCGTATATGAACGGAGAGTAATTTTTAAGAAATGTGCCCTCCCACGAAGTATCCACAAGCGGATAATCTCCCGCGTCGGGAGAAAAACGTATTACGGCTCCATCTTCTATATTAAGGGTCACATTGCTGCGAAATGTAATGGGTCCTTTAATAAAATATACTCCCGGAGTGACATTTACAACCGCTCCACCCTGCTCCGCCGCTTTAGATATGGCATTGTCAAATGCCGTCAGGCAATCGGTAACACCGTCGGCCACCGCTCCGAAATTATTTATATCCAATATTGTCGAAGGGATTGTCGCTCCCGTGACATTACCGATTATTGAATCTCGCAGAGTATTATATCGTGCCGCTGTATCGGCAGCACTTATCGTTGATACTGAAACTATTAATATAAACAATTTTGTAATCAATCTTTTCATGGCATTAATTTTGAGCAAAAATAATGATTTTTTTGCAATTTCGGCAAAAATGGGTTAACTTTGCAATCCGTTATGAAGTACGGATTTGACAACGACAAGTATCTCAGAATACAGTCTGAGCACATTAAAGAGCGCATTGCAAAGTTTGGCAACAAGCTCTATCTTGAATTAGGTGGAAAACTTTTTGACGACTATCACGCAAGTCGCGTGCTGCCGGGATTTCAGCCCGACAGTAAGTTGCGGATGCTGAGTCAGCTCAGCGACAACGCCGAGATTGTAATAGTCATCAGCGCGCTTGACATCGAGAAAAACAAAGTACGTCAGGACTTAGGCATTACCTACGATATGGACGTATTGCGTTTGCGCGAAGAGTTTATGAAACGTGGATTTCTCGTCAGCTCGGTTGTGGTGACCCACTATAACGGCCAGAGCAGTGCCGACGCTTTCCGCGAAAAACTATCACGTCTCGGTATCATCACATATGTACATTACACAATCGAAGGTTATCCCACTAACGTGGGACTGATCGATTCCGATGAAGGATTCGGCCGCAACGATTATGTGGAGACCACCCGCCCCCTCGTGATAGTCACGGCTCCGGGCCCCGGCAGCGGCAAGATGGCTGTATGCCTCAGCCAGCTCTACAATGAACACAAGCGCGGAATCGAGGCCGGCTATGCCAAGTTCGAGACTTTCCCCGTGTGGAGTCTTCCCCTGAAACATCCGGTCAACATCGCTTATGAGGCAGCAACCGCCGATCTTAACGATGTGAACATGATTGACCCCTTCCATCTCGAAGCCTACGGCAAGACCGCAATAAACTATAACCGCGACATCGAGATTTTCCCTGTGCTGAATGCACTTTTTGAAGGTATATACGGCGAGAATCCTTATAAATCGCCTACCGACATGGGAGTGAATATGGTGGGATTCTGTATCGACGACGATGAAGTATGCAGCGAAGCGTCGAAAAACGAAATTATTCGCCGATATTATACCGCTCTGTGCAGCATGGCAATGGGCGACTGCAACGAAAGTGAAGTTAACAAGATTGCGCTGCTGATGAAGCAGGCTAAGATCGACACCACCTATCGCCGCACCACAGTTGCTGCCCGTGAGCGCGCCGAGAAAAGCGGAGTACCCTGCTCGGCAATCGAGCTTGCCGACGGCACTATCATCACTGCCGAGACGGGCTCTCTGTTAGGTCCGAGCGCAGCGCTGATACTCAACGCCATAAAGCATCTTGCAGGTATCGACCATGCCATTAAACTTATACCGCAGGTGATGATCGAACCGATTCAGTTTACTAAAATCAACTATCTCCGCAGCCGCAATCCCCGCCTTCACACCGATGAAGTACTTGTAGCGCTCTCCGTACTCAGCACCCGCGATGAAAATTGCCGTCGTGCGCTTGAAAAGCTGCCTGAACTTAACGGATGTCAGGTACATTCGACCGTAATGCTGGGCGAAGTAGACCACAAGATTTTCAAGAAACTCGGCGTGGGACTGACGTGTGACCCCGTGCGCAAAGTCAAGAAATAACTTGCTCATCTTGACCAAAACACATATCTTTGTAAAAAACTTTCTCTATATAATCATTCATGAACGAATTAGCTACGAAATACGACCCCAAGTCGGTCGAAGACAAGTGGTACGGCTACTGGATGGAACATGGTCTCTTCCATTCCGAGCCCGACAGTCGTGAACCATATACTATCGTAATCCCCCCGCCTAATGTGACCGGTATTCTCCACATGGGTCATATGCTCAACAATACTATTCAGGACATTCTTGTGCGCCGTGCCCGCATGACAGGAAAAAATGCTCTCTGGGTACCCGGAACCGACCACGCCGCCATTGCCACGGAGGCTAAGGTGGTGGGTAAACTCGCCAAGGAGGGTATCAAAAAAAGTGATCTTTCGCGCGAAGAATTCTTGGAGCACGCTTGGGACTGGACCCACACTCACGGAGGAAAAATTCTCGAGCAGCTTAAGAAACTCGGCGCGTCGTGTGACTGGCAACGCACCGCCTTCACGATGGACGATATCCGCTCGCGCAGCGTGATCAAGGTATTTGTCGACCTTTATCGCAAAGGTCTCATATACCGAGGCAAGCGTATGGTCAACTGGGATCCGGCAGCCCGCACGGCCCTCTCCGATATCGAAGTCGTATACAAGGAGGAACACAGCAAGCTCTATTATCTCCGCTATAAAATTGTGGGTGAGGACGGTTATGCAATCGTCGCCACTACCCGCCCCGAGACCATCATGGGCGATACCGCAATGTGTATCAATCCTAATGACCCCAAAAATGCCCACCTCAAAGGCAAGCATGTGATAGTGCCTCTTGTCAACCGCGAGATTCCTGTAATAGAGGATGAGTATGTTGAGATTGATTTCGGTACAGGATGTCTGAAAGTCACTCCCGCGCATGACATGAACGACAATATGCTCGGCCAGAAACACAATCTCGAAACCATCGATATATTCAACGACGACGCCACCATAAGCGAAGCCGCGGGAATGTATGTGGGTATGGATCGATTTGAAGTGCGCAAAAAAATCGCCGAGGATCTTCAAGCCGCAGGTCTTATTGAAAAGATTGAGGACTATGATAATAAGGTTGGCTACTCGGAGCGCAACATAGATACGGCTGTCGAGCCTCGTCTTTCTGACCAGTGGTTTCTCAAGATGGAAGGACTCGCTGCTCCGGCACTCGAGGCTGTTGACAACGGTACAATTTCTTTTGTACCCGAAAAATTCAAGACTACCTATGACCGCTGGATGACCGACATTCACGACTGGTGTATTTCGCGTCAGTTGTGGTGGGGACATCGTGTACCGGCCTACTATCTCCCCGACGGACAGTTTGTAGTGGCCGAAACTCCAGAGGAAGCTCTTGAACTCGCCCGCAAAATCGATCCGGCTATCAATGCGGAGCAGCTTCGTCAAGACGAGGACTGCCTCGATACATGGTTCAGCTCATGGTTGTGGCCTGTGTCACTTTTCAACGGAATACTTGAACCCGGCAATAAGGAAATATCCTATTATTATCCCACAGCCGACCTCGTGACCGGTCCCGATATCATTTTCTTCTGGGTGGCACGAATGATTATGGCCGGATATGAATTCGTAGGCAAGCAGCCGTTCAACAATGTATATTTCACAGGTATCGTACGCGATGAAATCGGCCGCAAGATGTCGAAGCAGCTCGGTAATTCACCTGACCCGCTTGATCTCATTGACACTTATGGAGCCGACGGCGTGCGTATGGGTCTCATGATGGCCGCTCCTGCCGGAAACGATATATTCTTTGACAAGAAACTCTGTGAAAACGGCCGTAACTTCTGCAATAAGATATGGAATGCCTTCCGTCTCGTCAAGGGCTGGGAAGTAGCCGACGATATCGAGCAGCCCGAAAGCGCGCGTATCGCTGTAAAATGGTTCGGAAGCAAACTCGCAGCCGTTGCAGCCGAAGTCAACGATCTCTTTACCAAATTCCGCCTGAGCGAGGCTCTGACGACGGTATACCGCCTATTCTGGGATGAATTCTCGTCATGGTATCTCGAGATGGTAAAGCCCGAATATGGAAAGCCGGTTGACCGTGCCACGCTCAATGCAACTCTCGATTACTTCGATGCTCTGCTCCGCATACTTCATCCGTTCATGCCGTTTATCACCGAAGAGCTCTGGCAGCATCTTGCCGATCGCCGTCCCGGTGAATCCATTATGGTTGCGTCAATGCCTCAGGAAGGCACTCCCGATGACAGCGTGCTTACTACTATGGAGACCGCCAAGGAAATCATCAACGGAATCCGTGGAGTGCGTGCCCAGCGAAATATTCCGCAACGCAATGAACTGCAACTTAATGTTGTTAACGCTACGGTGGAATATCAACCGGTCATTACCAAACTCGGCAATCTGTCGGCTATCGTGACCGTAAGCGAAAAGGATCCCGCCTCCGCAACATTTATGGTAGGAACTCAGGAATTCAATATTCCGCTGCGTGACAACATCGATGTTGAGGCTGAGAAAGCAAAACTCTCAAAGGAAATCGATTATTATGAAGGTTTCCGTAAGTCGGTTGAAAAGAAGCTTTCCAATGAACGCTTCGTAAATAATGCTCCTGCCGCCGTGGTTGAGAACGAGCGCAAGAAACTTGCCGATGCACTTTCCCGTCTCGAAACTCTCAAGGCTGCCTTGAGCGCTCTCTGATTATCTGAAAAACTCTAAAGAAAATGACAGCTCTGCGCCACTCTTCACGAGCCGACGCAGAGCTTATAAAATCAAAAAGCTAATAAATTCGTTGTATAATAGTTTGACTGAAGCTTATGCGATTCGTTTAACCAAGTTTTCAAAATTTCAAGTTATTTAGCACAATGCCGTCAGCAACACCGCGTAAAATCGAACTGCTCGCTCCGGCACGTGATATCAATATTGCGTGCAAGGCCATAGCCTGCGGTGCTGACGCAATATATATCGGCCCGTCGAGCCACGGAGCGCGGGCAGCGGCCGGTAACAGTATTGACGACATTGCCCGACTTGTGGAAACAGCGCATCCATATGGAGTCAGGGTATATGCCACCGTCAACACTATTGTTTACGATAATGAGATCAAAAGCGTAGAGAAACTTATCACTGACCTTTACCATGCAGGTGTTGATGCACTTATAGTACAGGACATGGGGATTCTTCGCATGGACATTCCTCCTATCGATCTCCACGCCAGTACCCAGTGTGACATCCGATCGGTCGATAAAGCCCGTTTTCTATCATCTGCAGGCTTTTCAAGAGTAGTACTTGCCCGCGAACTTTCCGCCGAAGAAATCTCGCGTATCCATCGCGAAGTAGATGTGGAACTCGAAGCTTTTATCCACGGTGCTCTGTGTGTAAGCTACAGCGGAGACTGCCGCGCGAGTTTCGCCGCTACAGGCCGCAGTGCCAACCGCGGTGAGTGCGCTCAGATATGCAGGCTTAAATTTGATCTCACCGACGGAAAAGGCAATATTCTCGCTCCCGCCCGGCATTATTTATCGCTCCGCGACCTTAACCGGCTTGATGATGTGGGAACGCTGATAGACGCCGGCGCATCTTCGCTCAAAATCGAGGGTCGCCTTAAAGATGCTTCCTACGTGATGAATACCGTAGCAGCATATCGCAAGCGAATCGATGAAATTATAGCAGAAAGCGAAGGCCGATATATTCGCTCCTCTTTCGGCATAAGTTCAGCCGGCTTCAAACCAGATCTTGAAAAAAGTTTTAACCGCGGATTTACATCTTATTTCTTTAATCAGCCTGACCGAAATACCCGGATGGCTTCGCTTGCCACACCAAAAATGACAGGCATTCCCGTAGGCAAAGTGATCAAGACTGAAAGAGGTGTAATAACTGCTGACCTTAAGGACAAAATTGCCAACGGTGATGGGCTCGGGTATTTCACACCTGAAGGGATTTTCAAGGGTTTCCGCGTAAATCGGGCAGAAGGTAAACGTCTATTTCCCGCGTCGCCCGTCAATCCGGCAGCTGGCACGCAACTCTTTCGCAACCGCGACAAAGCATTTGACGATATGATAAATGCTGCGGAGCCCTCGCGCCGTGTGTCAGTTGACTTCAAGCTCAGGCACGTACTGGGCTCAGTAATATTGTCGGCGGTCGATGAGCGAGGGTTAAGCGCTACAGCTGTGCTTCACGTTGATGACTTGCAGCCGGCTAAAACCCAGCAGCATGAGTCCCGACGTAAAGTTCTATCCAAACTCGGCGACACAATTTACGCGCTTGGTAAGCTTGACGACAGGCTTGGAGAAATATTCCTACCTGCATCTCAGCTTACATCGCTGCGCCGTGATGTGATAACGGCACTTGAAAACACTGCGCGCGCGACTTACAAATTCCGTTACCGGATTAAAGAAAGATATGACATAGCATTGCCGACGGAACGCATTTCCTTTCACGACAATGTTTCCAACCGTCTCGCCCGGGAATTTTATCTCTCTCACGGCGCAAAGGAGATAACTCCCGCGCTTGAGACAGAAAAAAATTCACGCGACGGAATGCACGTCATGACCACCCGCTATTGTATCCGCAGGGAATTGGGTGCATGCCTTCGGAGTCCGGCAGCATCGAAATTGCCTTCCGACCTGTATCTTGAATCACCGGGTATCAGGTTGAAGCTCTGTCCTGACTGCAGCAAATGCATGATGAATATCTATTACTCGAAACTTAAGTGATGAGAATACCCGCACGCCTGAGTTATATCATTGCCGCCATACTCCTTTATGCGACCTCATGTACAGGAGTGGGGACCGAGCGTGCAGGTCTGATTCAGGAAAATTCATCTTGGCGTGTGACTACCGGATCTTTTTCCGCACCCGAAATGTCAGTTACATTTGTATCCGATACAAATGTAACCGATTTTCCCGTACTCATTTCCCCCACACCTCTGCTTGACCGCATGTATTCTACCGGAGTCAATGATTACTTCGGCGACACTTCTCCGGCACTGTTCACTCGCACTACCGTGTGGAATCCTGCAGTCCTGTCGTTGCTCGACCCTGAAATCGCAGCCGAACAAGTGATGATGAAAGCCCGTCAGTCATTGAACACATGTCGCGACTGGCCGCTTGAAGCTCCTGATCTCTCATGGATCACCTCTTTGCGTGACCTGTCGCTTGCCCTTGACGATCAGAGCGTAATCGACAGCCTGATATCCATTGCCCGCGTCGTAATAGATCGTGAAATCGAAGTGGCTTTCGACAGGAATATCGCTCTTTTCCGCGGATTGCTTTTCTCAATGCCGGCGAGAGTATCACGCACCGACATTCTTGAGATATATTCGCTCAGGGTAAACATTGACCGGGCGGCGGCTATGAAAGTGCTTGGTGAAATACTGCCTGAAGAAGAAGGAACGGCATACCTGTCACTCTCAGGCCTGATAGCCGACGCTGTAAACGACCGATTCTGGATTCCTGAAAAGGGGCGTTACGGATGTGCCCTGTGGGGTCAGTATTATCCCATGCTTATTACAGCAAGCGACAACCTCGCTCAGTCGATGGCCATACTTTACGGAATAGCGACTCCCGATATGGCACAATCCATACTCAACTCCATGCCTCTGACCGACGAGGGTGCACCTGATTACTACCCCGTAAGTTCGGGCACACTTCCCTCCTACTCTCTCGCTACACAGATCGGACTGTATAATTCGGCATCCTTGATGCACGGTACACGCAGATCGCTCCTCGGGCTTGCATCGTCGGCCGCGGCCATATTCAGCGGATCGGGGTCGGGAAGTTCGGTTGCTTCGGCGTTACTAAAGTCCTTTGGTGGACTCTCATTCACTCCCGAGGGGCTCTCCGTGTCGCCCTTCATTCCCGAAATATTTACGGGAGAAAAAATTTTCACATCATTGATATACCGCACCGACACACTTGATCTTCATATTACCGGCACAGGAAGCAGGGTCGTGAGAATGGAGATAGACGGGCGGCAGACTCTTTCACACGTAATTCCTGACTCGCTTTCGGGGAGTCACCGTATTGATGTGGTCATGGCCAACAACACTCCCGAGGAAAAGAAACTAATTTTCGCGGAAGCGGCACACTTTCCGCCACGCCCGAGAATTGATTCAGTCGGACCTGACCGATATACGGTTATTTCTCAGTCAAAGGATTACAATTACGTAATGGCGGTTAACGGTATCACCTGCCGTGTAATATCCGACGGTGCTTTTTCAGTACCTCCGTCGGCCTCAGGACTTAAAGCCATCACAGCGATGTCACTCGACAAGGATGGCTACTCATCCGTTCCCGCAAAGTCTCATCTGGTATTCAACCCGTCTGATACTATGATTGTTGACCGCCATGACATACCCTACGAATTAAGGAAAGCGGTAGCAGCACGTATAGAAAGGAATTCGAGAAGGAGGATGAAACGAAAAGACGAAATCCCCACGCATCTCGAACTGACAAGAGACCTGAATACCGAACTTTCGTTTACCGTCAAGGCTCCCCATTCAGGAGAGTATTACGTAGATATCGCATATTGGCGACCTTCGGTAAGCGAGTGCTTCATTTCCGAGCTGCATACCTCCGACTCCATTGCCGGATGCTTCGTAATGCCCTCCCAGAAAGGTTTTTCCAATCCCCTGACTGTTTCTCTTAAAAAAGGCCGAAACAAACTGAAGCTCATGTATCACCCGCTTCCTTCGGGCAATCTGCAGTCAGGAGCATGCATTGAATACATAAGATTTTTACCAAAAAAATTATCCCGATGAGATCAAATATCACCCTTTTGTCTCTCCTTTTATTCTTCACCGCTATGGCAACTCCATGTATTGACAAGATCGAGCCTCCGTTCTGGTGGACTGGAATGGAAAATGATACCGTACAACTTATGGTGTATGGCCCTGATATTGCCGAATCCGTCCCTTCGCTGTCATATCCCGGAGTGAAAATAGCCGATGTAGTTGTTCCCGACAGCAAGAATTATCTGTTCATATATCTTACTGTCGATAAAGATACCCGACCCGGAACCTTTAAGATTGATTTCAGTGACGGTAAAGGTAAATCCCGCGCAGTGGACTACACACTAAAGGAACGCAAGCCTGATATGAAGAACCACGGAGGCTTCGACGCATCCGATGTATTGTATCTCATCATGCCTGACCGCTTCGCCAAAGGCACTCCTTCAGTTCGTAAGGTGCAGCGTGATACCCTCCTGTATCCCACCAAGACCAACCGCAACAATCCTAACGCACGTCACGGCGGCAACATTGCAGGCATAAAAGAGCATCTTGACTATGTGGATTCTCTCGGCGTGACGGCAGTGTGGGTCAATCCAGTTCAAGTCAACGATATGCCCGGAGGCTCTTACCACGGCTATGCCACGACCGATTATTTTAACATAGATCCTCGCTTCGGCTCTACCGACGAATGGGTGGACTTTGTTGACGATGCCCACAATCGTGGCATTAAGGTAGTGATGGATATGATTTTCAACCACACCGGCAGCAATCATCAGTGGGTCAAAGATATGCCATTCAAAGACTGGTATAACTTCCCCGATTCATTTGTTCAGACCAATTACCGATTGTCAACACTGCATGATCCGTATGTAAGCGACTACGATCTTTCGCGTACTGTCGACGGATGGTTCGTGAAGTCAATGCCTGACCTTAATCAGCGCAATCCACATCTCATGCGCTATCTTATTCAGAATTCGATATGGTGGATAGAACACACGGGCATCGACGGTATAAGAATGGACACATATCCCTATGCCGATTTCAAAGGTATGGCTCAGTGGATTGACGATGTTGAGCGTGAGTACCCCAATTTCAACATCGTAGGCGAATGCTGGTACGGCAACGAGGGTGGAGAGGCGTTCTGGCAGAGAGGCTCGAAAGTTAATCCTAAAGGTGATCCGCGGCTGCCAACAGTAATGGATTTCGTACTCTCGATTAAAGCCCGCGATGCATTCTCAGGCCAGACTGACCGGCTTACCGGCCTTAACGAAATATACGATCATCTTGCTCTTGATTATCTTTTCCCCGACCCGTCGAAAATCCTCACATTTCTCGACAATCACGATACTGACAGATTTCTGCTCGAAATGCCTGAAAATCTCGGATGGTGGAAACAGGCATTGACATTTCTTCTTACATCGCGCGGCATACCTCAGATATATTACGGCACTGAAGTGCTGATGAACGGCTCGCGTGAAGGCAGCGACGGATATGTGCGCCGCGATATGCCGGGAGGTTTCCCCGGCGACTCGATTTCAGTATTCACGCCCGAAGGTCGCACTGATATTCAGAATGAAGCTTTTGACTTTCTCAGCCGACTTCTCCACTGGCGACGTGGCAATGAAGTGATTGCCCGCGGCTCTCTGAAACATTTCATGCCCGAAAGTGGTATCTACGTTTACCGTCGCGCTCTCGGCGACCGCCACGTAACCGTAATGATGAACGGAAACGATTCCGAGATTACAGCATCGATGGCTCCTACTGTAGAAATCATGCCCTACGGAACCCAGCTTCGCGACATGCTTACCGGAGAAACGGTCACCATAACGCCTGAAATGACTTTTGCTCCCCGCGCCATATACATTCTCGAAAACTGATGAAGAAAATTGGCATACTTTCCGATACCCACTCTTGCTGGGACGATCGCTTCGCCACACATTTTGCTGACTGTGACGAGATATGGCATGCCGGTGATATCGGTGACATCACGGTGCTGAACCGTCTGAAACAGATCGCGCCGGTAAGAGCCGTAAGCGGAAATATAGATCATGGAGAAGTAAAGCGCGTGTGTCCCGAGCTGATGATTTTTGAAATCGAAGGCGTAAAAGTGCTCCTGACTCATATCGGCGGCTATCCCGGAAAATACGCCCCCGGTATGCTCTCTCTATTAAAAGAAGAAAATGTCAGGCTGATGGTCGACGGTCACTCTCATATACTCAAAGTCATGCCTGACCGCAACCTCGACATGCTTCACGTGAATCCCGGAGCTGCAGGCCATCACGGATGGCAAAAAGTAAGAACACTCGTCAGATTAACACTCGATAACGGAAATATCTCCGATCTGGATGTTATAGAATTAAGAAACAAACTCTGAATTATGAAAAAATCAGTCATCTATATCCTCGCGCTTTTCATAGCGCTCGGCATCGTGTCGTGTAAAACTAATGAAAACAACTACCGTGCCGCCTATCAGGCAGCAATCGAGCACCGCGAGAACGCATCGGGCGTGGATTCCACTATTTATGCCCGTATCCGCAATCAAGCTCAGGAAACTCTTCTCGCCGTAGGCAACGATACACTTCCCATCCGCACGGAATATATCGGTTATGCTGAAGGCGGCGGAGCCACACGCGAGAAAGTGCTACGGTATAATATCGTCGTAGGGCAGTTCAAGCAGATATTCAACGCCAATGCGATGCGACAGAGACTGATAGCTTCGGGTTATAACGACGCCATGATAGTCAACACCCGTGAACCGCTCTATTACGTTGTGGCAACTACCTGCTCCACCGCAGCCGAAGCTGCCGAACTTTTCAACAAAATCAAGGCCGATAAGAATCTCGTGCTCCGCTCACCTCTGCCCTTTGTATTACAACCGGCTCATTTTGCACGCTGATTAACATTATTTAGCTTTTGCTCGGTTTAACTTATTCCTGCGAAAATGTTCTAATAAGTATAACCGCTAATTTTTCAGGACATGAAAAGGATAATCAATTTCTCGGCACTATGCATCTCTGCATTAGCTCTGGCACTTACCGTACCCGAAGCCGGCGCGCGCCGTCCCGGTGCCACCGGTCAGGAACCGTCACGCCCGGCCGCTACATCGCGTCCGTCTACCGGTAACAGACCTTCATCAACCGGCACTCGTCCCGGAGCCACCCGTCCCGGATCTACAGTTGTGAAGCCTGACCACGGCAATCGCCCCGATAACAATCATAAACCCGGTAATGAAGTCCGTCCGCCGCAGACCAACCACGGGGTAAGACCCGGAGTCAACCCTCCCGGAAACCATAATCAGCAACGTCCCGGCAATTCCTATCCCGGAAATAACAGACCGGTAAAACCCGGTTGGGGAAATATAGGCGGCATAACTTACCCTACACCTCCACCCCCTCGACCTAACCGTCCGATAA
>JAIDUB010000113.1 GCA_029060405.1 Duncaniella sp. | reverse complement strand
CCTCCGTAGGAGTCGAGACCCTGCCACAGATTGGCGATCACCTCCTGATAGAGATCCTTGAGATGATTGTAGTCGTTGGCGTACATATAGCAAACCTTCAGCACCATCGGTCGATGTTGCTTCACGATACTCAGGAATTTTTGCTCCTTTTCTATGTCGCGCCGTGCATTCACGTATAATATGACGCAAAAAAGGTGAAATAATTACACCCGACAAGTAAATTTTTTTTAATTTTGCCATATGAAACGACTTCTCATACATATATGTGCCATGGCGGTGACACTCATGCTCATCGGCTGGATATGCATGCTCTGGCTCGGCAGCTGGACTCATCACGGTGAGGTCACCGTGGTACCCGAAGTGAAATCACTTTCATTTGACGAGGCCGCCCGACGTCTCGCCGGGGCTGACCTTCAGGCTCATCTGCTTGATTCAGTGTATGATGCAAAGCTTCCCGCAGGCGCCGTGATAAATCAGAATCCCCGCCCGGGTGCAAAAGTGAAACCGGGTCGCACCGTATATGTAACCATCAATGCATTCACTCCCCGCATGGTCACCATACCATCGCTTGCCGACAATTCGGTGAGACAGGCGCGTACAACGCTGAGCGGACTCGGTATAACACGAATCACCGAGCGCAGGGTGCCGAGCGATTATCACGACCTCGTGCTGGGCGTGATATATAAAGGCAAGAGGCTTTCGCCCGGCGCGCGTGTGCCTGTCGATGCCACGATTGAACTTGAGATAGGGCAGGGGGCTGCCGAGACTCCCGAGTCGGGCGACGAAGCGCCTGCCGAGGGTGAGGAACTTGACTTGTTCTAAATTCAGCGGACCATGACCGATAAAGTAACTTCACTCGATATCCCGGAACATAGCGGTTCCGCTGCGGCTGAAGATCCGGCTGAGGATGACTCGCAGGAAATGTATGAACATTTCCGTTTCGTCGCCGACAAGGGGCAGCAGCTCCTGCGCGTTGACAAATTTCTTGTAGCCCGCCTCGAAGGCAGTTCGCGCAACCGTGTGCAGCTGGCCGCCGATGCCGGTTGTATCCTTGTCAACGGCAAGCCGGTCAAGAGCAATTACCGCGTTAAGCCTCTCGATGTGGTGAGTGTGGTAATGGACCGTCCCCGATATGAGAATGAGATAATCCCCGAGGACATTCCGCTTGAAATCGTATATGAGGACGATCATGTGCTTGTGGTCAACAAACCGGCCGGACTTGTGGTGCACCCCGGCCACGGAAACTATACCGGCACGCTCGTCAACGCTCTTGCATGGCATTTCCGCGACAATCCCGAATATGATGTCAACGACCCGCGCATGGGACTCGTGCATCGCATAGATAAGGATACATCGGGACTCCTTGTTGTCGCCAAGACCCCTGATGCCAAGACTCATCTGGGAAAACAGTTTTTCAACAAGACCACAAAACGCGAATATGTGGCGGTGGTGTGGGGTATTCCTTCGCCGCAAAAGGGTACGGTTGTCGGAAATATAGGCCGCAATCCCAAAGACAGGCTGCAGATGACCGTGCTCCCCGACGATGATCCCACGGGTAAACATGCCGTTACCCACTATGAGGTGGTGAAACCGCTCGGGCATGTGGCGGTGGTGAAATGCGTGCTCGAGACCGGGCGCACGCATCAGATACGAGTGCATATGAATCATATCGGACACCCGCTTTTCAACGACGCCCGTTATGGCGGTGATGAGATACTCCGGGGTACCCGCACCGCTAACTACAAGAAATTCATCACCAATGCTCTTGAAGTCTGTCCGCGACAGGCGCTCCATGCACGCACTCTCGGGTTCGTGCATCCGGTCACGGGTGAGGAAATGTTTTTCTCGGCGCCCGTGCCACCCGACATGACTTCGCTCATCGAAAAATGGGAACGATATGCGGCAGCCGCGGCAGATTGAAAAAATTGTTAAACATTGAGCCGCGCGTTTATTTATTTGGAGAAAAGTGTTAATTTCGCAACTGAATATTCTCATTTGTCGCCCATAGCTCTCCTGACGGCACTCACATATAATAATATATGTTAATGGAATCCAATTACGATTTTTCTGATATAGCTCCTTACGATAACGAACTGTTCAAGGAAAAACTTGCCGCACTGTTTGATGAGCCCGGTTTCCGTCATGCTGTATCATCAGTGCTTCCTGAAGTAGATTTCGATACATTTCTCAAGCAACTTGAAGATATACCCGATAAAGATTCCTTCCAGCGTATCGTGATGGGTCCCATCCTTGAGCGTATAGCTACCAATACCACCGACGGCATCACATATTCGGGTCTCGAGAACATCGAGCCTGACAAGCGATATACTTATATCACCAATCACCGCGATATCATACTTGATTCGGCATTCCTGAATCTCGGTTTTCTGCGCAACGACATGCCTACCAGCGAGATTGCCATAGGTGACAATCTGCTGATATATGAGTGGATCAATGACCTTGTGCGTATCAACAAGAGCTTTATCGTAAAGCGAAATCTGAGCATCAAGCAGGCTCTCGAAGCCGCAAAACAGCTGTCGGCTTACATCCATTATGCGGTATGCGCCAAAGGCGAGAGCGTGTGGATAGCGCAGCGCGAGGGACGCGCCAAGGATTCGACCGATAACACTCAGGAAAGTGTGCTCAAGATGCTCGCGCTTGCTGGCGATGAAGCTACTCCCGCCGCCCGTCTTGCCGAGATTAACATAGCTCCCGCCACAATCTCCTATGAATTTGACCCCAACGATTATCTGAAGGTAAGGGAATTCCTGCTCCGTCACCGTGACCCTGAATTCAAGAAGACGCAGCACGACGATCTGTTCTCGATGGAGACAGGTGTGCTTCAGCATAAGGGCAGGGTGCATGTGTCGGTAGCCCGTTGCATCACCCCGCAGCTTCTCGATCTGCCCGCCGATATGGATAAAGCCGAGCTTTTCAAGACTGTAGCGCATATGATCGACTGCCGCATCCACAGCGGTTACAAGATTTTCCCGATCAACTATATCGCCTACGATCACGCGTTTGACAGCGATATGTATGCCGACAGATATACTCCCAAGGAAGGAAAGACGGTGATGGAGTATATTGAAAGCCGCCTTGATCTGGTGGATTTGCCCGACGTCACCCCCGAAGAACGTGATTTCATGCGCAAGCGCATGTGGGAGATGTATGCCAATCCCTTGAAAAACAAGCTCATCGCGAGCACTACCTGTTAGCCACCTCTGTAAAGGTCAATGAGACTGCAGTATATACCTCTTCTGATAATAATTCTACTTAACGTCGGCGTCGATTACTATATCGCGCGCGGTCTGCGCGGCCTGTTGCGTAATGCGCATATAGTCGTGAGCGTGCTGCTGCTTGTCATGATAGCGGCGGTGCTCCTGATGCCGGTACGTTCAAGTGGAGGCGGTATTCTTATTTCCGCCATGTGGATGCTTTTTACCTATCTTTCGGTCTATGCATCCAAATATGTATATATTATTTTCAGCCTTCTCTCCCGGTTACCCCGACTATGGCACGGCTCAAGGTGGAAATGGCTGAATTATACGGGAATAATTCTCGGATGGATAACTTTTTTCGCAATGTGGTGGGGAGCGCTGGTCAACCGCTTCAACATCGACGTAGTGCGTGTGACGGTTGAGATACCGGGACTTCCCGAGCAATTCGACGGTTATATCATAGTGCAGCTTTCTGACCTCCATGTGGGCACTTACGGCAACGATACCACATATCTCCACAAAGTTGTGGAGAGGGTAAATGCGCTGCATCCCGATGTCATAATGTTTACCGGCGATATTGTCAACTCCCGCTCCGAGGAACTTGTTCCACACGCTCCGGTGTTGGCTCGGCTTTCTGCTCCCGACGGAGTTTATTCGATTATGGGTAACCATGATTACGGCGATTATTCCGAATGGCCGTCGGATGACGCAAAGCGCGATAATCTGATGCAGTTGTATCGTCTGCAGGAAGAAATGGGATGGAATCTGCTCCTTAACCGCACTGATTTCATCCGCCGCGACAGTGCCGAAATAGCGGTGATAGGAGTGGAGAATATAGGAGACCCGCCTCTCCATATCTACGGCGACCTAAATAAAGCCTACTCCACGC
>JAIDUB010000112.1 GCA_029060405.1 Duncaniella sp. | reverse complement strand
TACGGTGGTGTGAGAGGTCGGTAAACACGAAAGTAGGAGATAAACACCTACGATTAGTGTTTACCTCCTACTCGATTGGAGCCGGGTGCGCTCGATATTCGCCGCGAGCCATAAATTCATTTTTGAGTTTTGAACGATTTGCGTTATATTTGTAATCTGATAATACCAAACATCTGTAACCATGAAATTTCTGAAGGTTTGTTCGATTTTAGCGGCGTGTATGCTCGCGTCGGTATCTGTTTTCGCACAGGAGGCGTTGAATTATAAGATAAGCGGCGGGTCGCCGATAGTCAATCCCGACTCCTCAGTGACATTTTCCATCAAGGCCCCTCATGCAGGTAAAGTAATGGTTAACGGGGTAGGAGAGCCACTCGAAATGACCAAGGACTCTGCCGGAGTATGGAGTGTGACAACTTCGCCACTCCGCCCCGATCTGTATACTTACAGTTTTGAAGTCGACGGCGTGCGCACACTCGATCCGGCCAACATTTATACCGCACGCGATATAGCGGCGCTGTCGAGCTTGGTGATTGTCCCCGGCGGTAATGCTGATCTCTATGCGGTGCATGACGTGGCTCATGGTAATGTATCAAAAGTGTGGTATGAATCTCCCGCGCTCGGAATGCAGCGACGCATGACTGTCTATACCCCCGCGGGTTACGATCCCGCCGGTGAGCGCCGTTATCCGGTTCTTTACCTGCTTCACGGAATGGGTGGTGACGAGAACGCATGGAGCGAACTCGGTCGCGCGGTGATGATACTCGATAATATGATTGCCGAGGGCAAGGTCGAGCCTATGATTGTGGTGATGCCTAACGGTAACGGTAACCTTGCCGCTGCTCCCGGCGAAACCGGCCGCGGAATGTATACACCTAAGGGCGAGGATTCGGTAGCCGAATATGGAAAATTTGAAAAATCATTTCCGGAGATAGTGGATTATGTTGATACCCACTACCTTACCATAACAGATAAGTCAGGTCGTGCCATTGCCGGATTGTCGATGGGCGGCGGTCATTCGTGGCGCATATCGCTGTGGAATCCCGATATGTTTGACTACGTGGGACTTTTTTCGGCAGCCGTGAGGTGGAATGGCTCAGGTGTATCAGCCGATGATGAAGGGCTTAGCGAGGCGCTTCGCCATCAGTTTGCCGCATCACCCGCTCTCTACTGGATAGCGATAGGCGATGAGGATTTTCTCTATGATCTCAACAAAGACTACCGCGATATGCTCGACGGCCTCGGATTGTCGTATGAATATCACGAGTCAGCCGGCGGCCACACATGGACCAACTGGCGCGACTACCTCACCCTCTTCCTCCCCAGCCTTTTCAGAAAATAATAGTGTAGTTTGGCCTCTGTTGACAGTTGTGTATCATTGCGTCTTAAAATCGCTTCAAAAGAGTGATTTAGATGTTACAATTTTATGAAATATTATTGAGGATATTGTAAAAAAGCATTATATTTGCGCCGCATTATCTACTCAGCTCAATATACACATTTACATTATTACTGTCGGTGAAAGAAAATACATGGCCGAGAAAAAGACGATGTAGAGATAAACTTAACAGAAAAATTAGTAACTAACATATCTATTTACAATAATTTAACAACTTGATTCCATGAAAAAAACATTACTTTTATGTATGTTTGCTGTGCTCGGCATTCTTGTCGGGTCAGCCAAGACTGTCTATTTCGAGAGACCCTCGGGAGTGACGCAATCTACCACAATTAATATTTATACTTGGGGTGGAAGTCCTGAGCAATACCCGAATGGTACATGGCCCGGTTCGCCGATTTCAGGATCTACTGAAACCATTGACGGAAAAACTTATATCGTCGAGGTGATCAGTGATGCTGCTGAAAAACTGATATTCAACTGGAATGGCGGCCAGACCTCTAACCTCATTGCAGCTGACAATGCCGTGTATAATAATGAAGGTCGTATCGGTACCGTTGTAAATAATCATTTCGTAGCATACGAAGAACCTAAGATTCGTTATTATTTCCTTAATGCAGATAACTGGAATAAAGTGTATATTCATACTTGGGAGCCTTCTGCATGGGGTTTGGGTTGGCCCGGAAAGGAGTTGACTGAAACCGAAACATTAGCTGACGGTAAAGATTATTACTATGCCGAGGTAAATGAATCAAATCCTCTCCAGAATATGATTTTCAATAGCGGTGACGGTAAGCAGACAGGCAATATACAGGGTGCCAGCGTCGTCCCGTTCGGTATATACAATCCCTCCGGATACGCTAATATTACTAAAGATGATCTTCAGCCCGCAGTTGGAGATGAACTCTATTTCTACAATGATCTTAATTGGTCGACCGTATATGCTTACGTGTGGAGCGGTGAAGGTGATAATGTCGTAACATATAACGGAAGCTGGCCCGGCAATGCCATTACAGCTACCAAGACTGTTAATGATAAGGAAGTATTCGTAGTAGAATTTGCCAATGCCGAAAAAATCATTTTCTCTTGCTTTGACGACTCGCACAATCATACCGAAGCATATGATTGGGAGAAAACCCGCGATCTCGAATATATTCCCGGTACCATGTATGTTGCTTCGACTGCAGTGATTGACAACCGACCTGAAAAGCTTTATGTAATCGGCGGCGGTACAGGATGGGATATTAATTCTGAAGATGTGGATCTTACCACTGACACCCCCGACAGCTATATTTACACCGGAGATGTCAAGGTAACAGGTGAGGAATTCCGTATCTATTCTAATCATGATGGTGACTGGAATACCGGATCTTATGGTAGCGGTGCGCCTAACGGTCAGTTTGTGAACGTCACATTTACAAAGGGTTCTTACACTGCACAGGCTCATAAAGATAATCAGGGTAACTGGAAGTTCCCTGAAGGTTATAAGGATAAGGTAGTCAAATTCTCATTTGACTATTTAGCAAAGACATTTACGGTATATGATCCTACCGTAATCACCGTCAAGGAACTCCTTGCCGGCGAAGCACCTGTTGCTCCCGCCGAGGGCGACTATGAAAATGCCGAAGCATTTAAGGCTGCTGGTGATGATGATGGACTCGCAACCGTCAAGATCACTCTTGAGGCCGGTGTGCACGTGAATCGTGAATGTACCGCTCCTGCTATTCTCTACAATGATGGAAATAAAGTATTTGAGGTTTCGGCTATGGCAGATCCCAAGGATATACTCGATAATAACAAGATCGGTATCCACGCTATAAGTGGTAATAGCTTTGATGGCGGTACTGACAATCCTACCGATTTTGAGGTTGTGTTCTCTAATCTGACTGAAGATGTAATTGTATACAAGGGCGAGAATGAACTTCGCTTCCCCGACGGCTTCTTTATGCTTGGCGGTGAGCGTGAAATTCTCAAGGTCGAAATCGAAGGTGAAAACGGACCTGAAGAAGTTGAGTATGAAAATTGGACCGGTGGTACTCCTGTAAAGGGAGCATCTTTCGTGTGGAATGTAGCTGAGGCCGCCCGTCCCGCAGTTACTCCGATTCCATTCATAGAAGATGCCGATGACGAAGTAGAAACTTCTGAAACCGGTGTCACCCTCTCCATCAACCGATATGGTGAACATGAATACTATGCTCATGTGGTAGTAAAGGAAGTTGGCAAAGATGACCCCGTAAAGGAACTCAAGAGCGGTAAGGGTGCAAAGAGTGTTAAGGTTACCGGTCTGAGCGCAGGCCGCATGCACGAGGTGACTTATCACTATCATGCTTATGATGAGGCTGAGAATGTAGATAAAGAAAACTGGGTACGCGACCATAACGCAGTGCCTTGCGAAGGTACACTCGACGCTCTTACTCATCCTACTGCTGACGTGACTTTTGATACAGCCGGTGAGCCTGATGATAATGGCGATATCACCTACAGCTGCACCATGAAGCTCGGCGCAGGCAATGGCGTGACTATTCTTTACGCATTCGACGATTCGATGGACAATGGTGTTACCGACGAGCAGATTGCCGCTATCATGAATCCCGAAACTCCTGCCGCCGCTCCCGCACGTGAAGGCGTTGTTGCCAAGAGTGGTATCAACAAGTATGAAGTAACAGAGGAGAATCCTACAGTTCAGCTTAGCTATAAAGCACCTGTAGAAGAAGGCGCTACCGGTATTGCCGTGAAGAATGTCACCACAATGGCTGTATATCCCAAGGCCGACGGTACTTTCATCACTACTCCTGTTAAAGCTAAAGAAGTGAAAGATGACACCACTATGATTGAGGAGGTTGTTGCTGAAAACGGCAATGCCGAATTCTACAACCTTCAGGGTCAGCGGGTAAATAATCCCGAAAAGGGCATCTATATCATGGTCAAGGGCGGTAAAGCTCAGAAAGTGGCTGTGAAGTAATACAGTTATAGCAAAACGTAATTGAGGTCGCATCTTAGTAGGGTGCGACCTCTGTTATATATATGGAGCGGGGGTCGCCGATCCCCGCCGCCGATAAATGCATGAAGTGAATGGTCAGCGCGAGAAATTACCCTCTTGCCACAGCGGCGGGGGTCAGCGACCCCCGCTCTATAACCTACAAATGAAGATTTGATAATACGTAATGTCTTGTGTATCAGGCGTAGGGACATTGCTTTGCGATGTTTCCCGGGTGTAGCAAAATTGTAATTTCCCGGCGCCGCATGCCGCAAACCATGCAACCCGGAGGGTTAGCCATCTTTATAGCCCCGGGTGCTCGCCACCCGGGGTAGCATGCCACAATCACATCCAACCTCGGAGAGGTTGAATAATGCCGTCACGCTGTTCAGCCCTTCCGGGACTGGTGTTGAGGGGGATGCGCTATCCACGGGTGGCAAACACCCGCGGTTGAAAAGCTGACTCTCCCTCCGGGATGTAATTGCCTCTCCATAGCTGCCGCCATCACTCCATACCACAAACCATGCAACCCGGAGGAAGTAGGCATCATGATAAATATCACCTGCAGCGCAGGTGAAAGCATAATAGCGTCGTGGTTGAGGCTTTGCCGAAACCCGACGAAAAATCCCTCTCCAATAAAAATGCACACGCTCCCGCGAGTGCGGAATATGTAAGTAGTTTATTTCGTGTGGTTTCGGCGAAGCCTCAACCGACACGCCATTGTATAAACACCTGCGCTGCAGGTACTCTTCTCCGAAACGGTGCAAAGCATCATCCCTACTTTGATGATTATCAAGAGCTTCTTTTGAAATTACCATTTTGCGTTGTCGGGAAACATCACAAAGCGATGTCCCTACGTAATATGCGTATGATTTTCTGATAATTAGCTGTTTGGCTGTGTTTTTACAACGCATAAAAATGAGGCTGCGTCTTGTTGGCGCAGCCTCTTAAAAGGTATCGGGCAGGAATTATTTTACAAGAACTTTCTTAACGTCGTTTCCTTGACGCACGATATAGAGGGCGCCCTTGACGGGGGCGTTGACACGGATGCCCTGAAGATTATAATATTCTGCGGGAGCTGATGTCTCGGCTGAAATAGATTCGATTCCTGACGATCCTGTTTTCTTTACAACCATAACGTTATTTACAGCGTCGTAAGTCACGTCGAATATGTCATCGTCGGTAGCTCCGGCGATAATCATGGGTGTTTCCTGATTCTCGGTGAGGGTCACTTCCTGATCTATTACGATCTCAGTGCCGTTGGAGCGCCATACGTCGGCTGATCCGTTCCACAATTTGATTTTAAATGTGCTTGTGCCGATGTTGAGACCGGTTGCGGTGGCAATACCTTCGGCGTTGAAAGGTACACCTTCGGGATTCCATTCGTTGAAGTCACCGGGCACGTTGAGATACCATGTGGTGTAATCGATTTCAGGAGTTGAACCATTACCAGAAACGGTCAGCGTAAGTGCGGCGGGATCAAATGAAAGGGTGATTTCGCCGGTGAGCATATTGGCGAAATTGTTGCTTCCCTCGGCTGAGCAGGTATATACACCGTTGGCGTTGATTTCATATGCACCGGGAGCGCTGTACCATGCGGTCTGAGTGCCGTTGGTCATCTGCTTGATACCGAAGTTGCCGGGCACGGCCTGACCGGTGTATGACCAAATGCCGTTGCTTTCGGTCATCTTGTAATCTTCCCATTCGGGGTTGCCGAAAAGCTGTCCGCGAATTTCGTAAGTGATCACATCATCGGTACTATCGGGGAGTTTGTAATCAGCCAGCGGAGTAGCCGATGCATCAGTGATGGAATACACGTAATTAGCCTGAAATTCTACCGAAGCAATATCACCGGTCTTGTCGCCCCAAGATCCGTTGTGAAGCATCCAGCCATCAACCTTAGCGGGGAGAAGATCGGAATTAACTTCAGCCATCCAGAATTCGATGCCGTTTTCAGTCACCTTAGTCATCTCGGTGCCGGGATTGCCGAAAATTCCGGGGGACCATGAGTATATATAGGCTGTGGCCTGCTTGTACTGATAATAAGGAATGTATATTTTTTCGTAGGTGATTATTGCACCTAAAACACCATTCTTATCGTATGTGGCGCCATCTACAAAATTCAGGTCGTTGGTCTGCGGCTGACCGTTACCACCGTTGAAGATGATTTTTTCAGGCATATCAGTATCTGCCTCATAAGTCCAGACATCGCCGGCTTTGGTCATAAGAGTTCCGGGCCAAGCGCCGCTTTGATTTCCGGCTGCGTTCCATGTATAAACGAAAACCTGAGCCCAGTTGTCGGGATTGGTGAACTTGACCGACCATGCTTTAGCTCCGAAAGCTACGAGCATAGCAAGCATTAAAAAGTAAAATTTTTTCATCGGTAAAAAATTTAGTTAAATGTAGTAAGTATGATAAATTGTTAGTTGTAACGAGTAAATAAGTGTTTTTATGGCATAAACAGGTCGTGTCGCAAAAACGCGTCTAAATTAGTCATATTTTTATGAATATCAAAGTGTATCCTGAAAAATATGACTGATTGTCACAATAATGTAAAGCCGTCACAACTTGCGTGACTCAATGAAAGATGCGAGAGCCGTGCCGCCATCGAGAGATGGGGAGTAGGGGAGAAGTACATGAAATTTTACGTCGGGCAGGAGGGTGAGACCGTTGCGCAGAGAGGAGAGCACGCATACGTCGCCGGCAAGGCCGCATATGTCTATGTCGGTGATGCCAAGGTCGCGGATAAGGCCGACGAGTGATTCGCGCGAACGCGGATTCTGAAATACGGAATATTCCTCAACTTCGGCGCGGTCACCTTTGTGATAAACCTCGACTCTGCGGCCGGTCTCAAGCGCGGCATCGTAAAGTGCCGGCCATATGGCGGCTCCGGCTGAGTCGTGTACACAATGCGCCGGCCATTCCCCTCCGTTGTCCATAAACGAATGATGGTCGGCGGGATGCCAGTCGGCTGTCAATGCTATTACTTCATATCTGTCAGAATTGTCTGCAATGTAACCGGCGAGGGCATCCATCGCTTCCGGCGCTCCGGGTACGGGAAGGGTGCCGTCAATGAAATCGACCTGCGGGTCAATTATGAGCAACATACTTTTCATGGTCACGAGCGTATCTGTCCGTCACCTTCGAGCAGGTAACGGTAAGTAGTGATTTCGCGCAGTCCCATAGGTCCGCGCGGTCCGAGTTTCTGTGTCGATATTCCTATCTCAGCCCCGAGCCCGAACTGGCCGCCGTCGGTAAACGAGGTGGGGAGATTGACATACACGCATGCGGCATCGACCTGTGAGGTGAAAAGATCTATTGCTTTCTTATCCTCGGCTACGATGCTTTCGCTATGACCTGATCCGTGGGCGGCGATATGGGCTATTGCCTCGTCGGCTCCATCCACGGTATATACTCCCATTTTCATGTCCATCCACTCGCGGTCACGGTCGGCATCGGTTGCTTCCACGAGCAGATGCGAAGGATAGCCCTCGCTGAGCAGGGCGTCAAAAGCACTGACGTCGGCATGCAGCTCAACTCCCTTTTCGGCAAGCGGGCTGAGCCAATCGGCAATAACCGGTAAAAGCGCACGGTCGACAAGCAGCGAGTCGAGGGCATTGCATACGCTCACTCGGCGGGTCTTGGCATTATCGACCACAGCGCGTGCTATAGCCTCGCGAGCCGACGAGTTAAAGTACATGTGCACGACTCCCGCTCCGGTCTCTATCACGGGCACCCGGGCCGTGTCGCGCACGAAGTCGATCAGCCGTCGACCTCCGCGCGGTATGCACACATCCACTTTCCCCACTGCACTAAGCATCGCTTCGGTAGCTTCGTGAGTAGAGGGTAAAAGCATTACGGAATCAGCAGGAAGTCCGGCTTCCTTCAGCGCCTGATGAATCAGTTCTATGGCCGCCTGATTGGATTGCCCGGCATCGCTGCCTCCTTTCAATATACAGGCGTTGCCGCTTTTCAGGCAGAGCGCGGCGACGTCGAAAGTGACATTAGGCCGAGCTTCATACACCACGCCTACAACACCGAACGGCACACGAATTTTCCGCAGCAATATGGCGTTGGGCAGGGTGCGCCGCTCGATTTCCTCGCCGGCGGGACAGTCGAGACGTGCCACATGGCGCAGATCATCGGCTATGGCCTGAAGTCTGCCCTGTGTAAGTTGCAGACGGTCATACAAGGGGTTGGATTTATCCATGCGTGCAAGATCGCATGCATTTGCTTCGAGAAGTTCCGGCGTGTTTTCTTCCACGAGTCGGGCAAGAATATCAAGCACACGGGAGCGCTCGGAATCGTGGAGCGGTGCGATAATGCGTGAGGCCGCTTTTACGCGGTCGAATATTTCGTTGAAGTGAGTCATAACAAAGTCAGTATCATTCGATATACATATAGTCATAATGAACGAGTGGACGATGGCCGTGCTGTCCTATCACGGCGGCAGCTTCGGCCGACGACAGTGAAGCGCGACCCATGCCTATCACTGCGCCTTCGGGATCGATGATTGAAATAATGTCACCTTCCTCCCATTCTCCCTCTACAGCCGTCACGCCCACCGGCAGCAGACTGACAGCCTGATCGGAGATAAGAGCCCGGGCTGCTTCGGCATTTACTGTTGCCGAGCCTTTGGTGAAAGATCCGCTGTGGGCAAGCCAGCGCTTGATGGTGCTCAGCGGTTCCACCGCAGGGCTGAAAAGTGTGTGGTCCACGCTGTCGGGATGTTCCACTATGTCTATGAGCACATTCCGGCGGTCGCCGCGGGCTATGATCACGGCCACACCCTCGGCCGCCACTTTCATGGCTATGCCGCACTTCGTGCCCATACCACCTCGGCCGAATCCGCTCTTGGCGGCTACGACGTATTCGCTCACATCGCGTCCCGGCTCGATGACACGCAGCAGTTCCGATGACGGGTCGGAGGGCGACCCGGTGTAGATACCGTCGACATTCGACAGGATTACAAGCGTATCGGCATCGGTCATTGTAGCTATGAGTCCTGAAAGTTCGTCGTTGTCGGTAAACATCAATTCCGTAAGACTTGCCGTGTCATTTTCATTCACTATCGGGAGCACGCCGTTTTCAAGCATGGTGAGCATGCACGCCCGCTGATTGAGATACGATGTGCGCGACGAGAAGTTTTCCTTCTGAGTCAGCACCTGCCCGACAACGATTCCGTAGGCGCCGAAAAGCTGATTGTATAGGTTTATAAGTTTGATCTGTCCTATCGAGGAATACAACTGGCGTGAAGCCACGGCGTCGAGCTGATGCGAAGGAGTCACCGCGCCACGGCCGCAAGCCACTGCGCCGCTCGACACGAGAACTATCTCATGACCGTGCTCACGGAGGTGAGCAATCTGATCCACAAGTGCCGACATGTTGGTCACGTTGGGCTTTCCGTCGGGACGAGTCAGCACATTGCTGCCCACTTTTACTACTATTCTGCTCATTTTGCCGATGCTTTTAATCCGGCGATGACGGCCGCCGAGAACCCGTTTTTCTCCATTTCGTTCAGTCCGCGTATCGTCAGTCCGCCGGGAGTAGTTACCTTGTCGATCTCAACCTCAGGATGCGTAAAGGGATTATAGATAAGTTTGACTGCTCCCAGCACTGTCTGACACACTATTCCCTTGGCTGTTTCAGGGCTAAAACCGAGTTCGGTGCCTCCCTCCATGGCAGCGCGGATATAGCGCATGGCATAAGCGATGCCACACGAACCCAGAGCGGTAGCGGCTCCGAGCTGTTTCTCCGCAATGACTTCGACATCTCCTAACCTTGCGAACAATTCGCCCGCTAATTCCGGAGCTCCTGTCACGGGTACAATGAAAGTCATCGATTCCAGTACTTTCATGGCTGTGTTGGGCATTGCGATTGACAGTACATCCGGGCAACGCGTTCCCCACATGTTCTTTAACTCATCACACGATACTCCTGCCACGATGGCCGAAATCTCGGTATCACACTTTACATACTCTTTGATCTGAGCCACAACATCGTGTAAAATCCACGGTTTCACGGCTATAATTACGAGATCGGCGCCAATTACAGCTTCACTGTTCGATGTAATTACTTTGACCCCGTTGGCTGACAGGTTGGCGCACTTATGAGGGTTAGGTGTAGCCACGACGATATTGTCGGCCTTTAACAATCGGTTCTCCACGAGAGCAGCCGCAAGCGTTCCACCCATGTTTCCTCCACCTATTATGGCGATTTTTTGTATATTTTCTATTGGTCCCATGATTGATAGATTATAGTTGCAAAGTTAATAAATCTTTTCTAATGGCGAATTTACTAAATTAATCGGGAATTCTGTCTGATTTTAATGAAGATGGACTTGAACAAGCACGCGAAGCATCGCAAAAAATTTTTATAATGGGAATTCTTTTGACACGTATAGAAAATTTTTGTAACTTTGCAGTCGCAGACCGTCTCGCAGACCACGCCAGTAGGGAGAGGTTCTTAACCGAGCCAACCCCCGGTCTGGGGTTAAGCGGTGCGGGATGCAGTGAACATACTGATTAAAAAGCGTTTATCCGCGCTGATTCTTGACTGCTTGAAAAGTCTCGCAAACTTTCATACTTATGTCAAGGATTGAGCAACGGTAGATGCCCGTGGTAATGTAATACCTTGTCTTCGGTTTGTAATCTCGTGAGAGATATGTCCGGAGCAAAGATTGCATATACTGGCGTGGGCTTCTGCGTTGCCGTCCGACATAGGTAAGGCAATGCGAGACGCCTCAAGCAGTAGGACGGCAATAGATACGAGGGCACTGAAAAAGTCCCATCAAGTATGTGGGAGCAAGTTCGGAGGAAGTTTTTCGTCTGATTATTTGCGTACA
>JAIDUB010000111.1 GCA_029060405.1 Duncaniella sp. | reverse complement strand
GTCGATTACCACCACATAGATGCCGGGCTGGGCACGCTCCATGAGGGAGGCTACGTTGTCGCCTTTGGCGGTGGCCATGATGCGGCCGGTGAAAGCGTCGACGAGATAGCTGCGCTGTGCTGCGGCTGTTGCTACGGTTTCAGCAATGCCTGCTGCGGCATAAGTGTCGTAGATGGCCTTGATGTCATCGGCAGCGAGGGCTACGGGACGGATGGTGAGTTCGTCGAGAGCTCCTTCATATGGGCGTGCAGCTTCGTCGGAGATGGCGATGCGGAATGGCTCGTTGTTGTCGGCGATGGCGCCGGTAGCTACGTTGGTGGTGCGGGCTACTTCAACACCGTCGATGTAGAGTACCATGGTCTTCTCGGCGAAGTCGCGCACGCATGCTACATGATGCCATGCGCCGTCAAATGCGTAGTTGGCATCGGCCAGCTTGCAGTCGGTCTTCTTGGAGTCGTCGTCGATCGAGAAGCAGAGATAGCCGTTCTTGCGCTCGAGACCAATCCAGTGACCGGTGGTCTTCATGTCGTCGTTTTTGGCGTGGCTGCCCTTGAAGAATATGTAGGCGTCGGCGTCGGTCGACTTCATCCACATATCCACTGTGAAGCTGCTTTCGCCAAGCTGTATGGCATCATAGGCTTCCTGCAGGTAGTGGGCGCCGTCGGCAAACTGAGCGGCATTGCCTTTCACTCCGTCTACAGCAACGGGTGTGCCGTCATTAGCGGTGGCCACACCAAATACGAGATTCGGGGTAGTTTCGCCCACTTCGTCAAACGGATAGTAGGCGAGATCCTTGCCTGTGGTGGCGAAGCGCTCGGCAACCTTTTCGGCGGGCATAGCGCCACTGTATATGTAGAGCTCGTCGAGCGCGCCGGCAAACGGATTGTCGAAGCCAACGTTGCAGTTGCCTATCACGAAGTTTTCTTTCTCGCAGGCTACGGCTCCGGTGTTGTCGTCGCCTGTAGCCACGAGCTGACCGTCGACATAGAGGTAGAGTTTCGATGCATAGGTGTCGCGTACTCCCACTACATGGTGCCATTCATTGTCCATCCACTTGTCGGCTTCCTTCACGTAGGCCTGACTCTTGGTCTTGTCATCGTCGATGGCGAAGTAGAGTACCGCATTTTTCAGCTCGAAGCCCATCCAGTTGCCTGTGGCGCCGGTAGCGTCGTTTTTGGTATGAGAACCGGCGTGGAGGATATATGCGGCATCGTCGGCGCTCTTCATCCAGAACTCTACGGTGAAGTCATCGGCGCCGAGGGCAAATTTTTCATCGGGAGCCTGAATGTAATATGCACCACTGTTGAGCTGCACGGCGTTGCCCTTCATGCCTTCAACCGCCTCAACGCTGCCTGCGGCAAGAGTGGCGTCGTCGCCGAGCTGGTTGAGAAGCGTCTCGCCGGGAGCGTCGCATGAATAGTATACCATGGGAGTAAGCTCTACGGTCTTTACCACCTTGATTTTAACGGTAAACACGGCGTTTTCGCTATCGGAAGCGGCACCGGTCGACGAGATGGTCACGGCATAATCGCCGGCTGCTGCGGGAGTGCCGGAGAGTGTACCGGTCTTGGCCGAGGCATCGTAGCTCCACACGAGACCTTCGGGAAGCTCGGAGCAAACGAGCGCTTCGGCGCGGTATACAGCAACTGTGACGGGGTCGATGGCATCGCCGAGGTTGATGAGCTGGGATGCGGTGCCTTCACGAAGCAGAATGGCTGCGTTGGTGGCATATGTATCCTCGGGGCAGTAGCTCAGATGAGGGGGCTGATTGTAGGCGGTGTTCTGCCATGCGATAGCCATGCGGTAGTGGTGATCCTGAAGCAGGCAGGGGAGCTTGTAGGTGGTGGGGATAGTGGTGGTGAAGATGTAGAGGTCGCTCAGCGTTGACTTGTCGCGGAGGATTATTTCCTCGCGCCAGTCACCGAAGAGGTCAGCCTGAAGGTTGGGTGTAGCCTTCGTGCCGTTGCACGACTCTACGTTGGCGATGGTCGAGAAGTCGACCACGGTGTTGATGCGCGAGAAATCAGGCTCCGGTTTTGAAACAGAAGTGCCGTCGAGAAGCTCGTCGAGCAGGTCGCCGTCCCAGTATACGCGGAAGTTGATGGGCGGGCGGTTGGAAGCTATTGCCTTTCCGTAGCTGTAGACGTTGGCATCGCTTGCAGCCCAGTATTCGTAGCCGGGGAATGCCGACGATACATTGGCGGCGATACCGCGGCCTATGTCATTGCCGCTCTGCGGCTTGAAGAAGATGATTTCGCCGGTGCGGGCGTCGCGCATCTCGGTGTCGAAGGGATATGACGGATCTTTGTCCTCATGAGGCATGAACACCTGCAGGCCTTCGCGGTCAGGAAGCATCTTGGCCAGATGCAGAGCGTCGCCGTGACCCTCCTTGTTGTTGGTCAGCGGGTTGGTGCGGTAGAGCAGCGTGCCGTCGTGATCGAGAGATGCGGCGCCGTATACGATTTCGTCCTTGCCGTCGCCGTCAACGTCGCCCACGGTGAGCGCGTGGGCACCCTCGCCCCACAGGCCCTGACCGGTCTTGTTTGACTCATGGAACCATACCTCCTGCAGCTTGCCGTCGCGGAAGTCCACTGCCCATACAAATGCGCCGCGATAGTAGCCGCGGGCCATGATTACCGACGGATGCAGTCCGTCGAGGTAAGCTACGCCGCCAAGGTAGCGATCGGCGCGGTTGCAATAATCGTCGCCCCACACCGAGGTGCTGTATCTGCTATAGCCCGGCTTGTAGGCGATGGTCGACAGCTCCTCGCCGGTCTTGCCGGAGAAGCAGGTGAGATACTCTGCTCCGCCGCGCACGTGGCCGAATATCTTCTGAGGAACGTCGGTGTGCATGCGGTAGTCGTCGGTCTCCTTGTCGCCCTCCATGAGCACCCAGTTGCCTTTGCCGTCCTTGGTGCCGGGAGCAGTCTTGCATATCATCTCGGCACAACCGTCGCCGTCGAAGTCATAGACCATAAACTGCGTGTAGTGATTACCCGAGCGGATATTATGTCCGAGGTCGATGCGCCACAGCTGAGTGCCGTCCATGCGGTAGCAGTCGATTATGGTAGGACCGGTGAATCCCTTCGAAGCACTGTCTTTGGCATCGGAGGGCATCCATTTTACAAAAAGTTCAAACACGCCGTCGCCGTCAACGTCGCCCACCGAGCAGTCATCGGGGACATAAGTGTAAGAATGGGGAGTCTCGCCTTCGGCACCTACCGAACCGCCTTCGGGGCGGTTGAGGTGGATTTTGAGATAATTCTGTTCCCAAGCCGAGGCAGTGCCTGAAGCGGTAAGCCCGGTAAGTCCGTTGGCTTTCACTTCATATGTGGCGCCGGCAGTACCGGCGGGGTCGGTAAATGATGTTACGGAAGAGATAGGTTCGGAGTTGACTTTCACGCCGTCGCGATACACATCGAAGGTAGCATCGCCGTCGGAAGTGAGAGAGCGCCACGACACATAAACGCCGTCGGCGGTCTTCACGGCCACAACGCCGCGGTCAAGCACCTCGGCCTGAGGCGTGGCAGCCGTCGAGGCAAGTGCTCCGGCAGCGAGAAAGGCTGTCAGCAGAAATTTTTTCATGATAGAAATTACAGTTGGGTTATTAAGGTTAAGTATATTCTAAATGCAAAGATAACGAAAATCCCCCTCGCCTCCAAAAAATTAACAAAAACCACAATATATTATATTGCAGCCGGCGGGCGCCGCCCCACGCTCAAGCGAGGGGTCGGAGGATAATACGGAAATTGCCATATCGCGAGAGCGGCGGGGGCGGTGACCCCCGCTCCATATTTTGCCGAAGTTTAGCTGAATCATCGCGGTGAAATATAAGAAGTTACAATACTAAATAACGGCAAATTTGCATGAAATTTGCCGTTGTATAGTTTGAGAATTGCTCTGCCGGACGCACCCGAGTGTGCGTCCCTACTGGATTGAATATTAACTGATTGCGATACACCCCGGAGGGGTGGTGATCTTTATAGCCCCGGGTGCTTGCCACCCGGGGTAGCATGACCAATACCTATCCAACCTCGGAGAGGTTGAACCTTGTCATCAGTGATTACCGCATTGCAACACTCGGAAACGGTGCAAAGCACCGTCCCTACATTGGTGATGCACAACGTATTACCTCGCGCATCTCTGGGGAAACATTGCCTCAGGCGCTCCTCCGAAACATCGCGAAGCGATGTCCCTACGCTTGACACAATATTCTGATAGTCAAGTAAAATCAGGCAAACCAGTAATCCATGCGCGCGTCGCGTAGTGTCTCAAGCTCGGCAATCTCTGTCTCGACTTTCGCCTTCTGTGCCTCAATCGCATCCATCTTCCTCGCAAATTCCACTTGCAAAGCGAGAGGCGGAAGTAAAAGCGGCAACTTCCTTAAATCAGATAAATTGATTTGCTTTAGTGTTGTTCCTCGTGTATAATATTTTATAAAATCCTGTGGCCTATCTTGTTTTAGATATTCGTATAGGTATGTCCTTGAAATTGTGGCAGGAAACATAAGCGGGACAATACCTCGCGTCACATTGCAGCCAGCTAAAGACATATCAGCAAGTCTTACTAATCCGGTTGTACCTCGCACACAAATTAGAATCTCATTACCACAAAGAATAGTTCGCTTATATGAATCTGAAATTTCCGGATTTATACATTTAAGATTATTTACTGAAACAAACCTACTATGGGTAAAATCAACAGGTCTAACTACCGGTACTCCATTGACATAATCTTCCCCCGGTTGTACTATTCCATAAGATATTGAACAGTCGGGGCTTACACATTCTTCCAATGAATAGACTTCCCATCCCTTAGGGTTAGTAATAGTATCGCCGAAAGTGTCATAGAAAACCGATTGCGCGAGTGAGTCGAGATGCGAGAGCAGCTCTCGGTTCTTGGTAATCAGGGCGTTGATTTGGTCGAGTTCGGCAACAATCTGCTCCTGTAATAAATGCGGAGGAGAAGGTATAGGAAAATTTTTTAACATGGGGAGGGTTATAAATGGTATACATCCTCCTTTCTTAATATTATAAATATAAGGGCGCAGGAATCCCTTAAGGAAAATTTCTAAATAATGAGGTATAACATGTTTTATATTTGACAATACATAAGTGCGTTGATATGCATTAAACTTTCCATTATAGTAATGAACATGTCCAACATTAGAGCCATTTCCAGATATTAAAATAGCTTCTTCGTCAAAAGCGTATGTGTCAATCTTATACGGTTTTGCATCACAAGTAAAGAATGGATACTTACCATTAGGGCATTTTGCATTTGCATCTAATTTACCGGTCTTTATATCACAAATGTCACCGAGCTGTCGGTACTCCCAGTTATGGTTCATGGATGGAATGTTTGCTTATCAGATACAGAATTGATTTACAAATTTATGACATTTAATCCAAGAAGGGAAATTTTTTTCACGGAAATCGGATAGTATATAATAGCTGACGATGATGTAAAAATCGTGGGGCGTTGACCTATGTAGGTGCTCCGACACGCCGTCACTTGCCGCGGAGGTAGGCGAGGGCGTCGCGCTGGATGCGTGAGCCGGTGAGGGCGCAGATGCCGGTGTAGAGGGCGAGTGAGGTGACGCCTTGCAGCAGCAGGGCGAGGGCGGGAGCAAAGGCCATACGGCCTATGAGCCATGCAGGCGCCACGGCGACGGCCGACAGAATGATGTAGGGGAGCAGGTCGGCAAGATATGCGATAGCGCTCCGAGGGGTGACGCGGGCTGTGAGATATAGGGTGACCGCCCATGTGATAACCGATGCGGCAAGTTGGCCCCACAGGAATATGGCAATGCCGAGCGTGACATCGGCAGGGGTGGAAAGTCCGATGTAGGGTATGGTGATAAGGATTGCCGCGACGGCGGCCGCGTCACGCATTATCTCGGTAATGACAAGCAGCCTCGCTTCGCCTACCGAGAGGATATAATTGTTGTATAGCGACTGGAGCACGGTGAAGATACCGCGCAGGCATAATATCTGAAACAGCACTATCGCGCCATCCCATTTCGTGCCGAACAGGAGGTGAAATATCGGCTCGGCCATGACGATGAGAAGCGTCATTGCGGGAAAGAGCAGATAGGCAGTGCAACGCGACATCTTGGCCAGCGCAGCCACAAACCGCTCGGGCTCGGGGCGAACGCGGCTCAGGGCAGGCAGAAACGAGGCGGTGAGCACCTGCGAGAGCGATGCCGTGGGCATTTTGCTCCACTTGTCGGCCTGACTGTAATAGCCGAGTGCGGTCATGCCCACCTGATTGCCTATGAAGAATGAGTAGATATTCTGAAATACCGTGTTGAGAAACGAGCTTATCATCACGCCCGATCCCACCTTGAAAAACTTGCCCAGCGACTGCCGCGACAGTATCCACAGCGGTCGCCAGTGCCCGGTGAGCCATAATATCGCCGTCTTGACTACGGCCAGCGTGATGGTCTGCCACACGATAGCCCAAGCTCCGAATCCCGTAACGGCCAGCGCTATGCCCACGCCGGCGCTCACGATGAGGCCGATGCTGTTGCTCACGGCTATCATCCTGACGTCCATTCGCTTCATGAGCCGGTTGGCCTGAACGATGGCCGCGGCATTGATGATAAACGACAGGAACATTACCCGGGCGAGGGGCACTATCTCCGGCGGCGCCTTGAACAATGCGGGGAGTAGGGGCGCCACGAAAAAGAGCACGGCATACAGTCCGCAGGCCATCAGGAGGTTAAACCAGAATACGGTGGAATAATCTTTCTCGTCGGGATCTGACGCCTGAATGAGAGCCGAGGAGAAACCGCTGTCGACAAACAGCGAAGCGAAAGCCTGAAATACAAGAATCGCACCCACCAGACCGAAGTCCTCGCGCGGAAGCGCGTTGGCCAGCACTATACCCGTTACGGCATATAGCACCTGCGATGACACGCGGTCGATGACGTTCCACTTCAGGGTGCGCGCAACGCCGGTCTTGAGGCTCTCGGGAGCGGGCATCACTCGTCGATTTTCCGCAGTTTTATGCCCACGCCGCGGTCAATAATCTCGGCCGGTGAGCCTTTGTAATATATGGTGGTGGAGCCGCCGCCGTAGATCTTGAGCGATTCGGTGGCCCAGCATCCCACCTGACCGGTGCCGAAGGCCTTGACGGTCACAGCGCGCGCCTCAAGCTCGTCGCACTGTAGAAGTCCGGCGCCTACGAAGTTGTAGACCGCCTCGTCGCACTTTCCGAACAGCACCACTTCGCCGTGCCCGGTGGAAAGGGATGCCTCGACGCGATGCGACCGCAGGTCGCGGCACACGATACGCCCGTTGTTGACCACGTTGAGCTTTATCTTAGGCACGGGCTGCACCTTCTCGAGCCTCAGTGTGGAGTCGCCCGAGTTTTCGGCCTTTACGAGAAACGCCGAATAGACGTTGACGGTGGGGAGTTGGGTGGCGCCTTTCAGTTCGTCGGACAGTTTGACGGTGAGCTTGCCCGACTTGTTCTGAAACATGATACCTGATACTACCGACTCGGGAGCATCGAATACGGCTATGCCTGTAGTGTCGGGATCAGAAATATAGTTGACGTTGATGTGCCCCTTGACAAAAAGCTGGTCGAAATCGCCTACCTTCACGCTGTAGGTCGAAAGTGACTGGGCTTCGGCGGCAAGCATGGCCGTCGTGAGGGCAAGAAATGAGATGAATCTAAGCATAACTTATCGTATTAAAGGAGAGTGTCATTGAGCGGAGGCGGTGATGAGTTCTTGCACCCGGTCGAGCACTTCGGCAAGATGAGCGGCGGTCTCGGCGCGGAGCATTTCGATGCGGGTGTCGCGGAAGTGGGGGATGCCCTTGAACAGAGGCGAGGCGGCGAGATGACGGCGAATGTGCAGAATGCCGCGGTACTCGTCGATGCGGTCGATGCTCTCGGCAATCTGACGTCGCAGCAGGGAGAACTTCTCAGCCACCGACAGCGGTTCTATCGCCTTGCCGTCGAGAGCCTGACGGATCTCGCGGAATATCCACGGCGCGCCTATCGAGGCACGTCCCACCATCACACCGTCGACACCGTAGCGGTCAAAAGCCTCGCATGCAAGTTCGGGCGAAGTGATGTCGCCGTTGCCTATCACGGGGATTCTCAGGCGTGGGTTGGCCTTGACGCGGGCTATCATTTCCCAGTCGGCGCTGCCGGTATACATCTGAGAGCGAGTGCGGCCGTGGACGGTGAGTGCGGCAATGCCGCAGTCCTGAAGCATCTCGGCGAGTTCGACTATGATTTTCGACTCGTGGTCCCACCCGAGGCGGGTTTTTACGGTAACCGGAATCTTCACGGCATCGACCACCGCACGGGTAATCTCGAGCATGCGGGGAATGTCGCGCAGCATTCCGGCTCCCGCACCCTTGCCGGCCACTTTCTTGACCGGACAGCCAAAATTGATGTCGAGAATATCAGGCTGCGCCTGCTCCACAATCTTGGCAGCCTCGACCATCGGGGCTGTCTCGCGGCCATATATCTGTATAGCCGTGGGGCGTTCGCGGCTGTCGATATGAAGCTTGCGCACTGTGGCTGGAATGTCGCGTATCAGCGCGTCGGCGCTTACGAATTCGGTGTATACCATGTCAGCCCCCTGCTCCTTGCAGAGCAGACGGAACGAAGGATCGGTCACATCCTCCATCGGCGCGAGCATCACAGGTCGCTCGCCAAGGTCGATATGGGCTATTTTCATAGATTGCGTGAAATAGAGTGCGCAAATTTACTAATTTAATTTGTTATAATGACTCCTAATAATTAATTTTGCACTTATTAAACATTATATAGCGTATGAAAAATCTCGTGCTCCGCAGCCTCTCGGGCATCGTATATGTGGCCGTGATAGTGGGTGCCATTCTTGCGGGCGGCTGGTGGTTCATGGCTTTTGTGGCTCTGTTCACCATTCTTGCCATGGTAGAGTTCTATAATCTTGCCAATGCCGGCAACCGCGGCGACAATCCGTCGGGCGTGGTGGTGGATGTGGCCGGCGGTTTGGTGCTTTCGCTCGGATTGACGGCGATGGCTCTTACCGGTTCGGCTCCGTGGGTTACGGATTTTTCGGTTTCGGTGCTTCAGGGCACGATTCTGCTGCTTTATCTGCTTTATTTGCTCGTTCGCCCCATCATCCAGCTTTACAGCCGCGAGCCTCAGCCGCTCAACAATCTCGCCTACTCCTATATGGCGCAGATGTATATAGCGCTTCCGCTGGGATTGCTCGCGTTTATCACCACCGTCCCCGACGGCCGGTCGCTCCTGCTGGTGATGTTTATAATGATATGGCTCAACGATACGGGCGCGTTTATCGTGGGTTCGCTCATAGGCAAGCATCCCATGTTTCCGCGCATATCGCCTAAAAAATCCATGGAGGGACTCGTGGGCGGATTTCTGTTTACGATCGGCTCGGCATTCATCTTCAAATATTGCTTCCCTCAGTATTTCGAAGCCACCTCGATAGAGGCGCTTGCAGCCATGGGTGCTGTGGTATCGGCATTCGCGACGTGGGGCGACCTTGTGGAGTCGCTGATCAAGCGCACTCTCGGCGTGAAGGATTCGGGCAAGCTCATCCCCGGCCACGGCGGTATTCTCGACCGCATCGACTCGCTGCTGCTCGTGGCTCCCGCCACGCTGCTCTACCTCGTGGCTCTCAATATGTTCTGACAATTTAATCATCATTCATACTTACCAGTCAATACTTTATCATGAAGAAAAATCTTTTACCGCTGCTGGCCCTTGCGGCTGCTGCCGCAGTGAGCTGTTCTCCCGCCAAAGAGAAAAATCCCGGCGCCGAGACTCAGGACGACGTGATACTCCACGCTTGGTCATGGTCATTCGACACCATTGCCGCAAATATGAAGGATATAGCCGAGGCCGGTTATGCTTATGTGCAGACTTCGCCCGCCAATACCTGCTTCGTGGGTGAAAACGGCGGTATGGCTCTTTTCTCCCAGCCCGGCGACTCGGTGGAGGGAAAGTGGTATTATTATTATCAGCCCATCGACTGGAAGGTGGGTAACCATCTGCTTGGCAACCGCGACCAGTTCAAGGCAATGGCTGACTCGGCTGCGAAATATGGCGTGAAAATTATCGTCGACGTGCTTCCCAATCACACTGCCGTGGATCACACTGCCGTGCTCCCCGACCTTGATGCAGCTGTGGGCGGTCACGACAAACTGTTTCATGCCAACGGCTTCACTCCCATCACCGAGTGGAACGACCGCTACCAGTGCACCACCGGCGAGATGGGCGGACTCCCCGACGTGAATACCGAGAATCCCGACTTCCAGCACTATTATCTCACCTACGTCAACGACCTTATCAATCTTGGCGCACGCGGTTTCCGCTACGACACCGCCAAGCATATCGGACTTCCTTCCGATCCTCTCGACTCGCTTGCCGAGCGCAATAACTTCTGGGATGTGGCCACAGGTCGCGAGGCTGTGAAGGGTCTCTCGCTCGCTCTGCCCGCCGACAGCCTCTTTATCTACGGCGAGGTGCTTCAGGATAAAAACGTGAAGGAGGATGAGTATGCCGAATATATAGGCACTACCGCCAGCAACTACGGACATGCGCTGCGCACCGTGCTCGAACAGGGCTCTTACAATGCCGCCGATCTTTCCGACTGGAATTCCAAGGCTCCCGCCGGCACCCTTATCACTTGGGTGGAAAGCCACGACACATATGCCAACGCCCATGAATCGGCCGCCATCCCCGACGAGGCTATCCGCATGGGCTGGGTATTCCTCGCCGCACGCCAGAACGGTACGCCGCTCTTCTTCAGCCGTCCCGCCGGAAGCTCCCGCTCCAACTACTGGGGCAACAACCGCATAGGCGCCCGCGGTAACGACGAATTCAAGCACCCCGAAGTTGTGGCTGCCAACAAGTTCCGCCGCGCCATGCACGGTCAGCCCGAGAGCGTGGCCTCCACGCCCGACGGTGCAGTGGCAGTGGTGAGCCGCGGTGAGGCCGGAGCGGCTGTGGTCAACTTCTCCGATTCGCCCGCCGAGGTAACAGCCGCCACCACACTTCCCGCCGGCATATATAAGGATGCGCTCACCGGCGCTGAGTTTACCGTGTCGCAGGGCAATATCACCGGTAAGGTTGAGCCGCTTACCTCTTATATTTTGTATGCTGAATAATTGATTTAACGTAGTTTAACTAACTGCGCATATAGTTAGGATTTCAATAAATTTGGTGGCAAAAAGTTGGAAAAATTAATTTAACACTTTCAAAAATTTAATAAAATTAAGGGGCGCCAATAGTGGCGACCCTTAATTTATTTGTAATCAGGACGCGTAACTGCATAAAAATCTTAATATATGCTTGCATAATTTAACTAAAAGGTTTAACTTTGTCAGACAAAAGAAAGCATAAAACGAAAATCCACTGACGTTAAGTACTATGTGTAAGCAGTAAAGGGTGACCGTGAGGCTACCCTTTGCTTTTTTTGTATTCTGGACTTTAAAAAATGTTTGTCTTTGGGGGCTGCCATTATTTCTTTTAGGAGATAGAAAAAATGGTTACTTTTGTAGCCGTATTGATAATTATTCATTCTGACTTATGAAAAAGACAGCGTTGATATTTTTGATGCTCTTGGCGATGAAGCCCGCTTGGGGTCAGACATTTGATCTTGAGGGGAAGATAGGCGACAGATATTCCATAGTGATGGAACTTTGCGGGGATGGCAGCGGTATTGTTTCAGGCAGGTATGCCTACCGCTCCACGCTCGACCGCGACGGCGATGTGCCATGCTCGTGGCTCTATCTCGCCCCCGACGTTGATTCGCCTTACTCGAAGTGGGTGGTGACCGACTGTCATGGCAAGCACGTGGAGACGTGGACAAATGTTGACTTCACTGACCGCTGTTATCTCACGGCTAAGATGAGCAATGTGAAGGGTCGCTCTTACGATGTGGTGGCAGCCGTGGTGAATGCGCCGATGCTCTACACGCCCCTCAACTCCTATTTCAAGGAGCATATAGGCGAATATATGTCGGAATTCAAGATGTTTGACGACAGCAAGGTGAGAGGTCGCCTTCAGGATATGATGGGCATAATGAATGTGGGCGCGCTGCGTGATATTATTCAGGTGGAGTTTCCGGTCGAATACAGTAAAGGTATGTATTGGGGCGCGGGATTCATGGCTCATCAGTGTTGCGACCCGGCAGCGGTATGGGCATATGACACGCAGGCCAACTCGTTTTACGTGTGGGTACTCAAGGATGGCGAGGATCACTGGTGGTCAGAGACCGGTGACATTCCGCTGAAGTTTCAGGAGTTGGTAAGGGGCGCTTTCTGAGTGCCGATGTGATTTTCACGGCGGAAATCTACCTCAGCAGGTCGGAGCGGCGGGTGATGCGCTCCACGCCGTAGCCGAGCAGCTCGGCGTAGTCGTCGGTGAGCGGAAACACGATGCTGAAATTGTTGAAGCACAGCACTCTGCGCGGATTGCTGCCGGTGTGGTAGATGGTGATCTGACTGCCGATATCGGTGTTGCGGCACGCTTCGGCAAACCGGCGGTGGCGGTCGGACTTGAAGCGGTCGGCGAACCGCGGCAGGATATACAGCGGATGCTCCTCCGATATTTCGATGTCTCTGAGATTCGTGCCTTTGGGCGCGGTGCGGTACACGGGCTCATACCAGTACCGCTCATCATTGGCAACGTCACACCTCATCTCATACCGGTCGGGCATCTGAAGGTCTGACAGGTAAATATAATCGTTGTCGATGGCTACGAGGGCGTTAAGCTCGTCGGTGAGAAATGGCGCCGCGTTTCTGAAAAATCGCGACAGCGGCGAGGCCGGGTTGTAGAGGTCGGCTATCAGGCTGGAGTAGCGGGTGTGGAGCTCGCTCCCGGGCCGGAGGCGACGGAAAGAATGCCAGTTCATCCACGAAGGGGCATCGACGGTCAACGGGGTAAAGGATATTTTGCCGAAGTATGTAAAACCGTTATTGCGGCCGAGAGTGTAGGAAGCCGTCACCATCTGGTCAGGATCCATCACACCGCCCTGTTCTATGATCTGCTCATTGCCGCGGGCGGTGGTGATGACACAGAAATCCTCGAATTCCTGTTCGCCGGTGCGTTGGTAGAATACAAATTCGTAGGGTCTCATCACCCACTCATAGCCGCCGATGCACTCGTAGCAGAATGCCATAATCTTGTTTTCAGGGAAAATCCAGAAGCGCGACTTGCCACCGTCGGCATCGTCGATCCATATTCCCGGCATGATGTATCCCACTGGGTTCACCCCGGCGTCGGCCGTCTTCTGAGGCGACGATACCGTCACGCATGCATTCTCGATGCGGCTGAGCATCTCCCATATTCTTGCCACTGACCAGTCAGCGACGAGCTCCTTCATGTCGCCCGACAGAATTGAAAGAGCGATGTCAAACACCTGCGGCTTCGGCAGCACGCCCATCTGCGGAGTGTCGTCGCGCAGCAGCCCGACGAGGTCGGCCAGCTTGTGAAATGACTCCATGGCGTCGGCTTCGCTGACGTCGCGGCTGCGCGAGGCCGAGCGGTCGCAAGGGCGGATGATGCCAAACGTGATGAGCATAACGAAAATCAGGTCATACACCCTGTCACCCTCGATGCCGTCGGGGTAAAATGCCGCTTTCAGCGCTTCGTCGCAGTCGCGCTTACTATAGCGCGACTCCTCCTCTTCGATCTTCTTGCCGGGTGCCGAGACGCGGCGAAACAGCCACCGGCAGAACTTCTTGCGCGACGCAAGCTGCCGCCGCTGCTGCCAGTCAAACGCCTCGCCGGCACATGCGGCCGATGCGCGCAGGTAGTCCGTGACCATGGCGCGAAGGCTCTCGCCGCACTGGTTGCGGCACTCGCGGTCGAGCATGTCGTAATACGTCACCATCGCCGCCTCATCATCGCGGCGGTCGCGGATGGTCTCAAACGACACTCCTACCGTGGCCCGGTAGCCCGCCTCGGTGCGATGCAGCAGCCTCGACCGATAGGCGCATCTGATAATTTCGTAAGTGGATAAGTCCATAAAGTTGCGGCGTGAGAGGGGAAATTCCCGGTTAAAGAAAGGTTTTGAAAAAAAGTCGATTCGGGCGAAGATTGCCGTTTCAGCATGTGAAGCATATCGCTTAAATTCGTGGTGACAAATTTATAAAAAATTCGCGTGTCGGCAAATAGCGCAAGTCGGTCGCAGACCGGTGCGCGGTGCCGCAGGCAATTTGTCCGTGTCTCGAATGTAGCGACGGTGCTTTGCACCGTTTCCGAGGCATTTCCCAAGCTCTGAATAACCTTTAACCACTATATATACCTATGTTTCCCGACCTTAACCAACTCCTCTACGAATTCTATACGGAAGTAAAAGAGTACATCATCAAACTGCTCAGCGAAGATACCGCCGAGCGCTGATGCCGCCCTGTATCGCCCGCCTGCACGCAAAGAAAAAAATCCGAAGCGAAGAAAAGTTACCGGCGATGGTGCACACTTCACAAAAATTGATTATATTTGCCATTGGTTGCGTGACCCGCTCGCCCGCCCGGGGCGACGACGCCGACAGCGGTCGCGACGCCATCGCGCAGCCACGCCAAAGGCAATTTGCCCGAAGTTCGGTATATCAAAATCGCCAAAATATTGATATTTCCGCTGAACCCCACGGCGAAGAATGCCCATCTCCGGTAGCGCTTCTTTCGGCGACGCCCCCGATGCGTCGCGCCTATATCCGCACCGGACGTGGGGCGACGTATTCTTCACTTTCAAGCGGAAAAGGTGTTTGGCGATACCTGATATACAAGGACGTGGAGCAAAGAAGCCTCACGTCTTTGGCGTATTATATCCCCAACCCAACCCCTGCACCTGTGAGGCTTTGCAGGAGGATATTTTCTACGATTAAGTAATGCAACTTAATAAGTTATAAATATTAATCAATTAATTCGTTATGAAAGATTGCGCTTGTGAAATATGTGACCACGACTTTGGGAATCGATGTGGTTGTCGTTGTGACTGCTACGGCTATGTCCGTTATCCCGATGATTGTGATGAGTTTGAATATGCCGACGATGGAGACGACTACGATGATGATGATGATGATGATGATGATGATGATGATGAT
>JAIDUB010000110.1 GCA_029060405.1 Duncaniella sp. | reverse complement strand
GAAAATTTACCCGATTCGTACTGAACCGGGTAAGGGAGATTATGTCGTTACTTTAAGTTTAAATGAAAGAGCCGTGACGAAAAGCAGTTTCCGTATCTTTATGGCAGATATTTTTTTATCGACATCATCGGATATATGTCCGATGTGCCTTTATAACTTTTTGTAAAGCTTTCAGTGTTCAATTATGTTGCAACGAATTACCTTATCCCGCGGCGGTTAAGTTCGGCCTGATAGCGGCGGGCGTTGGCCTGATGGGTAGCGTAGTCGGAAGCAAAATTGTGGTAGCCCGAGAAGTCCTCCTTGGCGCACATATATATGTAGGGATGCAGCGGCGCGTTGAGCACGGCATCGAGCGTGGCGGCATAGGGCACGCGGATTGGGCCGGGGGGCAGACCGTTGACGCGGTAGGTGTTGTAGGGCGACTCGATGCCGAGATGGCGCGAGGTGATGCGGCGCAGCTTGAAGTCGCCCGTGGCGAACTTAACGGTAGGGTCGGCCTGCAGGCGCATTTTTTTGTCGAGGCGGTTGAGGTAAAGACGTGCCACACGCGGGCGCTCGTCGGTCTTGGCTGTTTCTTCCTCAACGATAGAGGCAAGTGTGGCCACATCGACTTTCGACAGCCCCATGGCACGGGCACGCTCCACGCGCTCGTCGTTCCAGAAGCGGTCGCGGTAGTCGAGCAGACGGTTCACCACCGCCTCACCCGACGATGACCAATAGAAATCGTAGGTGTCGGGGAGAAAGGCTGCCGGAAATTGCGCGCGGCTGAATCCGCGCGCGGGCAATATGGTGTCGCATGCGGCAAGAAAATCTTCGGGTGTGATTTCAAGATTGCGGGTTACGCGCTCGGCCACGTCATCGATGGTGCGCACCGAGGGGAATGACGCTTTTACGGTGGTCTGACGTCCGTTTTTCAGCCGGCGAGCTATCGACAGCGCGCTTTGGCCGTCGGAAATCTCATATGCGCCGTGAGCCACGGATGGGCGGCCGCCCGAGAGCGACCATATCATATACACCCGCATGCCGTCGGATGATCCGAGTGTGGATTTAAGCGAATCCTTTACCTGCGACTTGGTAGCGTCGGCCGGCACGTATACCATCACGTCGGGGCCGGAGTAAGTGTTGAAAGTGAAATAGCATATCAATGCCGCCAGCGCCACAGGGACGGCAATGCCGGCTATGAGGAGCGCCAGCGAATTGCGGCGCACCCATGAATCTTTTTTCTTTTTTCGGGTTGTTTTTCCTGCCATAATACGAGTTGCTTCCGGCTCAGCGCATGGAATGCAGCGAGTCGATAAGAGCGGTGAGTGAATCCCTGACAGCCGACAGACGGTCGATTATCTCATGATTGCGTGAGACGCCGGCGCGATTTACGCGCAGTTCCTCGCGCGCCGCCTCGATTTTCAAGCCCTTGGTCTTGATGAGATAGTGGATTATGCGCACTGTCTCGAGGTCGGCCGGGGTGTAGTAGCGGGTGCCGTGGCTGTTGCGTCGCGGCTCGAGTTGCGGAAACTGTGTCTCCCAGAATCGTAGCGTGGAGCTGTTGACCCCCACTATATCCGACACCTCGCGTATGCGGTAATATTTTTTATTAAGAGAATCGTCCATAGGGCGCTGATTGGTTCGCACCACAAAATTACATCATTCCCGCTTGTTTTCCAAATTATTGCTGAATCGTCATATACGGCTGACGAAATTGACACCGACTTCCTTCTGCCGGTTAAATCGTCAGCCACGGCTGACGATTTAGAAAGGCAATAGTGTTAAATATAATTAATATGTGTACCAAATTGGTACACATTCGGTATCTTTGCTGAAAACCGAAAAAATCATGCAGGTAGTATCAGCAAGAGAATTCCGCGCAAATCAGACTAAAGTTCTGAGCGCGGCACGCAACGGCCAGACCGTGGTGATAACATCGCGGGTAGGCACATTTAAGATTGTGCCCGTGACAAGCGACGACACTATAGTGGAGCGCGAAATCCGTGCGGCTCACGCCGAAGTAATGTCGCACGCTGAGGGTAAAACCATACTCCCCCGAGCTAAAGATATAGTTTTCTGATGGAAATTATCGCCACCACGGCTTTTGTCAAAAGTGCTAAGGCTTTTAGCTAAGAAATACCGAAGCTTTAACAGTGGTTATCAGAATCTTCTCGACGAGCTTGAAAAGAATCCCCGCTCAGGTGTCGATCTTGGCGATGGTTACCGCAAGGTAAGGATGGCAGTGGCCGCAAAAGGTAAGGGGAAATCGGGAGGATGCCGGGTAATCACTCTTGACTTGCTTGAAAAGAACGATTGACTATACCTGCTTTACATCTACGATAAATCAGAGTATGATAATGTAGTACTTGCTACCATCAAAGCCATTGCCTCCGAGATGGGTCTGTAGGCATCAGGAATTGTTAAAAGAAGAAATGAAAGCCGCCGGCTATCCCTTGATAGTCGGCGGCTTGAAGTGTATCAATATGATTTGACTCTATATAGGTGCACGATTCGGAAGAAAATTTGACCAACCGACAAATAATCAGTAAATTTGCATTATTATGGCAAAGGACACACTTATTCAGCATAATACAGTAGATTATAACATCGCTGTTCAGACAATAAAAGATGCTATTCTTCGTAGCCAATATCAGGCGGCGAAGTTGGTTAATCGTGAAATGCTTTCACTTTACTATGGAATCGGGCGATATATTTCTGCGAACTCTCGCGAGGGTTTCTGGGGTACCGGAGCCATAAGAACAATCTCAGAAAGACTACGCAAGGAATTACCGGGACTTAAAGGATTTTCAGAGACCAGCATAAAGAAAATGCGTCAGTTCTACGAGCAATGGGAACCGGTCATTAATAAATCGACCGCCGTGGCGGTCAATTTACCTTTGACAACCGACGAAATTGAAATTGGCTCACTGCTTAGCGTAGTTCCGACCGCCATGGCGGTCGATTTTAACTTAGATGAATTCTTGGAGATAAGTTTCTCTCATCATATTGAAATTCTGAATAAAGTAACTGATATCCCTACCAGAAATAAATACATTCATATCGCATTAGAACAGAAATGGCCAGCCAAAAGACTTCGAGAAGAAATCACAAAGAATGCCGCTGAACATTATGGAGCCATGCCTTCAAACTTCGGCGTAACAATCAAGGACAGCCGCGATGTTGAAGAGTTAAAGAAATTACTCTGATCTATAGAAAAAATGAAAGCCGCCGGCTATCCCTCGATAGCCGGCGGCTTGGTGCGTATAAATATCAGTGTATTACTTCACTACTTTGGTGGCGATGGTCTTGCCATCGGAGAGGGTGTCGACTTTGATGACTACTCCGGTGTAGGAGTTGTCGACGGTCACGCCCTGAAGGTTGATGTAACGGGTGCTTACCACACCGGCTGTCTCGGCAGCGGCGCTGCTGATACCCGAAAGGCTGATTTCCACTTCGGGACCGAAACCGCCGCGGGCGTTGGCCTTGCGCACTTTGATTTTGCCTTCGGGAAGTTCGCCTGCATAGATCTTACCGTCGACGAGATATACGTTGCCGGCGAGTTCCTCACCGGGAGTGTAAGTGACCTGAGTTGCGATTTCTTCAGGATTCCAGTCGGGGAATACCTTGTCGATGGCATACTCGGCAGCCTGCTCGGCAGTGAGAATGGTCTCATATTTCTTGTTGCCCGACGAGTGGGTGAAGGTCAGCTCATTGGAAGCGGGAGAAATGCGGTTGCCGTTGGTGTCCATAGAGTTGTATTCCACAAACTTGTCGGCGGCGCAGTTCATACCGGTGGTGTTGAATCGGGTCGAGGTCAGCTTGGAGGGCTGGTTGATGGTGGTGTTGAGCCAAGCCAGACCGGAGTAAGTACCCCACGAGCGGCCGAGATTGAACTTGGAGCAGAGGGTCTCGATAGTACAGTTGTTCATCACATAACCGAATTTCTTGGCGCCGTTGGGAGCGGCGATGGTAGCGTCTTTGGGCTTTTCGTTGACAAATTTCACGCGGTTGAAGTAAACATCGCCACCGCCGCACACGTAGTCAACCACGCCGTGGATTTCGCCATCCTCGAAATAGAAGTAGGTGTTGCCGTTGTTGCTGTAATAAGTGTCCTGATATGACTCGAGGCTTACGTTCTTGCAGATAGTTTTGGAACCCTTGTCCTGAAGAGTCACCGCGCGGCCTGCGGCAGCCTTGCCGTCGAAGGGCATGTCGTTGCGCAGGGTGAGATCCTGCAGATACAGATTCTCCGAGCGGTTGAGAAGTGAGGCGGTCTTGCTGATGCCTTCTTCCTCGAGCGGGGGATAGTTGAGTATCACGGTGCCTTTGGTCGACTGGCCGATGATGGAGATATTTTTACCGGTCACGGGAGTGAGCACTGTGGTGCCGAGGTCGTAGGTGCCGTCGGGGAGGAATATCTTGGCACCGTCCTGAGAAGCGGCAGCCTTGAGGGCGAGCAGGAAGCTCGATACGTCGCCGGCGGGGATCTCATAATAGCCCGAGGCGGGATCGTATTCCACGAATTCTTTCACATTTGAAACCTCCACGAAGTGGATATAAGCGCCTTCGGGGAATGTGATGGTAAGCCAACCGGCTTCTCCGTCATATTGGAAAGTCTGCTCCGCGCCGTCGCTCTCGCCCTTTACGGGGAATTCAGCCACGGTATTGCCGGCCTCGTCGGTGACCACAGCGGTAGATTCGCCCGAGTAGAGGCAGCAGCCTACGGTCACGTAGCACTTGCCGGCGACATTTACCTTGATGGCGCCGCCCTTGTCGACGAGCCAGCCGTGGGTGTTGTAATATTTACCGTCGATTTCGATAGCCTCGTGATCCTCTACGTAGAAATAGTTCTTGGTAAGATCATATACGAAGCGCGAGGTTGAGGTGGGTACTTCGATTTTCGTTGCGCGTGCGAAAAGGTCGGTATCTGTCTGTATCGATGTTCCTTCGGCTACCTTTTCGGCAGTGGACTTGGTGGAAGCGAACCATCCGCGGAAAGCTTCGCCCTCGGGTACGGTCACATCGTTCACGCCATATTTATAAGTAAGGAGCGCGCCGCCGGCCACTTCCTCAGAGCCGATCAGTTTGCCGTCGGTGTTGTAGTAGTTGACGTTGACGTTGGGGAGGAAGTCGCAAGCCTCTACGGCGAGCGAGGGGCAGTAGGAGGGAGTGATGATGGTGAGCACGGCCTCGTCGTTGCTGTTGTAAACCCATGAGGTAGTGCCGTCGCAGTCGCCGCCGCAACTTAATTCAGCAAGCACGTTATCGCCATTCTTTATTGTGGCTTTGCCGTCGCCATACTGGCAGTTGCCGAAAGTGATTCTTACAGCACCGTCGACGGGCACGGTTATAGTGGATCTGTTGTAACCGTGCTGATTGTCATGCCATGTGCCGTCAACCGTCACGCCTTCGGGCAGAGTGCCGTCGGCCGGTTTGGTTACGGTGTAGGGGTCGGTGGTGAAGTCAATGCTGAAATCGGTGAAGTGACGCTCTTTCTGAATGAAAGGAATCACCTTGATGCTATACAGACGGAAACCCTTGCTGCAGCTCATGTTGAGGATCACGTCGCCGTTTTCCTTTACTTTGGTTGACTGCTTGGTCTCGTCTTTTTGAGCGGTGAGCTCTGTTTTGAGTTCCGAAGTGATATTATCGGAAGTCACGGTAGCTGTGCCGCCTGAGCCTGAGAAGTCGATGATGATTTCATCGTTGACGCCGCAGCCGGGGATACGTACTGTCATGTTTCCGTTCTGGAAGCAGTAGTTGCCCGAGATACCGTATACGGCCTTGGCCGATACGGTGAAATATACACCTTCGAGGCCCGTGAGCGCGCCGCCGTTATTTGAGGGTAGCTCCTGTCTTTCAAGGGCTTTGGTCAATTCATAGCGACCCTTGCTGGCTGATTTCCAATACTCGCAGTTGGTCACTTCGTTGGCATGGTTTTTACCTTTGGTGAAGTCCCAGTTACGCTCAGTGGTGACATGAGTGAACTCGCCTTCCTGAGCCCACGCCGATACGCCGGTAAAGAGCGCACACAGCAGCATGAGCATAGTTGAAAATTTTCTCATGATGAAAATAATGGAATTAGATATTATGGTTGGTCAAAAATATGCGGTAATGGATTTTGCGAGTGCAAAGATACAAAAAAACTCAGACAGAGAATGAATTATGCCAAAAAATACGTAACTTTGCAAAATATTCGGAAATAAGTTAACTCATTATATTAATATGCTCACTGCAAAGGAAATACGCAACTCTTTCAAGGAGTTCTTCCAATCCAAGGGACACCACATCGTTCCCTCGGCTCCCATGGTAATCAAGGATGACCCCACGCTGATGTTTACCAACGCGGGTATGAATCAATTCAAGGATATAATACTCGGCAACGCGCCGGCCAAGTATCAGCGCGTGGCTGACTCGCAGAAGTGCCTGCGTGTAAGCGGAAAGCACAACGACCTTGAAGAGGTGGGTATGGATACGTACCACCACACGATGTTTGAGATGCTCGGCAACTGGTCGTTCGGCGACTACTTCAAGAAAGAAGCCATCGACTGGGCTTGGGAATATCTCGTGGATGTGCTCAAGCTGAATCCCGACCGTCTGTATGCCACCGTGTTTGAAGGCTCGGCCGAGGAAGGCCTCGAGCGCGACAACGAGGCTGCCGCCTACTGGGAAAAGCACCTGCCCGCATCGCATATCATCAACGGCAACAAGCACGATAACTTCTGGGAGATGGGCGACACAGGCCCCTGCGGTCCCTGCTCGGAGATTCACATCGACCTCCGCAGCGATGAGGAGCGCGCTCAGGTCGACGGAGCATCGCTCGTGAACCACGACAATCCCCTCGTGATCGAGATATGGAACCTCGTGTTCATGCAATACAACCGCAAGGCCGACGGCTCGCTTGAGCCTCTGCCCGCCAAGGTCATCGACACCGGTATGGGCTTCGAGCGCCTCTGCATGGCTCTTCAGGGCAAGAAATCCAACTATGACACCGACGTGTTCACTCCGCTGATCGACAAGATTTCGGAACTCTCGGGCTACACCTACGGCAAAGACCGCAAGGTCGACGTGGCTATGCGCGTGATCGCTGACCACGTGCGCACGATTTCGTTCTCGATCGCCGACTCCCAGCTTCCCGGCAACGCCAAGGCCGGCTACGTGATACGCCGCATCCTCCGCCGCGCCGTGCGCTATGCCTACACGTTCCTCGATCAGAAGCAGGCGTTCATGTACAAGCTCGTCAACACGCTCATCGACTCGATGGGCGAGGCATACCCCGAGATAGCCAAGCAGCGCGAGCTCATCATGAAGGTCATCAAGGAGGAGGAAGAATCATTCCTCCGTACCCTCGACAAGGGTATGGCGATACTCGAGGACGCCATCGCCAAGACTCAGAAAGAAGGCAAGACTCAGATTTCGGGCAAGGATGCTTTCGTGCTCTACGATACCTACGGCTTCCCGCTCGACCTCACCGAACTCATCCTCAAGGAGCGCGGCATGACGCTCGACGCCGAGGGTTTCAATACCGAGATGGAGGCGCAGAAGGCCCGCGCCCGCAACGCCTCGGCCGTAGAGACCGGCGACTGGGTGACGGTGCGTGAGGATGATCCCGTATTCGTGGGCTACGACGTCACCGCCTGTCCCTGCCACATACTACGCTACCGCAAGGTAAAGCAGAAAAACAACGAATATTATCAGCTCATCGTATCGCCCACTCCTTTCTATGCCGAAATGGGCGGTCAGGTGGGCGACACCGGCTGGCTCGTCAACGGCGACGACCGTGTGGAGATCTACGATACAAAGCGTGAGAACGGTATCGCCGTGCACCTCACCAAGACTCTGCCCGCCGACGTTACGGCCGAGTTCGAGGCTTGCATCAACGAGGAAAACCGTATCGCTACCCAGTGCAACCACACCGCCACCCACCTCCTGCACCATGCGCTCCGCACCGTGCTCGGCACTCATGTGGAGCAGAAGGGTTCATTCGTAAGCCCCACGGTGCTCCGATTTGACTTCTCCCATTTCCAGAAAGTCACCCCTGAGGAGCTGCGCAAAGTGGAGCACATAGCCAACGCTATGGTGCGCATGGCCATCCCCCTCGACGAGCACCGCAACGTGCCTATCGCCGACGCTATGAAGATGGGAGCCATGGCTCTTTTCGGTGAGAAATACGGCGAGGAAGTGCGCGTGATAAAGTATGGCGACTCCGTAGAGCTCTGCGGTGGAACACATGCCGCCAACACCGGTAATATCGGTTCGATACGCATTGTGAGCGAGAGCTCCATCGCCGCCGGCATACGCCGCATCGAGGCCGTCACCGCTGCACATGCCGAAGAACTCGCCGACACCATGCAGGACACCCTGCGCCAGCTCGGGGAGCTCTTTCACAACGCTCCCGACCTCGTGGCCGCAATCCGCAAGTCGATCGACGAGAACGCCGAGCTCCGCAAGGAAGCCGAAGAATATTTCAAGGAACGCATCAAGAATCTCACTGCCGAGCTCCTCGCCAATGCGTCGGAAAAAGACGGCGTGAAGATCGTGTCGATGACCGGTACCCGTCTGCCCGACGTGGTGAAGAACGTTGCATTTGCCGTGCGCCAGCGCTCGGCTGCCAATACGGCTTTCGTGGCCGCCACGTCCGATCCCTCAGGCAAGCCTCTGCTTACCGTGGCGCTCACCGATGATCTCGTGGCTGCCGGCAAGAATGCTTCGGCTATCGTGCGCGAGGCTGCCCGCAACATCAAGGGCGGCGGCGGCGGTCAGCCCGGTTTCGCTCAGGCCGGCGGTAAGGATGCCGACGGTCTTGGTGCGGCTTATCAGGCAATGATGAATCAGTTTTAATTTCCCTGACCCAAGATGAAAGTACTGAAATTCGGAGGAACATCCGTAGGCTCGGCCGAGCGCATCCGTCACGTGGCCGACCTCGTGGCTCCCCGCGGTAAAAACATCATAGTGCTCTCGGCCATGTCGGGAACCACCAACTCGCTTGTGGAGATAGCCGACTATCTCTACAAGCGCAATCTCAACGGCGCCAAGGAGACTATCAATATCCTCGAATCGAAGTATCTCAAGACGCTCTCCACGCTCTATGACCGGCATGAGTCGCGCGAGATGGCCCTGAGGGAGATAAAGTCGTGCTTCAACTATATCCGCTCGTTTGCGTCGCGCGACGTGTTTACCTCGGTGGAGGAGAAAATCATCCTCGCGCAGGGCGAGATAATGTCGGTGGCCATGATGACCATCCTGCTCAATGAGCGCGGTTATCATGCCGAGTCGCTTCCCGCTCTCGATTTCATGAAAACCGGCGAGAACGGCGAGCCCGACACCAATGCCATAGCCCTCAACCTCCGCGCCCTGCTCGACAAGTATGCCGAGGCCGATATCTATATCACTCAGGGTTTCATATGCCGCAATCACCGCGGCGAGGTCGACAACCTGCAGCGCGGCGGCAGCGACTACTCCGCCTCGCTCATAGGTGCGGCCGTGGAGGCCGAGGAAATTGAGATATGGACCGATATCGACGGTATGCACAACAATGACCCCCGCTATGTGGAGGGTACCAGTCCCGTGCATGAGCTCCACTATGAGGAAGCTGCCGAGCTGGCTTATTTCGGTGCCAAGATTCTCCATCCCACATGCGTGCTCCCGGCCAAGGTCAACAATATCCCCCTGCGCCTGCTCAACACCATGGAGCCCGAAGCTCCCGGCACGCTCATCTACAATTCCATCACCGGCCCGAGCATCAAGGCCGTGGCTGCGAAAGATAATGTGACGGCCGTGAAGATCAAGAGTTCGCGCATGCTGCTGGCCTACGGATTTCTCAACAAAGTATTTGAGACATTTGAGAAATACCGCACGCCCATCGACATGATAGCCACTTCGGAGGTAGGTGTGTCGCTTACGGTCGATTCCGCCCGCTTCCTTCCCGAGATCATCGACGAGCTGAAGCAGTTCGGCACCGTGACCGTCGACCGTGACATGGTGATCATAGCCGTGGTGGGCAACCTCGAGTGGACATCGCCCGGGCTCGAGACCCGCGCGCTCAAGGCGCTCCACGACATACCCGTGCGCATGATCAGCTACGGAGGCAGTGACTTCAATATTTCATTCCTCATACGTGCCTGCGACAAGGTGGCCGCCCTCAACCGCCTCAGCAGCACGCTTTTCTGACAGAGAGGTAATCCGTGTCATCCACAATCCATAGCCAAGCTATGTTTCGCACCCCGGAGGGGTAGTCAGCTTAATAGCCGCGGGCCCTTGCGGCCCGTGGTATAGATATAAAGAACGTAGTCTGCCCTGGAGGGGCTGAACTTACGGGTCATCAAAGTCCAACCTTGCGAGGTTGGACTTTGATGCTTATAAGGTGGTAGCCTCGGGTGCTTGTCACTCCTATAATTAAATAATTGAGTGTTATTACTTTACTAATTTTTATTCGTGTTAACGGGTAGAGTAATGCTTTAATTTACAGCTATTAAGATTATTTATGAGTTTCGTGTGAAGAAATTACCGGCTTCGCTTTATGTGAAATCAATTAATTGCTTTAAATTTGCACATATTTTTATATTTTGAAAAACAGCTATGTATAAATCCTTTATCCGCATCGTGGCAGCAGTAATGATCTTGGCTGTCGTAGGTATGCGAGGCCATGCTGAAACCCATATGGTGATTCATTTTAAATCGGGTGAGATTGCAAAGATTAATGTAAGCAATGGATTGAAAGTGACCTTTGGCGACTCGGAAATGACTGTTGCATCCCTTGATGATTCAACGATATATTCGCTTGACAGCGTGAGCCGTCTTTCATATATCAAATTAGACTCTTCCGAGGTTGAGGAGATTGATGTTAAGCAGGCTCCAGTGTTTACCTTCACTCTTTCAGGAATCGAAGTAAATGCCGAAGGCCGGCATCGCATTGATGTGGCTGATACCGCAGGCCGCGTGATTATGACGTATCAAATGACAGATAACTTGTTCATTCCTAAAAATTCACTCCCGGCAGGAGTTGCGATCATAACCGTTGACTCCAGCTCGGCATTTAAATTTGCAATCAGATGAAAAGACTGTATATACTGTTGCTTACTTTAGTCGCACTTTTAGATGTTGCGGCTCACAAAATTTACGTTTATCGAAATGATGGCAGGTTCAATCAGTTGAGTGCAGATGGCTCAGCAGAACTTCTCCACGAAGTAAACAATACCGACACGATTGTGAAATTCGGCAATGAATCACTTTCTCTTTCTGCGATAGATTCGATCTCGGTAAGAAGCGTAGATGTTCCGGTGCTTCACTTTACCTTTCCTGACAATCCCGACGCCGAATGGGTGACTGATAAGGAAACATATATCCGGGCGCAGCTCGATGTCGACGGCTCGGGATATACTGAATCGTCGGAAGGATTACTTCTTAATGTAAAAGGCCGTGGTAACTCCACATGGTCTTTGCCCAAGAAGCCTATGAGGCTGAAATTCGACAAGAAAACTTCCATATGCGGCTTCGATAAAGCCAAGAGTTATGTGCTTCTGGCCGACTATAGCGACCAGTCGCTTATGCGCAATGCCACCGCTCTGTGGGTAGCGCAGAAGTTGGGCATATCAAGTGCCGTCGACTTTATGCCATGTCAGGTGTGGGTCAATGGCAAGTTTGCCGGCATGTATCTGCTTACCGATAAGATCGGTATTAACAAGACGTCGGTTGATATCGACGAGTCTGCAGGCGTGCTCATAGAAATGAGTAATGAGTATGACGAGCCTTATAAGTTCCGTTCCGCCATACACAAATTGCCCGTGATGATAAAGGATCCCGATTTCGATGAACTCGCCGTGGATTACCCCGACGGACCTTCACCCGATGAGCGACTTGCAACTTGGGAAACCGATTTCAACAAAGCTGAAGCCGTTGCCGAGCAAGCAGGTGATGCGTTTGAAGCCGGTCGCCAACTTGCACCGGGAGAGGGTGAAGTTGAAAAATATTTTGATATGAATTCGGCTGTCGATTATATTCTACTTTATAACTTTGCCCGTAACAACGAGATAGGCTTCCCCAAGAGCTGCTATCTTTATAAGGAAGCACCGGGCGAAGATTTCAAGTATAAAATAGGGCCGGCATGGGACTTTGACATTTCATTCAATATACTTTCCTATGGTGGCAAGCCCGATGCGACAGAAGCTCCTATAAATAAAACCGTGTGGCTCAATTCACTGCTGTATTGCATCAGCTGCAGTCCAAAATTCCTGCCATTGTATAAAGAGCGGTTTGAATATTTCAAGTCAACCATATATCCCGAATTACTGGAGTGGATCGATTCATATTCATCGTTAATCGAACCAGGTGCACGTCTCGACGGCCTTCGTTGGCCGGAAACATTCGACAATCCGCAATGGATTAAAAAGCCCCGCTCGGCGTTTGATAACCGCCTCAATGTAGCAGAGCTGAAAGATTGGATAATGCGCCGAGTCGACGCCATGCAGCAGGCAGTGGACGAAGGCCGATTCTGATACGATCAGTTATGTGAATTGTAATATAAGCCGGAAATATTGAGGAAAATGGGGCTGTATTCATGAATGCCCCGGCGATGAAGTGGTAGAAGCAGTCTTTGCCGGAGGGCTAAAACTGACCGGACATAGACATAGCGATAAATGTAAGTACAAATGGAATAAAACTTGCTTCTATAGATCTTCTATGTCTATGTGTCAATTCCTCATACGCGCCTGCGACAAGGTGGCCGCCCTCAACCGCCTCAGCAGCACGCTTTTCTGATGTTGAGGTAATAAATTGTAACAACGCTACCCGCTTGAATATCAGGTGGGTAGCGGTTTGTTTATGTCCGGCGGTTTAACATTATTTTTATATATGGATTTTTTTTTGCAATTTTGCAGAAAATTTCAAGTAAGAATATACCGCTATGGAACTTACAGCCGCACAATTAGCCTCAATGGTCAACGGCACCGTGGATGGTGACGGCGATGTGAAAGTGAGCACTTTTGCCAAGATCGAGGAGGGGCACCCCGGCGCGCTCTCCTTTCTTGCCAATCCCAAATATACGCATTTTATTTACGATACCGAATCGAGCGTGGTGCTTGTGAAGCGCGATTTCGAGCCGGAACATCCCGTGAAAGCTACCCTCATACGTGTCGATGACCCGTATGCCACCGTGGCCATGCTGCTTACGATGGTGGAGAAGATGACCGCCGTGTCACGCACCGGTATCGAGCAGCCCTGCTACATAGCTGCCGATGCCAAGGTCGACGAGACCGATACTTACGTAGGCGCGTTCAGCTACATCTCGCCCGGAGCGGTGATAGAGCGCGGCGCCAAGATTTATCCTCAGGTGTATATAGGCGACGGCGTGACCGTGGGTGCCGATACCATAATCTATCCCGGCGTGAAAATCTACAAGGGTTGCCGCATTGGTGCCCGCTGCATCATCCACTCGGGTGTGGTGATAGGCGCCGACGGATTCGGATTCGCACCTCTGCCCGACGGCTCCTATGAGAAAATACCGCAGACCGGTATAGTGGCCATAGACGATGATGTGGAGGTAGGAGCCAACACCACCATCGACCGGGCCATGATGGGCGCGACCTACATAGGCAAGGGCGCAAAGCTCGACAATCTCATTCAGATAGCACATAACTGCGCCGTGGGCGCCGACACCGTAATGGCGGCTCAGACAGGTGTGGCCGGTTCCACCAAGATAGGAAGCCGCTGCATGATAGGCGGTCAGGTAGGTATAGTGGGACACTCCTCAATCGCCGACGGCACCCAGATAGGAGCGCAGAGCGGTATCAGCCGCTCCACCCGTCCCGGCGACCGTCTGATGGGCTCGCCTGCGGTGGAAATGTCGGAATACGCCCGCAATCTTGTGTATGTCAAGAAACTCGGCACGCTATATGACCGCGTGGCGGCTCTCGAGAAAGCAATGAAATAATCACTCCTTATATAATCATCCATAATGAATCAGCTTACAATCAAAGCTCCCTTCAGCGTAAAAGGAAAGGGACTTCACACCGGTCTTGAGATCGAGGCTCGTTTCCTTCCCGCACCTGAAAACCACGGATATAAATTCAAGCGGGTAGACCTCGAAGGTCAGCCCGTGATCGACGCCCTCGCCGAAAATGTGGTTGACACGCAGCGAGGCACGGTAATCGCAAAGGGCGATGTGCGCATCTCGACCATCGAGCACGCCATGGCCGCTCTCTACTCGGCAGGAATTGACAACTGCCTCATAGAGCTTAACGCTCCCGAAATGCCTATACTCGACGGCAGCGCCAGAATCTACACCGAGGCTATCGCCGAAGTGGGTGTCGAGGAGCAGGCCGATGACAAGAAATACTATGTAGTGAAGTCACGCATGGAAGTGCGCGACGAAAATACCGGATCGTCGATTGTGGTATATCCCGCCGAGGATTTCTCGATCGACGTGAAAATCGACTTCCCCTCATGCGTGCTCAACAACCAGTATGCATCGCTCGGCGCTCTGGCCGACTTCGACAAGGAGGTGGCTGCCGCACGCACTTTCGTGTTCGTGCGCGAGATCGAGCCGCTGGTGAAAAACAATCTCATCAAGGGCGGTGACCTTGACAATGCCATCGTGATCTACGACGCTCCCATGGAACAGGCCGAGCTTGACCGTCTGGCCGACCTTATGGGTGTGCCCCGCAAGCAGGTGCATGAATTCGGTTATATCAACAACCGTCCCCTCGAGACCGAAAACGAGCCCGCCCGCCACAAGCTGCTCGACGTGATAGGCGACCTCGCCCTGATAGGCCGTCCCATCAAGGGTCATGTGGTAGCCACTCGCCCCGGCCACTCCATCAACACCACTTTCGCCAAGAAAGTGCGCCGCGAGATCAAGCAGCACGACGTGCTCGCTCCGGTATATAACCCAAATGCAGTGCCTGTGATGGACAACAACCGAATCCGCGAGCTTCTCCCTCACCGCTATCCGTTCCAGCTTGTCGACAAGATTATTGAAAAAGGCACCAACTATATCGTGGGTGTGAAAAACGTAACTGCCAACGAGCCTTTCTTCCCCGGCCACTTCCCGCAGGAACCCGTGATGCCCGGCGTGCTTCAGATCGAAGCCATGGCGCAGACCGGCGGTCTGCTCGTGCTATCGGCCGTAGACGAGCCCGAGCGCTACTCCACATATTTCATGAAAATCGACAACGTGAAATTCCGCAATAAAGTGGTGCCCGGCGACACTCTGCTTTTCCATGTCTCATTCATGACCGAACTCCGTCGCGGCATGGCCCAGATGAAGGGATATGCCTTCGTGGGCGACAAGATCGTGAGTGAGTGTGAGTTCATGGCCCAGATTATCAAAAATAAGTAATATAAAAACACAGTTACGAAATGAAACAGCCCTTATCATATATCCATCCCGCCGCCAAGATCGCTCCCAGTGTGGTAATCGATCCGTTTGTCACCATTGAGCAGAACGTTGAGATAGGCGAAGGCACCCGCATCGGTTCAAACGTCACCATAATGGAGGGCGCGCGCATCGGTAAAAACTGCACCATCTTCCCCGGTGCCGTAATCTCGGGAGTGCCTCAGGATCTCAAATTCCGCGGCGAGGATACGCTTGCCATCATCGGCGACAACACCGTGATACGCGAGTGCGTGACCGTCAACCGCGGTACCGCCTCCAAAGGCAAGACCGTAGTAGGCAGCAACTGCCTCATCATGGCTTACTGCCACGTGGCTCATGACTGTGTGGTGGGCGACAATGTGATCATATCCAACGCTACCCAGCTTGCCGGCGAAGTCGTTGTGGACAATTTCGCCGTGATAGGCGGCGGCACGCTCGTGCATCAGTTCTGCCACATCGGCCCTCACGTAATGATTCAGGGCGGAGCGCTTATCAACAAGGATATTCCTCCCTACGTCAAGGCTGCCCGCGAGCCCATCTCCTATGTGGGTATCAACTCAATCGGCCTGCGTCGCCGCGGCTTCTCCAACGAAACCATCTGCGAGATTCAGGATATCTACCGCTACCTCTACCTCTCGGGGCTCAATTTCTCCGACGCTGTAGAGCGCATCGAAGCCGAACTTCCCGCCACCAAGGAGCGCGACGAAATCATCATGTTTGTCCGCAACTCCAAGCGCGGCATCATCCGCGGCTACGTGTAATCCATCATCACGTTATATACTCGAAAGCAGTTGCCACCCCGCGCGGCAGCTGCTTTTTTTAATATAAAGAATCTCCATGTAGACGTTAGGAATACCACCAATTTTTGGCGTATATCAAAATTTACAAAGGTGTGATTTGCATATACATAGGAGGCTGTGTCAAAATTTGCTAATTCAAAATGTGAGTCGGCGTCCGCAGGCCGCCGAGTTCTTCGTAACCCGGGTCGCCGCAGCTATGCGGAGGCGCCCCGGGTAAATGAAAATGATACAATAGGCGCCCGATAGGCCGCCGAATACAATGGGAATCAACAAGTTATTCAATCGGCGGCCTTCCGGACGCCTATGCTTAAGTATCAGATAACCGGCGACGCCTTCGCTGAGCTACGGCGGCGCCGGTTACGAGTAAGTCAGCGCCCACGGGCGCTATTTGATTTTTGATACATCCTCTTTTGACTCATTTTTTGCAGTAGTTCTGACAATAATGTGCCTCCGGCAACTGTATACTCATTCCTTTTTTTTAGTCTTTAGAGGCCGGGGGTATATACATATTTGGTACTCTATCGGGATTATAAATATCATCTGATTCCTCCGCATTTTTGCAGAAAAACGGGCGATTATTTCTCTGACTTTTTGTTATGTTGTTAATAAGTAGTACTTTTGCGAATACAGGACGAATTTTGATTCCGCGCAGAGGTGCGGTTGATTTCCTCCTGAGGAATGCTTACTGCGCATTCCGCCATTTTTATTAATAGCGTTTATCCGCGCTGATTCTTGACACCTTGAAATTCTCGCAAAATTTCTATCTAAGTCAAGGGTCGGGCAACGATAGATGCCCGTAGGTATGTAATATCCTGCTTCCGGCTCGTTATTCCCTCATGCGAATAGCGTCGGGAGCAATAGTTGCATATACTGGCGTGGGCTTCTGCGTTGCCGTCCGACTTAGATAGGGCAATGCGAGAAGCCTCAAGGTGTAGGACGGTGACTGACACAGATTCCTGCGCCTCTTCTTTTTTATGATAAACATGCAGGGTGGTGAAGCCGCGATCAGGGGTGGAAAATGGCTTGAAAATACGATTGTTAAAATATGTAAAGTTAAAAATAATTAACGCGGAATTAATTGAAAATTAGATTGATGAGACAAATTGGTCAGAAATATCGATGCTTGAAGGCTGAAATTTTAACAAAAAAGAACAAATCCCAAAATTTCTCATCGTATAATATATATAATAACCATTAATTTTTTTGCCTATGAAAGTTGCTATAATCGGGGTTGTGAACCCTACCGTTACCTATCAGGATTGGGAAGTGTTGTTTCGCAGAAATTTCCGGAATACTCAATTAACGGAAATCCGCATCACCGGCGGGGAAACGCTTCTGAATGAGTATGCCAAAACATATGCCGGGAAGTTTTCCATACCGGTTTCAACATATGAAGTTATCGGGAATGATGCCGAGGCGCGGCTGAGCAGGAACAGGTCTTTGATTGAGGATTCTGATTTACTTGTCGCGTTCACTTCGGGCAATAATGAAAAGTCGATGGATAATGAAATCGCTGTCTCACATGAACATGGGAAAAAGGCGCTGATTGTGAATACCGATGAGCTGCCACTCCGGTATCTTCCCGGCGAATTAATTTCTCTTGAAGAGGAAATGGCATTGGTGAAGAAGATACAGCAATCGGAGGACGATTGTGATGAAGCCATAGAGAAGCTGACAGTATCGTATCGCCGATTTGTGGAGTTGATAGCCAAAAGATATGTTTCATCCGAGCACCCTTTAGACAAACTTATATCCGAGGGTAATATCGGGCTTATCCATGCAGCGCGCAAGTATGATAAGGCCCGCGGATTCCGATTTCTCCCATACGCTGTTTGCTGGGTCAAGCTGAGCATTGAAGAGGCGATCAGCCGCAATTAACATATTGATAACGTATTACTAACTTTATATCTATTAATTATGACTACATTAGCCGACAAATTAAAAAAAGGACTGGAAAAAACTTATTCCTCCAAAAGTGGAAAACCGCTTTTCTTTGACGAGAAGGATTATGAGACTCTATATGCACGTGAATTTGCCGATCTGTTTTCGATCCCCGAAAATGACCGCGATGTTTTTTACAAGGCATTCAATATTGCCACGCAGGGACAAGGCGATGAGCTGCGCAAAGTCAACTCCGTGATTTCCTCGGCTCTTCTCAGCTTGCTCACGTTTTATCCGCTTTTTGGTAACACTGATAAGTCAAAATATCTGACCATCAACGGTGAGCGATATTACAGATGCTTCTTTGAAGTGAGAAATCGGGTGATTAATCCAAGCCGCCCGTCGTGTGTTGACGTCGCTCTTATTTCAACCGACGATAAGAAAATACTGTTTCTGGAGTCAAAACTATCGGAGTATGCCGATAGGGTCGGAATAAGTCTCGAATTAGGCAAAAGTTATAAATCTCTTTATGAGGGAGAAAATGGATTGCATAGCTTAGCTCTATGTGATTACCTTAATATGGAAGTGGAGAATGGCACACCGATTCTGAAATCGCTCGACGACAAAGAAAAAATCTACATCGAAGGTATCAAGCAGTCGATCAGTCATCTGATAGGACTGGTCCGTGGCCCGCAGTTTTATAAGCAAGGATATTATCCGAAAGACTATTATGAGGAATATGAGGACTTCTATAAAAAGGCCGATGTGATTGAATACGCCACAATCCTCTTTGACCCGGCGGCATTTGAGGTCAACACTGAGGAATTCAAAGCCTATTCCGAACTATATACCGAGACGATCATAGCGCATAAGGACGACATACTGAAATGTATCAAAAATTGGGATAACGGGGAACACTACCGCGGCAAGCATATCGAGATTCTCGACAAAATCCTTACATATCAGGGACTGCTATCAGATAAAAATAACCGCCGCTTGGTCGCTAAATCCGTACTGGATTATTACAAATTGTGAGAACAGTAAATCTAATCCTGTAAAAATTCAGAATGGCGCCCTCATGGCGTTGATTTCCGTTAAATCAGCGACCGTGCAGGCGCCATTTTTTTGTTGTTTCATTGGAAAAGCGGCAAAAATTGAGGAAAACATGTTGGAAAAGCGGCAAATTTTGCTAATTTTGCATTGGAAAAGCGGCAGATTTTCCGAAAAATATATTGGAAAAGCGGCATAAATATATTTAAAAATCAAATATACAGCAAGTTGCAATAAAAGCGTGTAATCCCAATGGCTCTATATCGAAAACTCACTCAATATATCTCTGACTTTTACAAGAATACTGACAGGGTATTGTTGCTTACCGGTGCCCGGCAGACCGGCAAGACATATGCGGCGCGACAGTTGGGCAAGACTTTCAGGAGTTTCGTGGAAATAAATTTCATAGAGCATCCTGAGGCGGTTGAAGTCTTTAAAAATGTATATTCGGCAGATGAGGTATTGCTGCGATTATCAGCTATTACATCCTCTGACTTGATTCCGGGCCAGACTCTCGTTTTTTTTGATGAGGTGCAGCGATGCGAAAATATCGTGACGGCTGTTAAATTTCTGGTCGAGGATGGGCGTTTCCGCTACATCTTGAGCGGTTCTCTACTTGGCGTGGAGTTGAAGGGCATAAATTCACAGCCAGTGGGTTTTATGGGTATTAAGGAGGTTTTTCCACTTGATTTCGAGGAGTTTATTATAAACATGAAGGTCTCGGAAGCGGTGATAGGTGAACTCCGGCGATGCTGGGAGGAACGCAAGCCGGTGGATTCAATCATTCATGAAAAAATGTTGCAGTTGTTCAGACTGTATACCGTCGTAGGAGGAATGCCTGCGGTTGTAAGCGAGTATCTGTCGACAAACAATCTCTCCAATGTGCTCACCGTGCAGCAGGATATTGTTGCGCTATACAGAATGGATATATCCCAATATGCTGAACGAGACAAGTTGAAAATCAAGGAGATATTTGACCTCATACCGTCGGAACTCGATGCCAAAAACAAACGGTTCATATTGAAAAATCTCAATGAGCATGCTAAAATGAGTCGGTATGAGGACAGTTTTCTTTGGCTTAAGGATGCCGGAGTTGCCATCCCTGTATATAATGTCGAAGAACCTAAGGCTCCGCTGAAATTAGCCGAGACCCGCAATCTTTTCAAGCTTTTCAGCAATGATGTAGGCCTGCTTGCCGCCCAGTATGCCGATGGAATACAACTGAAGCTCATTATGGGCGATTCCTCAATAAATTTTGGGGCGATTTACGAGAATGTTATTGCCGAAGAATTGCTCACGCACGGAATCACTCCGTATTATTACAATAATAAGAAACGAGGTGAGATTGATTTTGTGGTCAATATCGACGGCGAAGTGGTGCCTGTTGAGGTAAAGTCGGGAAAAGATTATCAGAGGCATTCAGCTCTTAATAATCTTATGGCAGATTCCCCATATGATCTTGCTGAGGCTGTGATACTTTGCAACGGCAATGTGGAGGTCGTGGGGAAGCTGATATATATGCCCGTATATATGGTGATGTATCTGCGGAATAATGAAACACAGTTAGGTGTGTTCCGCCCTGATATGACCGGATTGCTGTGACTTTAGGCGGCGACGGGGAAAAGTAAAGAAATTTTTTATTTTGCGAAGATATTTTTGATAATTAGTGCGTGGGTCGCTGATATTTTTTTCGTAATTTTGTGCTCTAATAATTAAACATCTAATCAGAACCTTCCGATGTCAGTAACAAGACCCATCAAGACAGCTCTTATTTCAGTATATCATAAGGACGGACTGGATGAAATTCTCAGCCTGCTCAATGCCGGCGGCGTAAAATTTCTTTCCACCGGCGGTACACGCTCCTTTATAGAAAGCCTCGGTTATGAATGCGAGGCAGTGGAGGACCTCACAGGTTATCCTTCGATTCTGGGCGGCCGTGTAAAGACTCTCCATCCCAAGGTGTTCGGCGGTATTCTCAACCGTCGCGACAATGAAGGCGACCGCGCTCAGATCGCTGAATATGAAATACCCGAAATCGACCTCGTGATCGTCGACCTTTATCCCTTTGAGGCGACAGTGGCCTCGGGTGCTTCACAGGCCGATATCATCGAGAAAATAGATATAGGCGGCATCTCGCTCATACGCGCGGCCGCCAAGAATTTCGCCGATGTGGTTATCGTACCCTCAAAGGCTGAATATGCCATGCTCCGCGACATGCTCAAGGCCAACGGTGCCGCTTCGACTCTCGATGACCGCCGCCGCTTCGCCGCCCGTGCGTTTGCCGTATCGTCGGGCTACGACACAGCGATATTCAACTATTTCGCTTCGCTCGACGAAGATCCCGTGCCCGCCGACCTGCGCGTGGCCATCAACTCGGCCAAGAAAATGCGATACGGCGAGAATCCCCACCAGCGCGGTACTTTCTACGGCGATTTCAACGCTCTTTTCGAGCAACTTCACGGCAAGGAGATTTCCTACAACAATCTTCTCGACATCGACGCTGCCGTGTCGCTGATCTCGGAGTTCCACACCACCACTTTCGCCATCCTCAAGCACAACAATGCCTGCGGCCTCGCAAGCCGCGAGACTGTGGCTCAGGCTTGGGCCGACGCTCTCGCCGGTGACCCCGTGAGCGCATTTGGCGGCGTGCTCGTCACCAACCGTCTCGTCGACGCCGCTGCCGCCGAGGAAATCAACAAGATTTTCTTCGAGGTAATCATTGCGCCCGACTACAGCCACGACGCTCTCGAGATACTGAAATCGAAGAAAAACCGCATCATCCTTCTGCAGAAAGCTCCGCTCGACACCAAGCGTCAGTTCCGCTCGATACTCAACGGCGCTCTCGTTCAGGACCGCGACCTGAAGATAGAGACCCCCGACGAGCTTACCACAGTCACCACTCTCGTGCCCACCGAAGCTCAGGTGGCCGACCTGCTCTTTGCCAACCGCATAGTGAAAAACTCCAAGAGCAATGCCATAGTGCTTGCCCGCGGCGGCCAGCTCATAGCAAGCGGCGTGGGTCAGACCTCGCGTGTCGACGCCCTGAAGCAGGCTATCGAAAAGGCCCGCTCATTCGGCTTCGATCTCAACGGTGCGGTGATGGCATCCGATGCATTCTTCCCCTTCCCTGACTGTGTGGAGATTGCAGCCGAGGCCGGAATCAAGGCTGTGATACACCCAGGAGGCTCCATCCGCGACAATGAGAGCATCGATGCCGCCAACCGTCTGGGCCTCGCCATGGTTACTACCGGTTTCCGTCATTTCAAGCATTAATTCACTCCTCAATACTTCAGAATAAATGGGATTTTTTTCATTCACCAAAGAGATCGCTATTGACCTCGGTACTGCCAATACGATCATTATCCACAACGACAAAATCGTAGTCGACGAGCCATCGATAGTGGCTATCGACAAGCGCGACCCCAAGAAAATTGCAGCTGTAGGCCGCGAGGCCAAGCTGATGCAGGGTAAAGAAAACCCCAACATCGAGACCGTGCGCCCGCTGCGCAAGGGTGTGATAGCCGACTTCCACGCTGCCGAGATGATGATACGCGGCCTTATCAAGAAGGCCAGCGCCAAGAGCAACTGGTTCCAGACCTCGCTCAAGATGGTGGTGGGCATACCTTCAGGTTCCACCGAAGTGGAGATCCGTGCCGTGCGCGACTCTACTGAGGTAGCCGGCGGTCGCGACGTGTACATGATCTATGAGCCTATGGCTGCCGCTCTCGGTATAGGTATCGACGTGCTTGCGCCTCAGGGCAACATGATAGTGGATATAGGCGGTGGAACTACTGAGATCGCCGTGATATCGCTGGGCGGTATCGTGTCCAACAAGAGTATTCAGGTGGCCGGCGATGACCTCACCGAAGATATCATGGAGCACATGAGCCGCGTGCACAATGTAAAGGTTGGCGAGCGCACCGCCGAGGCTATCAAGATCAATGTAGGCTCGGCACTCACCGAGCTCGAGAATCCGCCCGAAGACTTCATAGTGCGCGGTCCCAACAAGATGACCGCCCTTCCCATGGAGGTGCCCGTGAGCTATCAGGAAATCTCCCACTGCATCGAGAAATCCATTTCGCGCATCGAGGCCGCCGTGCTTCAGGCACTCGACGAGACTCCCCCCGAACTCTATTCCGATATAGTGATGAACGGTATTTACCTTGCCGGCGGCGGCGCATTGCTCCGCGGTCTCGACAAGCGCCTGAGCGACAAGATCGGTATCAAGTTCCACGTGGCCGAGGATCCTCTGCTGGCAGTGGCCAAGGGTACGGGTGTGGCTCTGAAAAATATCGAGCACTTCTCGTTCCTGATACGCTGATACCTGCTGTCAGGCTGCAGAGCACATATCACCATAACAGGCAGAGACCGTCATCAAGGGGTCTCTGCCGTCATTGTAAAGATTTAAAGTGAGCGAACTCCTTAAATTTCTCCAGAAATACAGCTCTTGGCTGCTCTTTGCCATATATGTGGCAGCCGCGTGCGTGATGCTGTTCACGACCAATCCGTATCAGCATCATGTATATCTTTCGTCGGCTTCGGCGGTAAGCGCGGCCGTGTATGACGCGGAGCGTGAAGTGACCGGATATTTCGCCCTGCGCGATATAAACGACGACCTTCAGCGCCGCAATTCCGATCTCGAGCTGGAGATATATCGCCTCAAGGAGATGCTCAGGCAGCGCGACGAGCAGATTATGCTCGACACTATGACCGTGGATCCCTCGCTGTCGCGCTACAGCTTCATCATGGCTCATGTGATAAATAATTCCACCACTCATCCCCACAACTATATCACCATCAACAAGGGCGCGCTCGACGGCATCCGCCCTGAGATGGGCGTGATGGACCAGAACGGTATAGTGGGTGTGGTGAATATCGTGGGCGACCACTCGGCGCGTCTTATCTCGCTCCTTAATCCTTACCTGCGTATATCGTGCAAGGTGAAGGGGCAGGAGCATGTGGGGTCGCTGACGTGGGACGGCCGTAATCCCGGCGAGGCCCTTCTGGAGGAACTTCCGTCGCATGCCGTGTTCAATCACGGCGACACGATAGTTACCAGCGGCTATTCATCCATGTTCCCCGAGGGCGTGCCGGTGGGCACCGTCATCGAGGGACGCCGTGACCGCGACGACGATAATTTCTTTGCCCTGCGCGTGAATCTTTTCACTGACTTCACCACCCTTTCCACCGTGCGGGTGATCGTCGACTCGCTCAGCAACGAGCTCCGCATCGTGGAGAAGGATATTGATCCCACACCGTCAAGATAACCTGCCCGAAAATGACCAAGACCGCTCTTCGCTTCATAGTTCTCGCCATCGTGCTGGTGCTTGCACAGGTGATGGTGTTCAACAATATCTGTCTGTTCAACGTGGCGGTGCCTATGGTATTCATTTACCTCATAGGCCGTCTGCCGGTCACTATGTCGGCCAACGCCGTGATGACCGTGGGTTTCTTTCTCGGCCTTACGGTCGACGTGTTTTCCGATACGTATGGCATGAACGCACTGGCGTGTACCGTACTTGCGGCGCTTCGCCGGCCGGTTCTCCGCCTGTATGTCAACCGCGAGGAGGATCTGCCCGATCCTGTTCCCTCGATGCACTCGCTCGGCACGGGTACTTATCTGAAATACCTGCTGACGCTTACGCTGCTCTACTGCATGATGATCTTCACTATCGAAGCATTCACTTTCTTCAATCCTCTCCGTCTCATCCTGCGCATCATCTGCAGCACGGCTCTGTCCATGCTCGTGATGGTGGGCATTGACAGCCTACTTACACCCCGAAGTGAGAAAAGATTATAATCTCGAGCCCCGCCGCTATATCATAGGCGGTATAGTGGTGGCTATCGTAATAATATATATCATACGCCTGTTTTGCCTTCAGGTCACCGACTCCCGCTACAAGGAGTATGCCGACTCCAACGCTTTCCTGCGTAAAGCCGTCTATCCCTCGCGTGGTATCATTTATGACCGTGAGGGGCGTCTCGTGGTCTACAATCAGCCGGCCTATGACGTGATGCTTATACCGCGCGACGTAAAGAGTTTCGATACCATCGACTTCTGCAATACCATCAACATCACTCCCGAGCAGCTGCGCAAGCGCTTCGCCGACATGAAGGACAAGCGCCTGAATCCGGGCTATTCGTCTTATTCGCCGCAGTCGCTCATCACCCATCTCTCGGCCGAGGAATACGGCCGGTTGCAGGAGAAACTCTACCGCTTCCCGGGATTCTATATCCAGAAGCGTATACTCCGCGAGTACAACTATGACTGCGCGGCCAATGTGCTCGGCAATATCCGCGAGGTGTCGCCCAAGGATATTGAGCGCGACGATTACTACTCCCGCGGCGACTATACGGGCGATATGGGCGTGGAGCGCAGCTATGAGGAATTTCTGCGCGGTATCAAGGGCGCCGAGGTGCTGATACGCGATGCCTACGGCAAGATTCAGGGCCGCTATGACGACGGAGCCCACGACCGCCCCGCAATATCGGGAAAGAATCTCAAGCTGAGCATCGATATCGAGCTGCAGCAATATGCCGAGTCGCTTATGGTCAACAAGAAAGGTGCCGTGGTGGCCATCGAGCCTAAGACGGGCGAAATCCTCTGTCTGGTTTCCGCTCCGTCGTTCAAGCCGTCGCTGCTCGTGGGCCGTCAGCGCGGCGCCAATTACATCGCCCTCACCAAGGATCTCGACCGACCGCTTTTCGACCGCGCCATTCAGGCCGGATATCCCCCCGGATCTACATTTAAGCCTGCCAACGGCCTTATCCTGCTTCAAGAGGGCATCATCAGCCCGTCGACTGCTTACCCCTGCAGCCACGGCTTCATATCGGGACGCCTGCGCCTCGGCTGCCACGCCCACGGTTCGCCTCTGCCGCTCAAGCCGGCGCTGCAGACCTCGTGCAACGCCTATTTCTGCTGGGGATTCAAGGCTATGATCGACCGCAAGAGCCGCTACGGCTCCCATGCCGAGGCATTCGAGACATGGAAAAACCACCTCGTGTCGATGGGTTACGGCTACCGCCTCGGAGTAGACCTTCCCGGCGAAAGCCGCGCATTCATTCCCAACTCCAAGACTTATAATGATGTATATGGTAAGGGGCATTGGAGCGCCAATACCATTATATCAGTATCAATAGGTCAGGGCGAGATTCTTGCCACTCCGCTCCAGATCGCCAATCTGTCGGCCACGATCGCCAACCGCGGATGGTTCATCACTCCCCATGTGGTAAAAGAGATTCAGGATACGGTAATCGATCCGCAATATACCGAGCGCCGCTATCCGTCGATCGACGCGCGGTTTTATCCCGACATAGCGGAGGGAATGCGTATGGCCGTCACCGGCGGTACGTGCCGCCTTGCCAATCTTCCCGGCATAGAAGTGGCGGGCAAGACCGGTACGGCCCAGAATTCTCACGGCCGCGACCACTCGGCGTTTATGGGATTCGCGCCATACGATGACCCGAAGATAGCCGTGGCCGTATATGTGGAAAATGCCGGTTTCGGCGCGGCCTTCGGTGTGCCTATCGGTTCGCTCGTGATTGAGAAGTATCTCAACGGTCATATCGCCGAGGATCGCAAGTATCTTGAGGAACGAATGCTGCAATCCAACACCATACAGTTTTCGGGAACTAAAAAACACTGATAACGGATATGTTCAACTCACCACTCGGCAATTCCGCTCCCGGCGAATCTCGCTCGGTGTTCCGCGACATCGACTGGTTCACGGTGATACTCTATCTCGTGCTCGTGATAGCGGGTGCGTTCAGCATCTATGCGGCCAGCTACAAGTTTGACGACGCGTCGATATGGGATTTCTCGCAGTTCTCGGGCAAGCAGTTGCGCTGGATAGGCCTGTCGCTCGTGCTCGGTCTGTTTCTTATACTCATCGACGTGAGATTTTATGAAAACTATGCCTATGTGATCTACGGAGCGGTGATATTGCTGCTGATAGTCACCATAGGAATCGCGCCCGACATCAAAGGCTCGCGGTCGTGGCTCGTGCTCGGGCCGATGAGTCTGCAGCCGGCCGAGTTTGGAAAATTTGCCACGGCGCTCGCGCTTGCAAAGCTCTTCAGCAGCTACAATTTCAATCTCAATGCCTCGCGCAACAATTACGTCAAGGCTCTCACGATAATCCTGCTGCCGTTTGTACTCATTATCCTGCAGAAGGAGACAGGATCGGCGCTGGTGTATCTGTCGCTCTTTTTCGTGCTCTACCGTGAAGGCATGAGCGGACTGATATTGCTGGCGGGTGCATGTGCGGTGACATTCTTTGTGGTGGCGCTGAAATATTCGGGAACGGAGACACTCGGCATCACTACAGGGCGAGTGATCGTTTACTCGATGATCATGGCGATACTCGTGCTGATGCTCGCCCTCTATGCCCGCTGTCCGCGCGAGGCACGCAATCTTTTCCTTGTATATGCAGGCACGGGTGTGGTGGTGCCGGTGCTTGCTCTTTGCGGTGTGCCGGTGCCGGGCAATGTGTATTTTCTGTGTGCGATAGGAGGCGGCGTGCTTTACTGCATTTATATAATGCTTCACGGATATTCCATGCGCATACTTGTCACGGCTCTTGCCGCCGTGCTGAGCCTCGGGTTTCTGCTGTCGATCGATTATGTGTTCAACAAATCGCTCAAGTCATATCAGAAAGAGCGAATCATGGTGACGCTCGGTATCATGGACGATCCCAAGGGCATGGGCTATAATGTCAATCAGTCGAAGATAGCCATAGGTTCGGGCGGCCTTACCGGAAAAGGCTTTCTCAACGGCACCCAGACAAAGCTGAAATATGTGCCCGAGCAGCATACCGACTTTATATTCTGCACGATAGGCGAGGAAGAAGGGTTTGTGGGGGCCACTGCGGTGCTTGCTCTTTTTCTCATCCTGATATTGCGCATCATCTCGATAGCCGAGCGTCAGCCCGGAATATTCGGGCGCGTCTATGCCTATTGTGTCGCGTCATATTTCATAATGCACCTTGGCATCAATATAGGTATGGTGATAGGACTGTGTCCCGTGATAGGCATACCGCTGCCGTTTTTCAGCTATGGCGGTTCATCGCTCTGGGGCTTTACATTCCTGCTTTTTATACTTCTGCGCATCGACGCGGCCCGTCGCGAGCGCCCGAGTTACTGATAGGATCATGGCCGATAATTATCTCGAAAAAAAGATGGAGGAACACCGCAGCCGCATGGCGGCGGGAGTTGCGTCGCGCCCGCGCCGTCAACAGTCGCAGCAGGGCAGCGCGCTTTCATTCCCCATGCGCCGCGTGCTCGTGGCGGCAGAGGGATTAGGCTGGCAGGCTCAGGTAGTTGCGGCACTGAGAGCGGCAGGGCACAAGGTTGCGATAATTGACCCCGCGGGAGCGACACTCGCGCAGGCCACAGGCGCGAGATGCTATCCGTTCACATCCGGCCGTATCGACGAAGTCATTGCCGACCTTGATAAACATTGGGGCGGCCTCGACATTACAGTCATGGCCGCCCGTGATGGAGATGAAATTTCAGTTGATAATGCCACGGATGGTATTAGAGCATCAGTCACCGTGACCGAAGCCGCTGCTACCGCATCGGCGGTAGTGTTGCTCACTCACCCGTCGGCGAGATTAATACATGGGAGTGAATCCCACGACAGGGAATAATTTGCCCGTGCAGTTGCCTACGAAGTCGCCTGATTTCGACGTGTCGATTTTGAGTATGGGAGCGCCCGGCTTGAGATTGATTTCGTTGAGGTCAACATAGAAGATACCGGGATTGGTCACCACATCGAAATAATAGCGGAGATCGCGGAGATTGGCAAACGAGCGCCACTGAGTCGACGATACATTGCCCTCGCCCTGAACGGTATAGGTATAAGGAACCGATACATTGAACAGAATCGAGCGTATGATCGAAAGTCCTAAATCGGCATCGCCCGTCTTGGATACGTTTTTGTCAAAGAACACGCCGCGCACGAAGCGGTCAGGGCTCGAAACGGTGCCTGGCAGAGTGTGAGTGCCCCCCTTCTTCTCCCAGTAATCGTTGATGGCGTTCATGGCCGGGAACGTGGGATCATTGGTCATGGCGATTATATCGTCGCCTTCATATATGTTGAGGTTACCGTCTACAAATTCCACTACAGCCGATTTGCCCGAAGCATCGGTGATGCCGAAGTGGAGAGCCGAAACGGTGCCACCGTCGAATGTAGCGCCCGAAATTGTGAAATCATGCTTGCGGAGCACCGCCACCGCCTCATCGGTAGTGGCATTCATATCGAGAAGCCATGCGGGGAACATAGCCAGCGACATGGGCGGACGATTATCATTCGTATCGTTGGAGTAAATCGAGCCTTTGCAGAACAGGCCGTTTACCACAAGACCCTTTTCATTCATACCCTCGGTAACACCGCCGTCATATCCCACAGCATACACTGCGCCATACTTCGACGTCCACGTAACCGCCCCCGGCAGATTATGACCTTTCTTGGCAATTCCGGCGGGATAAACGTAGACATTGGTGGGAATAGGAGTACGCCAGTCGAGCGAGCGACCTACAATCATGAGGCTGTCGGTACCCTTGTATAATATACGTGAGCAAGCGTTGCTTTCAGGAGTTCCGGCAACGGCGGCAACGGCCATCAGTCCGGCGAGGAGTTTCAGTTTCATAATGATAAAAGTTGAGAATGTGACATTTTTCAGTATAACGCATGTGATGGCGCAACGGTTCAACCGCCAAGCGATATAAAAAAGATTTGCAGAAGCCGAAAAAATACCTTACCTTTGCAGAGTATTCGGGGCGTAGCGCAGCCCGGTTAGCGCACCTGCTTTGGGAGCAGGGGGTCGCGAGTTCGAATCCCGCCACCCCGACACAATTAATCGCATGTGAATCAATGATTTACATGCGATTTTTTTCTTATAATCGTCGAGGCAAAGCATATCAGAGATAAATCAACCGGCTATGAGGTGGATATAAGTGCCTCCGGCTCCATTTTGAAAGAGTATTTTTTTTGACACAGCCTCGTTTTATTTCGTCTCAGCGGGTTATGACGAGATATTCGGTGGCGCCGCCGTAGACTACGTGGTAGCGCTGGAGGGCGTAGCCATGTTGGGCGGCGGGACCGCTGAGGGGTACGCCGTAGTTGGAGAATACTTCATATGTGCTTCCGCATTGCGGACAGCGTGCGTGTACTTCCTCGGCCGGAATATATATGCGAACGCTCGGGCGCACTTCCACAGGGCACGCGAGGTCATATACCTGCGTGTCGCCCATTATGTCGCTCACCACGAGCAGTCCGCCATATCCTGTTTCGTCGAGAGCAGTGTAGGGGAAGTTGGCCGGGATATGCTCTGACTTTATATAGCGTTTCGACGAGGTGGCTCCAGCCACGCCGTAGATGTTCCACATGCCTTCGGTGGTGAATGTGAGGCGTACGGGTGCGTAGGGGATTCGCTCGTCGTTGAGCGAGTCGCATGCCGGTAAAGTGAAAATGGCCGTCGCTGCAACGACGGCCATTTTTATGAGGTTGAGCGGTTTCATTTTATCAGGGTGGAAAAGACTTCGCCGAATTTGTCGGCTGCTTCCTGAAGTTTTGGGCCGACAAATGAGCGCAGCATTGCCGGTAGCTCTATGTCGATCGACGGGGTTATGTGTGTCTTGTCGGTGCCTTCGGCCTTAAGGTCAACGCACAGGTTGAGGGGTATGGGTGACTGCTCGGCCTTGAATGACACGTGGGTGGGGGGCACGGCTTCGGCAAGCTTGAAGCTTAGGCGGCCTACGCCGGGTGCGTCAAACGATACCGTGTCAGTACCGAACGTGATGCCGTGGATGCGCTCGCGCTGGTCGGCGGGCAGCTCGTCGAGCATTGCCTCATAGCCCGATAGGTCAGAGATACGGCTGTAGATGAAGTCGATATCGCGGGGAAGGGCGACGGATTTTCCTGTATATTTAGCCATGATTATGCCTTACTTATCAGTCGATAGCTTTAGAGGGGGTCCATTCAGCGGGATTCTCGCGCCACTTGCGCAGGGTTTCAACGTCGTGCTCGCGTATGAAGCCGGTCTCGAGAGCGGCGGTGACGAGGGCGGTATAGTTGGAGAGGGTGATGAGTTTCACTCCGGCTTCCTTGAAGTTGCGGGTGGCGACGGGGAACTGATATGAGAAGATAGCTGCCATACCCATCACTTCGCATCCGGCGTTGCGGATAGCTTCAACGGCTTTGAGCGAGCTGCCACCGGTGGAGATGAGATCTTCGATCACGACTACTTTCTGGCCGGGCATGAGGTTGCCTTCGATGAGGTTTTCCAGACCGTGATCCTTGGGTGTGGAGCGCACGTATACGTAGGGGGCGCCGAGCGAGTTGGCCACGAGCGCGCCCTGAGCGATGGCACCGGTGGCCACGCCGGCGATGGCGTCGAATTCGGGGAAGTTTTCAAGTATCACACGACACAGCTCCACCTTGATGAAGTTTCTCACGTCGGGAAACGAGAGAGTCTTGCGGTTGTCAGTATAAATGGGTGAGTTCCAGCCTGAAGCCCAAGTGAAAGGATTCTCCGGCTGAAGTTTAATCGCGCTGATCTTAAGTAGTTTTTCTGCAAGAATAATGTCAAGCTGTTTCATGTGTGATATGATAATGGAGGTATTAAATAAATTATGGTCATTGATGATTTAAAGTACAAAGTTACAACAACCCCGCGCCAAATGCAAGAAAACGGCGAAAATTATTGACGCCTGCCATATTTGCGCTCGAAGAGGTCGATGTGGTCGGTGCCCCATTGCAGCATCGAGTCTATGATGGGAAGCAGTGATGCTCCGAGCGGCGTGATGCGGTAGACAGAGCGCGGAGGCAACTCGGGAAAGATGGTCTTTTCCACCAGTCCGTCCTCCACCATCTCTTTGAGCTGAATGTCGAGGACGCGAGGGGCTGCTTCGGGCAGACATTTGTGTAACTCGCTCGGTCGCATCTCATTGCCGCTACGCAACTCGTCGAGGAGGCATGATTTCCATTTTGATTCTATCAGGCTCATCGTCAGCCGCAGGGGGCAGTCGAGATCCACGGGTATTTTTCTTTCGTAAGCCATACCGTAAATTTTTTTATACTGCAAAGTTAGTCAATATCGTTGAAAATGAGTATACCGAAAAAATTTTCAGTACACGAATAAATTTTCGGTACTTGATTTATGGGTAATATCATTATAACTTTGCAGAGGAAAATAAATCATTAATACATAAATATATGAGAGACGAAATCAAGGAATATGAGGCTGTGGCGAAGGCTGCTGAGAAATTTGTGAAGAGCGTGGCCGAGGGCGACAGCAAATATGCCCGCACGCTGTTTACCGACGATGCAGTATTGTTCGGTATTCTCGACGGGGTGCTTGAGCATGGTCCGATCGAGCAGTTTTATCACAATGTCGACACCGTTGCCGCCGGTGAGAATTTCAAGGCCCGTATCGACGTGCTTGCCGTGGAGGAGACCGTGGCCGTGGTGCGCGTGCTTGAAGAAAAATGGGGTGGTCGCATCGACTTTACCGATTTCCTACTGCTGCTGAAACTCGACGGAGAGTGGAAATGCGTGGCAAAAGCCTATAACCAGAATTCCAATACCATTAAAGCATGAATAAAATTGTTATTTCCGTGCTCATTGCGGCTGTGATGACTCTTTCGGGATGTTGTGGAAAGAGAAGTGCCGACTGCACTGCAGAATGTAACGAACAATCTGAAGCTGAAGAAAATATGATTGAAAATGTTTCTCCCGAAGACCTTGCAGGAATCTGTAAGGCTATGGATATGTATGTCAACGCTGCCGTGGAAGGCGACAGCAAGGTAGCACGATCCGCTTTCGCCGATGGCGCCACTATATCTCATGCCGAGGACGGCAAACTGATATGCCTGCCTATTCAGGCGCTTTTTGATTACTACGATGCCACAGGCAAGCAGCCAGCTTCCTACAAAGTGGCCGAGTGTAGCGTGGCCGGAGACGTGGCTATGATACGCATTGAGTCAGTGTTTGGCGACGCAGAGTTTTCCGATATGTTTGCTCTCGTGAAGGACGGCGATGACTGGAAGATAGTCAGCAAGATATTTCAAGCAAAATAATTAAAACGACTGATAGCGATACGCCCTCGGCATCGGCAGGTTTCGCTTCTGGCGATGCCGGGGATGTATGTGGTGGTTCAGGTGCGATACAGTATGGTGCCGTAATATATGATAATGGCTATGAGCGAGGCTATGAATAAGACAAGTCCCCAGACCATACTTGTATTTATCGTCACGCATATGCATATGTAGGTTGTCATGGCCATGATCCATAGTGAGCACATCGAAAGGAACTGCCGGGATATGGCGATAGCCAGGCTTTTATTTTTCACTGATGGCGGGAGATTGATGTATTGCGGATGCCGGATTGCGAATATTATCAAGCCCCATGATGCGGCAGCCAGTATCGGCAAAAAAAATGATGTTGCAGGGACTGCCGTAGGAGTCGATTTCGCCGGTGATATTCCAGTGGACAGGAATTGTGTCACAGGATTTGATAATTGTTACGGCTATGACTGCCTGAGCTATAAGCAGGATCGTGTTGATGGCTGAAATGATTTTGCTCATGAGTTCACACTCCAGTCAGGCGGTGGCTGATGCCTACCTGATCGATGCCGCGGATGGTGTCGCAGCGCATTATGTGGCGGACGCGCAGGGTGGTCAGCGTGTCGATTGTGACTGAAGGCGTGACCTCCGCTTCAATCTGGTAGCTTCCGCCGAATCCTTTGCCGAGCCAGCGGCCGTAGGGGTCGCAGAGCGGGAGGTTGACGGTGTCGGTGGAAATATTCTTATCAGCGCTCACTACCGCCACTTCAAGCCATAGATTGGAATAGGGATATGAGGCGTCGTGGCGCACGGCTATGTTCAATGCACCCTTTCCGGGACGCGGGGAAAACGAAAGGGCGTCAGTATACGCCCAGCCCTCGTCGGGAAGGTTGGTGAAAAGTGTATCCTCGCCCGATGTGTCGCATCCGGCGAGGATTATGGTGGTTGCAGTGAGCAGCAGGGAGAGAAGGCGTTTCATTGCTCTTTATCGGGCTTTTTATCGGGTTGCGCAGGCTTGCCTTCGCCGTTTTTCTTGCGGCGCGGCGGGCGAGGTCGCTGCTTATCGGATTTCTCGGGCCTGTCAGACCTGTCGGACTTGTCAGACTTGTCAGACCGGTCGGGCTTTTCGGCTTTGGGTTGGTTGCCCGATTTTTTCTTTTTCTTTTTCTTCTTGTCAAAGCGGTTGATGTTGTCCTGACCCACGAGCTCCACAAATTCCGATTTCTTGGCGGGCTTTTCCTCTCCCTCGCGATGGAGCGTGAGGGGCTTCTCGCCGTTTCGGTTCATCTCGATTATCTCAAATACTCGCTGGGCGTCGAGCGTCACGAGGTTGGCCGCCATATTCTTGTCGGTGGAATATGTGATTTCCTTCTTGAATATATCGGTCTTGAAGTGGAAATATGTGGCGTCGGCGGTCTCGAGCCTTACATCGCGCGGCGGCAACTGACGGGCCGATTCCACATAGGTGTCGACCTCGAAATTGAGGCAGCACTTCAGCTTGGCGCATTGCCCGGCGAGTTTCTGGGGATTGAGCGATATATCCTGATAGCGGGCGGCAGCGGTGCCTACCGAAATGAAGTTGGTCATCCAGCTTGCGCAGCAGAGCGGGCGTCCGCATGAGCCTATTCCGCCTATGCGTCCGGCTTCCTGCCGGGCACCGATCTGCTTCATCTCGATGCGCACCTTGAATGTGTCGGCGAGCACCTTGATGAGCTGGCGGAAGTCCACGCGCTCGTCGGCGATATAATAGAATATTGCCTTGTTGCCGTCGCCCTGATACTCCACGTCGCCTATCTTCATGTTGAGATTAAGCTGTTCGGCGATTTTGCGCGACTGTATCATCGTGTCGTTTTCGCGGGCTTTGGCTTCTTCATATTTGTCGATGTCGGCGGGACGCGCCTTGCGGAACACCTTGCGAATGTCGGGCGAATCGGGCTTTACGTTGGCCTTGCGCATGTGGATTTTCACGAGCGGTCCCATGAGAGTCACCATGCCTATGTCGTGTCCGGGCGAAGCCTCCACCGCCACCATGTCGCCGGTCTCGAGCGGAAGGTGAGCCGAGTTGTGATAGAAACCTTTACGGGTATTCTTGAATTGCACCTCGATAATGTCCCATTCGGGGTCGGCGTCGGGGATATCCTCAAGCCAGTTGAACGAGTGGAGATTGCCACGTGGAGCATCGGGCTCGTCACATCGCCGGCACCGGCAGCCTGCTCCGGACACGCCGGGGGCGATGTCGTTGCGCACATCGTCGGCCGACGGATCGGGCATGCTGTTGATTTCGTCGATATTGTCCATGGGCTGCTGTTATTTTGCGAAGCTTACGGAGCGGGTCTCGCGGATTACCGTGATCTTCACCTGACCGGGGTAGGTCATTTCATCCTGAATGCGACGGGCTATTTCGGTAGAGAGTTTTTCGGTCTCGTTGTCGTCGATCTTGTCGGCGCCTACGATCACGCGGAGTTCGCGTCCGGCCTGTATGGCGTAGGTCTTGATTACGCCGGGGTAGGAGAGGGCGAGCTGCTCGAGGTCGTTGAGACGCTTGATGTAAGCCTCGACGATTTCGCGGCGGGCACCGGGACGGGCGCCGGAGATAGCGTCGCATACCTGCACGATGGGAGCAAGGAGCGAAGTCTGCTCTATTTCATCGTGGTGGGCGCCTATGGCGTTGCATATATCGGGTTTCTCCTTGTATTTCTCGGCAAGTTTCATACCGAGGAGAGCGTGGGGCAGCTCGGGCTCTTCATCAGGCACCTTGCCTATATCGTGGAGCAGACCGGCGCGACGCGCTTTCTTGGGATTGAGGCCGAGTTCCGAGGCCATGATGGCGCAGAGGTTGGCAGTTTCGCGCGAGTGCTGCAGCAGGTTCTGGCCGTAGCTCGAGCGATATTTCATTTTACCTACGAGGCGAATGAGATCGGGGTGCAGGCCGTGGATACCGAGGTCGATTGCGGTGCGCTTGCCGGTCTCCACGATTTCTTCCTCGATCTGCTTGCGCACCTTGGCTACCACTTCCTCGATACGGGCGGGATGTATGCGGCCGTCGGCCACGAGCTGGTGAAGGGCGAGGCGGGCGATTTCGCGGCGCACGGGGTCGAAGCCTGAGAGCACTATCGCCTCGGGGGTGTCGTCGACGATGATTTCAATACCGGTGGCTGCTTCGAGCGCGCGTATGTTGCGACCCTCGCGGCCTATGATGCGACCTTTGATTTCATCGCTGTCGATGTGGAACACGGTCACGGAGTTTTCGATGGCGGTTTCGGTGGCGAGGCGCTGTATCGACTGGACCACGATGCGCTTGGCTTCCTTGTTGGCGGTCATCTTGGCCTCGTCCATAATGTCGTTGATATAGGAAGCAGCCTGAGTCTTGGCTTCGTCCTTGAGCGAATCGATGAGTTTTTCCTTAGCTTCCTCGCTCGAGAGACCCGAGATGTGCTCGAGAGTCTCGCGTGCCTGACGGGTCATGCGCTCGAGTTCGTTGTGCTCCTGCTCGAGGCGTGCGGCCTGATTGTCGAGCTGCTGGCGTGCGGCATCGATTTCGTTGCGGGCGCGGGCGTTTTCGCTCTGCTGCTGGTTGAGCTGCTGCTGGCGCTGCTTCACTTTGTTTTCCTCGTTCTGTACACGCTGCATGCGCTGGTTGGCGGCGCGCTCGGCTTCATTCTGTATGCGCATGCTCTCGGTCTTGGCTTCGAGAATCTTGTCTTTCAGGATGCTGTCGGCCTCGCGCTCGGCGCTTTCGATGATGGAGTGGGCCTTGGATGTGGCCATCGACTTCTGGATGGCCTGGCCGATGAAGTAACCTATGGCGATGCACACTAAGGCTACGATGATATAAATTGCAAATTCCATATTATTGAGATCTGGTAAGTTTTGTTAGTTTATATGGATGAATATTAGATGGTTAACAAATAAAAAGCCGCAATTTCCCGATACCGCCCGGCGCGTAGCCGAGGTGTATCATGAGAAAGTGCGGTGTAATCGCTTGCGGTGCACCCTGACTGTGACAGCGGATGCGGATAATTGCTTGCCCGGCGGCCGGCTGACTCTTCAGCTTTCGGAACCCGCTTCAAGCAGAGCGTTGTCCAAGGCTTTTTCAAGATCGTCGACCGAGGCCGCCATATCTTTCATGCCCCCCAATGCGGTGAAATACATCTGGGCGAAGCGGAATGCTATCATTCCCAGAATCTCACCGGGTTTATTTTCAGAGAAACGCTCGCTCCATCGGTCCCAGAGCAGGTTGATGTTTTTCTGGGCCTCTCTGGCGTATTCTTCCTCCTCGGGGGATACGGATACGGGTATATCCGGAAGATTGGCGATGCGTATCTTTATTCTGAGTTTATCCTTCATTGCATCAGTGGCTTAACAGGGTGATGCACTTATCGATTTCTCGCACTAAACCGGAAAGATGAGCACGTGTGGCCTCGACATCGCGATGGTCGGGCGAAAGCACCGAAGCCATCTTCAGGGTCATGATTTCCTGCTCGAGACCTGCGTTGCGGCGCTGTTGCTGCCTCAACTCCTCTTCGAGGGCGGCAATACGCTCGCGAGCCTGACGGTGCTGCTCCTTCTCGGTGGCAAAAAGAGTCATGAGCATGCGGGTTTTGACCTTGATGCGGTTGGCGCTTTCTCTCAGAGTATTTTGGTCCATTCTTTCCAAATTTCCACAAAGATAGCCAATTTTTCTCGGATAGTTAAAATTTAATCACCGTTTTCATTCGCGGTGAAACACTTTTTAACAAATACGACCGGGCGAAACCGGTGTCATTTCCCCGAGAAATGGTCGTTTTTCATCTTGATACAGAATACTATGAACGACGATACGGTGGTGATGGCGTTGGTGATTATCAGAGGCCAGTTGTCGATCATGATGCCCTGCACCACGAAAAGCACGCTGCCGAGTCCGAGCAGAAGGAATGTGGGGAGTGCTATTCCGTCGGTGTCGCGGGTGCGTATGGTGTGAATGGCCTGAGGCAGATAGCCGCCTATCATGCTGAGGGCTGCTGCGAAGCCCACGATATTGATCCAGAGTTCCATGGTGAGAAGATATGTCAGGTTGTGTTATTTTACGCGAAACATGTAGCCCAGCGTCACTTCAATCGACATTCCGCGCGAGGCCGAGAAGAAGTCGCGTTTCGACGAGGGATATATGTTGCCCAGTCCGTAGTAAAAACGGCCTTCGAGCATAAATGAATTGCGCTTGCGAGCTATAAGCTCCACGCCAAGGCCGCCCGATATGCCGTAGTCAAACCGGTTGGATACTTTCATGGCGAGTTGCTCGTTGGTGCGGTAGCCGCGGGGAAAGTCGGGAATCGACGCTATGTCGGCGTAATTGAAATCGGCGTCGATCTTATCGGAGAGCATGTAGCCGAACTCGGGGCCGAGATTGATGAAAAACTTGCACTTGCGGCTCCCGAAGTAGATATGCGTGAGCAGGGGAATCTGAATATAGGTGAGGGTGCGTCGGTAGCTGAACTGTGAGCTATGTTCCTCGAAGTCCTCTTCCCAGCCGCGCTGCTCTATGTTGATTTCGCCTATCAGGCCGAAGTGATTCTCCTCGGTATACCTCACCGTGACTCCGGCCATGAAACCGGGGAGAAATTTCTGAGGCACCTCGGGCGAGAATGTCATGCGTGATATTGTCGCGCCGGCCTTCGCACCGAACGCGAGGTTGGGGGAGTAGATATATTGCGCTTTGACGGCCGCGGGTGCAGCCGCTGTAAGCAGCAGTATAAATATCAATCGTAACAGCGGCTTCATCATTTTGAGGTTTTGCTGATTTCACCTCCGGGCAGATATGTGACCAGCATGAGCGAATTGTTGACCCATCCACCGTCGGGTACTTGATGGAAATCATAGTCGGTCTGTATACCCGAGTAGCGCACACCCGAGGGAGCGGGCTTGTCGAGCAGGCCGAGCCTGAGGAGATACATGCCCGTGTCAAATCCGAGCAGACCCTGACGCGGGGTGGCGTTTTCCATCTCCGAGCCAAACCACCGCTTGAAAGCGGCGTCGAATTTCTTGTTGCGGTAATGGTCCTCGTCGGGGGCGAAGCGTGAGTAGATGGTGGTGGAGAGGGCGTGCATGTTCTGAAGGGTCTCGCCGCGGAATGCGATCCACTCCGGATAACCCCATACCTTAACCCGGGCTGCGGGCGCGCTGCGGTGCCATTCGATGAGGCCGGGAAGTATCTTGTTGACATCGGCCTGCTTTCCGGTGACGGGAATGAACATGTAGTCGCCCGTGGCATCGAGAGCGGAGAGATCGGAGGCTGAAAGCCGGTTGTCAAATTCTATTGTTACGGGGGTTATGCCCTTGTCATTGAGCTTGGCTTCGAGTTCCTTGAGGAAATCAGCCTTGTCGGCTTCGGCTCCGGTGCGGGATATGATCACGGGTGTGAACGAGCCGAGGGAGGCGATGAGCCCGTCGGCAGCCTTGTCGAGCATCATTTCGCTCGGGATGTTGCTCTGCAGCATCATGGGATTGCCCACATAAGTATCGTCCTTGATCACGAATGCATTGTAGACTTTCACGTTGTTTTCCAGACCCCAGCGGGCTATGTAGGCGAGTTGGGCGGCATTGTCGGGCGCTATCACCACGTCCATATCCTTGAGTTCGGGGCGCGTGAGCAGGTGCTTCACGGTGTCGGTCGATCCGTGGCTGTCGAGGGCGAGAATGTTGATGGGCTTGCCTGAATTGCGCAGGGAATCGACGGCAATGAGGAAGCCTTTGTAAAACTCCGTGAATCGCATCGCCTGCTTGCTCACGGGCTCTTGTCCGGTCATGAACGGCAGAATCAAGGCGATGTTAACGGAGTCGTCCACGGGTGTTTCCGTGACATCGTCGGCTTGCACGGCGGCCGGGACCGCGACTTCAGTTGCGGTATTTTCTTCAGGTTGAGGCTCAGGCTCCACGACAGCAGCGTCGCCGGGGCGGGGAATGTTGAGTATCATTCCGGCTTTAAGCAGCGATACTTCAGGATTGGCGGCTTCAAGCTCGGGCACGGTGATACCGTGGTCGCGGGCTATGGAGTAGAAAGTTTCTTTTTCTTTCACGAGGTAACCTTCGGCGAGCGCAGGTGTCACCACCGGCTCAAGCACGGCGGTGGCGGGTGCGGCTTCGGCCGCCGGGGCGGATGTGTCGGGCTGCGGAGCGCGCACTATGATGCGGCTGTCGGCTTTAAGACCGTCGGTAAGCGAAGGATTCCATTTCATAAGGTCGGCTTCGGTGACTCCGTAGCGGCGCGCGAGTCCGTAGATGGTCTCGCCGCGCTGAACGAGATGGGTGTCGGGGAGATCAGAGTTATCAGAGTTATCAGAGGGATCGGATTTTTCCGGTGTTAACTGAGCTGCCGATGCTTCAGGCTTTGCCGGTACTTCAGGGGTTGCCGGTGTCTCGGGGGCATCAGCTGCTTCTGTTTTTTCTGATACTTCGCTGTCGTCAAAGGGATAGTAGAGCGTCATGCCGCTTTTGAGTCCTTCGGTGGCGGCGGGGTTGTAGCGCAGAAGCTCGTCCTTGGGCACCTTAAGCTTGTGCACCACCGAGTAGATGCTTTCCTTGCCTTCTACCTTGTAATAATGATAGAGCTTGCCGTTGATGGTGGTGACGGGCAATTCCTTCACATCGGCCCATGCACCGGTGGCTATGAGAGCGGCTATTGCCGCGGCGATATTTCGTAACAGACTGTTCATGCGTGATAATAATGGATCGGACGCAAAGGTAGCGTTTTTTCAGATAGTTTACAAGCTGCCGACGACAAGAAATGTAAGGCCCACCAGCAGAATCGTAAGGTCGACAAGTTTCATGCGCACATTTTTCTCATGGAGGGCAAATACTCCGTAGAAGAACGGCACTATCACGCTGCCGCGCCTTATCATCGATACGATCGCAATCATTGATGAAGGAATCGAGAGACTGTAGAAGTAGGCGAGGTCAGCTATGGTGAGGAATACCGAGATAAGAGGGATGGCCCATCGCCACTGAAGCGGTTTTTTCTCGGCTGTCATGCGGCCTATGATCCAGAGTGTGACGCCCATTATGAAAAACTGGTAGAGCGAATACCATGCCTGCACCTCAAGCGGCTTGAAGCGGGTGAGCAGATATTTGTCGTAGAGGGCGCTGACGGCTCCCATCACCGTGGCTCCTATGGCCATCCACACCCATTTGTTGCCCTTGAACGACACGCCCTCGCGGCTGCCCACGCGCGATATGAAATACAGTGACGCAAACCCGAGTATCACGCCTGCCCACTGCCACACGTTAAGCCGCTCGCCGAATATGACAAGCGCGCCCACCAGCACCATCACCGGACGCGAGGCGTTGACCGGCCCGGCTATGGTAAGGGGCAGATGCTTGATGGAGGCGTAGCCTAAGAGCCACGACGACAGCACTATCATCGATTTTATAAGTATGGCTCCGTGACCGGCGAGGGTGTTGCCCAATCCGTAATTGCCCTCGATGACACCCGAAATTATTACCGGGAGCATGAGCAGCGAGCCGAAAAGAGTGTTGAGAAACAACACGCCAAGCACGTTGTTGCCGTCGACCGACAGTTTCTTCATCACGTCGTAGACGCCCAGACACAGCGCCGACACAATAGCGAGAACTACCCACATATACAGTTATTTCGTAAGGGTTAACACAAATCTGTCACCGTCGAAACTGAAATCGACCAGTGCCGCGCAGTGCATATTGACCACAACTTCTTCGGCGCGAGCCCGCGATATGTGGGCGCGCAGCATGAAGTCCTCCACCGTCATGTCGCTCTCGGCGAGAAAGTCGAGAAGCTGCCTCTCGGTTCCGTCGGGGCTGATGAGCATGCCGGTCGACAGCGCTCTTTCGCGCCATGCGCGCACCATAAGCGGGTGAGCGACGATGTTTTCATCGGCCACGCGGTAATATGCCTTGTGGTTGCCACCACCCTCGTCGACCATCACAGGCCGCTCTGCGGCGGGATCGATTTCCACGCGCATCACACGTGCGCCGCCCTCGGCAATGAAAGCGTCGACCCTGATGGTCAGGGGCGGGATACAATAGCGCTCGGCGGCTTGCTCCACAAGGTATATGTCTTCCTCGTTGCGCACGCCGGCAACCGAGCCGTTGTCCTTCACTCCTATCAGGAGCCTTCCGCCCGAGTGATTGGCGAATGCCGAGAGCGACCGCGCGATCTTGCGCGCGTCGGTTATGGCATACTTGAAGTCCTGCCGCTCATGCTCGCCCTCGTCGATGAGCCGGGCGATGTAATATTTTCCCCTGATGCCTTTGATATCCTTCATGGAACCTCCGGCGGGGCTCAGATGCTGAGCAGGATGCGGTGAAGTACGTTAAACGAATGGCGGGGAGCGTCTTCCCAGAAATATTCATACTGGCTGATGTTGTCATCGCCGCCGGGGGTGTCGCTTATCACTCGCAGGCAGTAGAAAGGCACATTTTTCAGATAGCATACCTGTGCTATCGCGGCCGATTCCATGTCCACGGCCTGCACGTCGGGATATATCGAGCGGATGTGCTCCACTTCCTCGGGTTTCGACACAAAGAGGTCGCCCGATGCTATGAGTCCGGTCTTTACGGTGGGGTCTTGGAAATCAACGTGAAGCGAGGCGGTGCGGAACAGGCGCGGACAACCGGGCACATGACCCCATTCCTCGCCAAGACACCAGAAGTCGTGATAAGCCACGGCATCGGCCACCACCACGTCGAGCACGCCGGCGTCGGCACCCACGCCACCGGCCACTCCGGTGTTGATTACCAGCGAGGGATGAAACGAGTCGATGAGCGTCATGGCACCCACGGCGGCATTTACCTTGCCTATGCCGCAGCGCGCTATGGCAATTTCGTTGCTGCCTATTGTGCCGAGGTGGAGCGTAGTGTCGCCCACGGTGAGTTCAGTCTTGTTTTCAAGCAGATGGAGTAGCAGGTTGAGCTCCTTTTCCATCGCCACGATTATACCTATTTTCATAATAATCGCAAAATTACATTATTCCGCGCTCGCGCAGTCGTTTCTGCCAGTTCCAAGCCGAAGAGAGAGTCTCGGCAAGCGGAGTCTCGGCTTTCCAGCCGAGCACGGTGTTGGCATATGTGGGGTCTGCCCAAACCTTTTCAATGTCACCCTCGCGGCGTCCGGTAATCACGTGGGGCACTTTCACGCCGGTGGCTGACTCGAAAGTATTGATGAGCTCCAGCACCGATACTCCGCGGCCGGTGCCGAGGTTGAAAATCTCTACGGGCGCTTCTGATGAATCGTCGAGCATGCGGCGCACTGCTATCACGTGGGCTTTGGCAAGATCCACCACATTAATATAATCGCGTATGCACGAGCCGTCGGGGGTATTGTAGTCATCGCCAAACACGCTCAGTTTCTCGCGGATACCCATGGCGGTCTGGGTGAGATAGGGGATGAGATTCTGCGGCACGCCGTTGGGCAGTTCGCCTATCTCGGCCGACGGATGCGCTCCCACGGGATTGAAATAGCGGAGGATTATGCTCTTGAACGGAGCGCCGGAGGCGATGACGTCGGTGATGATTTCCTCGGAAATCTGCTTGGTATTGCCGTAGGGCGAGGTGGCTTTCTTGATGGGCGATTGCTCGGTGACGGGGTTTACATCGGGCTCGCCGTAGACTGTGCACGACGATGAGAACACGATGCCTTTCACGCCGTTCTCACCCATGAGGTCGAGCAGGTTGAGCAGCGTGTTGAGATTGTTGCGGTAGTAAAGCACCGGTTTTTTCACACTCTCGCCCACGGCCTTGGAGGCGGCGAAGTTTATTATGCCCGCTATGCCGGGATAGTCGGCGAAAAGACGGCGGAGCGTGGCGATATCGGTACAGTCGCCCTCCATGAAGTCAGGGCGCACGCCCGTGATGCGCTCGATACCGTCGAGCACGTCGCGGCTTGAGTTGGAAAGGTTGTCGATAATCACCACCTGATACCCGGCGTTGATGAGTTCGACTACCGTATGTGAGCCTATGTAACCGGTTCCTCCGGTCACAAGAATGCGGTTGGATGCCATGATTATGAGAGATTAAGTGATTTTGAAAATTGAGGCCGATACGTCGAATGTCTCGATGTGACGCTGCTTCTTTTCCTCGGTTATCTCAGGGATTGCGAGGAATATGCCGCTTTCCTCCACGTCGCCAAACTCATCGTTGATCGCAGTGCCAAACATTCTCATCGTGGGCGACAGATTCATGTAGGCGTTTACCAGCGGGGGAATGTTGAGCCCGTACTGATGCACGGCCTGCTTGAGCGTGCGGTAATCCTCTTTGAACGACGAGCCCGTGAAAAGCCGCTTCATCTCCTCCACGTCAAGGCTCGTGTCGAGGCTCTTGATGGGGTGAACCAGATTTTCGCTGTCGGGAAAATGCTTGTGTAGGAAATATAGTATCATGTTGCGGCAGCCCGAGTGGTAGTCGGGATACATGGTCACCTTGCCGAAGAGATAGCGTATCTCGGGATTGAGCACGGTGAGCGCGCCCAGTCCGTCCCATAGGTTGTCGAGCACATAGAGCGCCTTGACACCGGCACGGGTCGACTGATATTCGCGGCGCACAAACGAACGGCCGAGCTCGATCGTATAGGGGAGATAGCGCTCAAGAAATTCGGGCGAGAAGTTGAAAAGATGACTTGTGGCGATGCGCGGACGTCCGTTGCTGTCGGGGCGTATGTCGCGGCCGCATATATAGCGGTAGCCGCCGAGGATGAGCTTTTCAACCGGATCCCACACTATCAGCTGCATGCAAGGCGGATCCATGAGATCAAACTCGTCGATATCACAGTCCTTGCCCGTCCCGCCGCCGGCGGCGCGGAACGCTATTTCACGCAGACGGCCTATCTCGCGCATGGTGGCCGGAGCCTTGCGGCCGTCGACCACATGCAGATGTGTTCCTCCTTTATTGGAAACCCGCAGAAAAGTATCGCGGCTCAGCTCGGCCTCGATTTCTGCTACATCTACGGGTGCGATAATTTCTTGGTTCATAGATTCCATTCCTGATTAACAAGACCATACACCTGCCGGCAAAGTTGCGCGGCCGTGTCAGCCGATTCTTTTCCACCGCGCAGAGAGCTGTAGCTGACGGGCTCGCCCACGGTGATTGTGAAATGCTTTCCCTCGCTTCTTACGAGTTCGCGCGGGAGATAGATCATCTCGATATTGAATTTGAGGCCGAGTTTCGCCCTCCATCGTGCAAAGTTATAAAAAAAAGCTGAATTTTCACCGCTAAAATGCAGCGGTACTATATCGCGTCGTGTCTCGATGGCCTTGTTGACCACCATTTTCTGCCACTGAAGGTCGCGTATCTCGCCGCGGGAGTTGCGTCGCGATACCAGCCCGGCGGGAAACATCACGATGGGCATGTCTGACTCCATGGCGCGGTCGAGACGCTCCACGGCTTCGCGCGACTGCTTGCCGTGCTTGTTCACGGCCAGAAATATGCTGCGCAGGGGCTCCACGGCCGCCAGCAGGTCGTTGACCACAAACCCTATGTCTTTTCTACCGTAGGCGGTTCCCACGAAGTCGGCCAGCACCAGTCCGTCGAGCCCCCCGAGGGGATGATTGGACGTGATGATTACGCGCGACGACTCAGGCAACTTACCTACCACGCTGTAGGTCACGCCCATATCGGAGATTACGCCGCGGGCGAAGTCGACGCCGTCGGCTGCCGCGTTGTGGCTCAGCAGTTCGTTGAGGCGATTCTGGCATATAGTGCGCTCGAGCCAGCGCACCACCGGCCCGGGTATGAAACGATACAGCGATGGCACGCGACTGCGAAGCACCGCGTCCACATCTATTCGCATTGTTGACGGTACACTTGACATTTCACCGCAAAATTACTTACTATCCGTTAAATTTACAAGATATAGTTGTAATCAGATTCAAAAGTGTAAATAAGAATGGAAGCGTGATGGTATTATGAATATTCTTCAGGTCATTTTCCGAGCAGCCACTTCCACGCCGGCAAGACATATATTGTCTTCCCGTCAGCCGTTATTGTCTCTTCTGAAAATGCGGTTATGATATACAGGTCGGTGCATCCGGTCACTTCCGACGCTTCCAGCAGTCCATTTATTTCCCGGTTGCGGGTCACCGGGTTGCCGAGGTCCCATGAGACCTGAATAAGCCGGTTGATGTCCATCCCGCGCTGCACAACGAAATCACATTCACCGTTACCCTGATAATAGAAAATTCTGTCGACAGGTGTACGGTTACGATATAGTTGCAAAAATATTGTGTTTTCAAGTTTTTTACCGTTGTCATCGCTTTGCGGTAGCAATACCGCGTCACGCAATCCATTGTCAATACAGTAATACTTGGGCTGTGAACTCTCGATTTTCTGCAGGGACTTACTGTAATTTGGCACACGGAGAAACATGAATATATTGCAGGCATATGTGGCCCAATCATACAGGACATCCTTGCTGACTTTCAGTCCGCGTGACTTGATGTCTCCGTGTATGGCACGGACTGATGTCGGCTTGGTTAGATTGGTCATGATGCGTTTGAGAAAATACCTGAGTACCTCGATATTAGAGACCTTGTAATGTTCAGCGAGGTCTTTCAGCAGCATGGTGTCAAAATAGGTCTGCAATATCTTGACTTTTTCCAATGGATTTTCTGTCAGGACAACTTCCGGATAGCCTCCTCCATTGTTGTACTCAACGAATGCATTGCGGATTTTTGCTAACTGAGATTCCTGCCAGCCGGCAGTATCTAAGCCTTTGAAATTGCAATATTCTTTAAATGAGAGAGGCAGAGTTTCTTCTTCATGAGGCCAACCCCGTAAAGCCGTCTTCAGTTCACTGCCAAGCATGGTGGCATTGCTGCCGCTGATGAAAATATTCTTTGAATAATGCTTGAAAATGCGCATCACGAAATATTCCCAGCCGTCAATCAGCTGTATCTCATCAAAAAACATATATACCGAATCCAATTCAATATCGGGATACATTTCCCGGTATGCTTCGATGATTTGGTCAAGTTCTTCCGACTGCATCTTTACCATCCGCTCGTCATCGAAACTCACCCACAGGAATCGCTCTCGGCCCACTCCATTTGCAAGAAGTTCATTTGCAATCGCTTCCATGCGCGAGGTCTTGCCACAGCGTCTTACTCCCGGAATAGTGACTATTCTGCCACTGTGGACGGGGAGCGGATTTTCCCGCGTCATAAGATCGGTGGGAAATTCGGCTTGACGCATGGCTATCTGGCTTTTCAGGTAGGTTTTATTCATAGTGTCCGTGTTTTTGGGACAAAAATAGCAAAAAGTGTCCTAATATAAAAGACGCATAAGAAAATTTTGATAATTTTTTTGACTTCATGAAATGAAAAGCGAGGGCGGCCGGGGCCGTCCTCGCTTGTTGACATGATGATGACAGTGCTTTATCTGACCACGAATTTCAATGCTTCTGCGCCGGATGCGGTGGCTACGTATATGCCGGGCTGAAGGCTTGTGGTGGACACGTGGTTGCGGCCGCGGGCTACTTCAATTCCGGTCACGGAGTATACGGTGATATCGCATGCGGGTGCGTTCACTGCCGAACCGTCATATGATATGGCGGCTTTCGTGTCACCGGCTACCGATGCTATGCCCGAGGTGCCGGTTACGGTGAGGGTGCCTGACACTGTGCCGTTGGTGGCGGTGATTACGTAAGAGCCTGTCTTGAGACATACGACCTCACACACTACATTGCCGTCCTCGTCGAGCTCTACGGGAGTGATGTAGCAGCCTGATTCGTCGGTTGACTCGATAGTGAGTGCGTCGAATTCCACTTTTTCAAGCATGAGCATAACATATTCTTTCTGACCTTCCACGATGCTGATAGCGGCGGGGTCAAAAGAGATCGATGCGCCTACCGTGTTCTCGAAATAGAGCGCGGGGAGTGATGCGCCTGATACCCAAGGCTCGGATGCCGAGTAGCCGTTGAACTTGAATCCGAGTCCTTCGAAGAACTCAGTGTCGGCCTTACCGGCTTCAAGTGATTCGCCTTCTACGGTATTGAGTCCCGCTTCGAGAGCCGGATCCACCACTGCGAGGGGAGCGAGGGCATAGTTGTCGGTGATGCCTTCCTCGGCAAGGCGGTCGCCCCATGTAGTATCCCAGTCGCCGGTGGCGGGATTATATTTCTCGCTTACTATGGCGGGATCATCGTTGATGGAAGTGCGGCCTACGATGCGGTGGGCGGTGGCGTAGAGCTCGTCGCTTTCGGGGATGGTGATTGACTCGAGAGCCACAACGTTTTTGGTTACGGCTACACCTGCATTGGTTTCACCTGTCTCGAAATCGGCAGTGGGGCGCTGGAGGCTGCCTACGATACCGCCGGTGTTGATTTCCTTTACAAAGCCGTCGTTGTAGTAAGAGTAGGCGTTGTGTGCCTCGGTGGCTGTGATCGCGCCTTCTACAAGGCAGTCACTGATAAGTCCGCGGCCGGATGTTGCTGCGATACCGCCTATGGTGTGCTTGGCTGTAATTGATGCTTTCACATGGCAGTCGGTGACGGTTGACTTGTCGTCGGCTATCTCTGCTACAATACCGCCGGCTTCGCTGCCTGCAGTGATCTCGCCGTCAAATACCGATGCTTCGATGGCGGAATTGGAGAGCAGATAAGCCACGCCGCCAACTCCGGCAGCTTCAGGCGCATTGATGGTACCCATCACGGCGCAACCCTTTATTTCGGTGCTGAAACGCGCGCCGTTGACCAGACCGCCGAATTCCATGTCGCCTGTAATATTGGCGTTGAGGTCATATACATATACATTTTCAATCGAGGTGGTGTAGACACTGCCGGCCAGTACTGCGGGAGCGTTGTCGACTGTGACGTGGGAGAATGTGAGATTCTTGATCACAGCTTTGTCGGCGTCAACTTGTCCTACGGTAGAGAATACGGGTGAGCCTGACAAAGTGAAATTGCTCAGTGTGTGTCCCGCGCCGTCGAGCGAGCCGGTGAATATTCCGCTGAAGCCTTCTAATGTAGTGCCGTCGAAGTCAATGTCGTCGGCCACGAGGTAGTGGGCTGCGAGGTTATTCTTGATAAGGCCGAAATCACCGGCGGTGTGGATGATATATGGATTTTCAGCGGTGCCTTCGCCTTCCCATTTGTTGAGGGGGAGCTTGATGAAATCAGATGTGAACTCATCGGAGCCGGCGATGCGGTAGGTGACCCAGATTGCGGGGTTGGTGGCGGTATTGACGAGCGCGGCGTTGATACCGGTGGCGTCGACGGGGAATTGGTAGCAAAGATTGTTTTCGCCGTCTTCGTTGACCACTATAAGGTCATAAACGGATTTTTCCGCGCCGTGGTTAGTGCTGCGCAGCACGAATGCCATGTATTCACGTTTTACATCGGTATTGAATACGTAGGGGGTCAGACCGTTGGCCATTATGTAGGGGCTCATCATGGCCACATCCTTGCCTCCCATGACGCGGTCGATGTGGCTGAACACACCGTTGCGGTCAAACCACAGCACGGGGTGGAACGTATCGCCATCGGCGGTCTCGTCGCCCTGCTGTGCTGCCACGGCATAACCGTAGCTGCCCTGACCGGGCACACGGTCGAGCGTGAACGACAGGCCGTAGAGCTGGTTGTCCTCGGTAATAGCGATAGGCAGCGAGGCGGCAAGGTCAAGTTCGGGATAGTTGACCATGTTGAACTGATAGTTGCCGCTTGCGTCGGGCTGCACGAAGCAATACTGCTGCGGATAACCGGGCACGTCGGAAAGGAGCATGAGAGCGTCGGAATTCTCGCCGAAAGTAGTCATTACATTGCCGGCTACGTTATATACTGCGAAGTATGACTCGGAGTTGTCGCGCATATCGGCGTCGTTGATGGTGAGGATGAACGCGGGATCGTCGCCGGTGCCGAAGTCAAACGAAATGTCGCCGTCGAGACGGAAACGTCCCAGACAGTATGAACGCATCATGTAGGGTTCGGCAGGGCTCTCGCATGCGATCTTGGTGGTCGATACGAGATTGAGCTCTTTCGGGCTCCAGCCTGAAGTCTTGTAGAGATCGATGATGTAATTGTTGTCGGGGGTGAGATTGTCGTTGTACCAGTCGAAGGGATCTTCGAAGAATGTCTTTTCATACTGCGACACGGCCACGTATGCCTCGCCGTCGTGGGCGTTGAGGATTACGGGGAGAGTCTCATTTTCACCGTCGGCCATGATCTTCATCATGTCGATGGTGAAGCTCTTGATTACAGTAGCCTCGGGCTTGCTGTATGAAGCCTTGGTATATACGTCGAAGGTATAGAGCATCTCGGTGTCGGTATATGTCTCGCCCGAGAAGAATACCATGTAGTAATCCTCGCTCCACTTGCTTGTAGAAGCGTTGACGGCCGAGGTGTAGTAGCCCGGAAGGGTTGCGATCTTCTCGGCGGGGGTGTCGGGACCGTTGAGCGAGAATACGTCGGTGAAAGGTATTGCACCGTAACCGTCGGCAGGCTTGAAGGTGCACATTACCATGACTTCGTAGTTATTGTCGAAGTTAAAGAACTTTTGGGTGACATTGGCGGCAACCTGTATGCTTGTACAGCGCTCGAAACCATCAGGTACGTTGATGGGGGAGTTGATGTAGGCCGTCTGATTGAAATCCGTGTCGTAAATCTTGATCTCTATACCCGTATAGGCATACTCGGTATAATATTCTGACTGGCTCACCGCCTCCTTGCGGATAGTGGTGGCCGCATACCAGATTTCGCCGTCGGGCATTTCGATATAGGTGTAGTCGTCGGCGCCGTTCCAGCTGACGTCGGGGGTGGTTACGGTCTCCAAAGCCTTGGCGACCGATTTTGACGGCCGGCTTGAGATTACCTTCCAGTTGTTGTCGGCCTCATGTTTCGGTGCCCACTTGAAAGCCGCGTCCTCGGCTGCTTTCCGGCGTAAATCCACAGGAGTGCGCGCCTCTACCGTGGCTGAGATTCCCATCAGGGCAGCCAGAGCGGTGATAATGATAGATTTGTTCATTGGTCAGATATGTAGTTATGGTTTGTTGATTCGGTTACGGTAAAAAAATGGTACAGATGGTGCAATATTGTGCAAAGTTAATATAAATATGGATGATTTTTCGTTGATTCTGCCTTTTTGGTCGTGAAAATACAAAAAATTATAATTTTTTATACATTTGTCAAGGAAAAACTGTAAATTTGGGAAAAATAAAACGGCAAATTGTCATGTCACGTAACCTTTTGGGAAGATACATCTGGCTTATAGATACGATAGTGCGCTACGGGTCCATAACCCGCGAGCGGCTCAACGAACTGTGGATGCGGTCGCGATTCTCCGACGGGTCGCCACTGCCGCGGCGCACATTCTATACCTACCGTCAGGCTATCGAGGAGCTGTTTAATGTCACTATCGAGTGTAACCCCGCCACTTACGAGTACTCCATACGCGGGGCGGGCGCCCACGACGGGAGCGTGACCGACTGGATGCTTAACTCCGCCACGATAAGCGACGTGCTCAGCGGAGTGCGCGATATTTCGAGCCGCGTGTTTCTCGAGGATGTCCCCTCGGCGCGCGAGCATCTCGCAACCGTGACCGAGGCTCTGCGCAGCAATCATCCCCTGCGGTTTACCTATCATCCCTACACCCGCGTCAACCCTACCCGCGGCGTAGTCATCGAGCCTTATTTCCTGAAGATATTCCGTCAGCGCTGGTATGTGACCGGACTGAATGTGAAGGATGACACCATAAAGACCTATGCGCTCGACCGCATGAGCGATGTCACCCTCGATGAGGGTACATTCACTATTCCGGCCGACTTTGATGCCGAGGAATTCGTGAGCGAGGCATTCGGAATAGTGTTCACCAAGGGGCAGGCTCACCGGGTGGCCATAAAAGCCGATGCCCGACAGGCCAAATATCTGCGCGCGCTGCCGCTCCATCCCTCCCAGAGCGAGGTGATCCACGACCGCTACTCGATTTTTTACTATCACATCAAGCTCACGCCCGACTTTGTTCAGGAGCTCCTGTCGATGGGCCCCAACATCGAGGTAGTATCGCCTCCCGAGCTGAAAGCCATGATAGTGGAGTCGCTCCGCGCATCGCTTGCACTATATGAGACTGCGCCCGCCGGTGAGGGCAAGGCGCAGGGCGAAGGCTGAGATTATTTTTTATCGGCGCATTGAGGCGTCGTACATTTTGCCGAGCTTCTTGTCGAGTTCGCCTGACGCGGTGCGGCTAAGCTTGTTCAATTCAGGAATTCGGCCGATAGCCTCCTTGTTGACAAGATAATATTTCAGTACATCTTTCATCGACTCTATGAAAGTGGTCTTGTCATTCTTTTTGAGACCGAGCTTGTTCATGTTGATTATTTCGGCAGATAAATAGGCCATCATGATATTGGCATTAGTGCTCAATTCCGGAATTACATTCATTGAAATGGTAATTTCATGAGTATTGGTGAGCCACATCAGTATAATTGTGTTATACGCTTTTACAGTCTCTTCGTTCCCGGCGAGCGGAGTGTCGAGGAGTGTATGTGCCATTGATACGATTTGCTCGGTGGAAAGATCATTGACCTTGGCTGAAAGTTCTCCTGCCGTGATGTTTTGTGCAGCAATAGATAAGGGGGCAATAGCCGTTGTGAGGGCTATTATTGCCGGAAAGAGGATTTTGAAAAGTTTCATGGTTGAGAATGTTTATCAGGTTCATTCCCCAAAGGTATGGATATATATTTAAAATGAAAAATTTGGAGCGGAAAAAATAATGCAGGGGCGGGGAGTGGCGCCCCCGGCCGCATTGGCGACCAAAAAGCGGGTCAGTAGAAAATCAGGGGGATAGAGGTTCTTGCCGTTTTCCGACATTATATATCCGTCGGCCGTGGGTGTGTACTGCAACACGCGATGCGTGTCACGTTCGAGTGGATTATGGCCAAAATTGCCTCTATATGACTGTGCCGTCATCATCAACGGCAGCAGCAGGGCCGACGCAATGAAAAGTTACTTCATCAATATGTCATTATTACTTGTTTTCAGTCATGAATCTCCATGTGACTTTACCTATATTGTTCGGCTTATTCTTTTCAACCTTGGATATGGAGCCTTTGAGCATGCCGTTTTTCTGACGCTCTACCTTGATATCGCGCCACGCATAGTCACCTTTTTCATAATCGAAAGTTTCGCCGTCATCATCATACAGACGGTAGTGACCGTCCTTTTTACCATAGTGACGGATTTCGAGATTATACTTTTCACCCTTGGTGGGAGCGTGGAGCAGCGGGTCGGTCATAGGGATTATGGCGCCGTCCTTGACGTAGACCGGTATTCGGTCAAGCCCGGGTGTTACTTCGAGAGTTCGGGCGTTACCGACATATTCACCTGTGTAGAAGTCATACCAGTCACCGGCGGGGAGAACGACCTTGCGTGAGGTCTGACCGGCAAACATCGGTGCTACAAGCAGATATTCGCCCGCCATGTACTGATCTTTGATCTCCTTGCTTACCGCCTCAAGATAGGGATCGTCATCGAGACTGGTGGATTTCATAACTGTCGAGGCTGCAGTCTCGGGATTGAATCCCGGCTCAAGGTTCATGGCACGGAACGGGGGGATGCCGTCAAAGTGATAGCGGGCAAATTCACTGTACCAGTAGGGCATCATCCTCATGCGCAGCAGGGAATACTCCTTGACCTGCTCGGCAACATCCGGAAACGACCATGGTTTCGTGCCGCTCGACCAAGCGTTAATCATCGCCATCGGCGAGAATACCACCGACTGGATGCGTCGCAGCCACTCCTCGCTTGACTTTGAACCGCGCACCTCGGGTGTCCATAGCACACCGCAGAAACCTGAGTTGATGAGTGCGGTTATAAAATCCTCGTGGTTGTAATTGTCATTATATAGCACGTAGGGATATGAATTGCCTCCGGCGTTTGAGGCACGCACCAGTCCGAAGGTGCGTGTGTTGCGTTTCCTGAACGCATCGTCTGTGACTTTCTGCACCCACAGGCCGTAAGTCTGCCGCATCTGTTCGGCCGAAACTCCCGAGGGGAATGTCGCCACATCGGGCCACAGGTAGAAGTCATATCCGTCCACTTCGTCGATCTTATATCCGCTGACTCCGATGCCGATATGCTCCCTGTCGAGCTTGTCCTGCCAGAGGCGGCGCGCGTTCTCATCGGCTAAGTCCGGCACAATGCCGCACCATACGGTGTGCGAACCGCTGAGGGGATACATCTCATTATATATCTTTGAGTCGGGCGAGACGTAGGGATTGGTCCATAGGTTTACACGCACCTTGCGGGCGAGCATATCCGCCACAAATGCCTGCGGGTCGGCGAAACGGGTCGAGTCCCACTCGAAAGTGCATGGATAAGCCTTGCTCTGCCATCCGGGCTCCAGACCGATGAAGTCGAGTGGATAGCCCATGCGCTCAAACTCGTCGGCCTCGTTCTTTACTTTGTCTGCACTATATTTTGTCGGGGTGCGCTGAGTGAATCCGAGTCCCCAGCGCGGGGGGAGCGGCCCGCCTCCGCACAGGAGGTTGTAACGTCTCACTACATCCATCGGTGTAGGCCCGGCTATGAGATATATCTCTGCGCCGGGAGCGGGGACGAGCACCGACACGGCGTCAGAGTAGGGACGGGATGTCCAGCTGCGGTCGGTGTTGCGGTCTTTGGCAACCGGAGCGTCAGGGCTGTCCTTTCTTGCTCCCGAGCCTGCATATACGGTCAGATATCGGGCGGAATTTACGAATATGCCGTATCCCGCACTCGACACATAAAACGGCACAGGTGCATGATTGCGTCCCGTGTCCTTGCCTCCGAAGTGGTCGACATGGAGATTAAGTATTTTACCACGCTGGTGCACGTTCTGAAAATTCAGTCCGAAACCGTATATCTGTTCATTTTTTACAAGAGGAATGCTCAGTGAAGTCTTGCCGTCAGATACAGTGCCAGTAATTTTATCAGCAAGCGCGGGCAGTCCTACCTGCGGCAGCCGTGAGAATCCGTCAAGATTAGGCTTACAGTCCGCGACCGAAAGCAGCGAATAATCCTCGGGCGTGCCTACGATCCCTTTCCATACTCCCGGTACTACCTCATGCCAATCGATTGCAGCATTTGCAGTAACGACATTAAGCGCACACGCCAAAATAACTATAAGTCGGATAAAATTCATATTTTTTTGTTTGTCATGGAGATTATTCGGTAATGCAAATTTATGACATTTATTTTATATCAAAAAGCCCCTGACCGCAGTGGTGACAAAAAACGGCCGCAGTGGCAACAAAAAAAGGTCATCCGAAACCGGATGACCTTTTTGGCGTTGTAGCGAATCAGGGAATCGAACCCTGGTCTCCACCGTGAGAGGGTGGCGTGCTAGGCCACTACACTAAATCGCCATTTGCACTGCAAAGTTAAGCCGTTTTTTTTATTCCCGCAATAGATGACGGCTATTTTTCACACATTTTAATAATTTCAGGTCTATAATGGTGATGCCGCTATATTTTTTGGCCGGAATCTGTAGTGTATCCGACATTTTTCCATTATATTTGTTATTCTAAATAAAACTTTTTTAAATATGTCCTCACAGTCTCAATCTACTCAACCTACGCACGAAAAGTCAGGATTAGTCGACCGCGTGACAGCGTGGGGGCAGCGCACGTGGGAGTATGTGTCGGCAGGAGTGTGGCGCGATACCCGCTCGGGGTGGAAGGTCAACGTCATAAAGACTCTTAACCTCACGGTGCGATCGTTTTTCAATAAAGATCTTCAGACTCAGGCCTGTTCGCTCACCTATCAGACGATGCTGGCTATCGTTCCGGCGCTCGCGCTGCTTTTCGCAATAGGGCGGGGATTCGGGTTTCAGAATATCATCAAGTCGCAGCTTTTTCATCTCTTCCCGTCGCAGCAATATGCACTCGAGGTGGGATTGCGGTTTATCGACGGAGCTCTTGCCCAAGCCTCGGAGGGGGTTTTCGTGGGCGTGGGTATAGTGGTGCTACTGTGGACGATAATTTCGCTTCTTATGAGCGTGGAGGATTCCTTCAATTCCATATGGAATATCAGGGAGGGGAGGTCGATTTTCCGCAAACTTACCGACTACACGGCCATATGTATCATCCTGCCCATACTCATGATATGTTCGGGCGGCTTGCAGATACTCGTGTCGACCACGATTCAGAAGATACTTCCGGCGCATTTCATATCGCCCGTGACGGCTGTGCTGCTCGATGTGGCGTCATACGTGCTGGCATGGCTGTTTTTCACGGCGGCCTATATGCTGATTCCCAATACAAAGGTGAAATTTACCAATGCGTTTATCGCCGGAGTGCTTGCCGGTACGTCATTTCAGGTGCTTCAGTGGCTTTTTGCAAGCGGACAGCTTTATGTGTCGAAATACAACGCTATCTACGGCACGTTCTCGTTTTTGCCGCTCATGCTGCTCTGGCTCCAGTTTTCATGGCTGATCACGCTCACGGGCGCGCTTATATGCTACTCTTCCCAGAATTTCTTCCGTTTCAGTTTCGAGGAGGAAATCGACACCGTGTCGCTCGACTATCGCCGCCGGGTGTCGCTCTCGGTGCTCACGGTGATAGTGCACCGCTTCGAGACCAAGCAGAAGCCGCTCACCGTCGACCAGATTTCAGCGCGGTATGAGATACCGCCGCGCCTTACCGAACTCGTGGCCGACGAACTCATCAGGTCAGGACTCGTCACCCGCGAATATCTGCCCGACGAGCAGTCGCAGCAGCCTCTTATCCCGGCCATGGGCCTTGACAATTATACCATTGCGGGCGTGCTGGAAACCTTGCGACATAAGGGCTCGACTGATTTCATTCCGCAGTTCAACACTCATTTCGCCGAGATTGACAAGGTGATTGCCAAAATCGACGATGCGATAAAGAGCGTGGGCGACGGTATCGCCATAAAAGATATATCATTCATTCCATCAAATATTCCCGAAAAATGAAAAAAGTAATCGCTACCAAGGCTGCTCCCGCAGCAATCGGCCCCTATTCACAGGCCATCGACTTAGGCAATATGGTTTACTGCTCAGGTCAGATTCCTATCAATCCCGCTACAGGCGAGATTCCCGAAGGTATCAAGGCTCAGACCGCTCAGGCTATCGCAAATGTCAAGGCTATCCTTGCAGAGGCCGGGCTGACTATTGAAAATGTGGTGAAAACCACGGTATTCCTCGCCGACATGAGCCTTTTCGGCGAGATGAATGAGGTGTATGGCGCTGAGTTTGCCGAACCTTATCCCGCCCGCTCGGCAGTAGCTGTGCGCGAACTCCCCAAACAGGTGCTCGTAGAGGTGGAAGTGATCGCCGCCCGCTGATGACATTTGCTGATTTTTACCGGCAATGGACTGATGCAAGTCCTTACATAGAGGCTCACACGTCGGGTTCGACGGGTGAGCCTAAAGTTATACGCCTGCTGAAAACCGATATGGAGCTCTCGGCGCGAGCCACTTGCCGCCGTTTCGGTATCGACGGAGGGAGTGTGCTGGCTACCCCACTGTCGGCTGACTATATCGCGGGAAAGATGATGGCCGTGAGGCAGGCGGTGTCGGGCGCGCGACTTGTAGAGCTGCCCCGGTCGCGCACTCCGCTGCGCGATTACTCGGGCGACCCCGTCGACCTCCTCGCTATAGTCCCGGCGCAGATTCCCGATTTACTCGACGCTCTGAAACGCGGGGTGGAGATACGCGACGTGATAGTGGGCGGCGCGCCGGTGTCGCCTGCCGACGAAACGCGCCTCGCCGGTTGCGGGGCATCGGTATTCGCCACCTACGGCATGACCGAGACCTGCAGCCACATAGCCCTGCGGCCGATGGGACACGACGTCTATACCGTCATGCCGGGAATTTCCGTTTCGCTCAATGCCGACGGGTGCCTGCGCATCGATACCGGAGCCATGAACGTGGGAGTGCTTGACACGCGCGATGTGTGCGAAGTGCTGTCGCCTGCTGAGTTCCGGTGGCTCGGCAGGATGGACAATGTGATTAATTCGGGAGGTATCAAGCTTCACCCCGAGGAGATAGAGCGGAGCCTTGCCGAAGTGATGGAGGGCCGGGAGTTTTATATTACAAAACGCGCCTCCACGCTCTGGGGCGAGGAGGCGGTAATGGTGGTGGTGACGGGAGATGACGAGCTTCCGGTGGCGGTGCTCGACAGGATTAGTGAAACTCTTCCCGGCTACATGCGCCCTAAGGATATTATCTACGATTCATCGCCCGAATATACGCAGTCGGGAAAACTTAAACGCAGGTCATTCGTCTGAGTCCCAATCAAATTCATCGTCGTCAAAGTCCCACGATTCATCGGTCATATACTGCTCCGTAAATTCCTGAAGTTCGCGGCCTTCGCGCTTGGTGGGGCGGCCGAGGCCTTTGCGGCGGTCGATGAAGCCTGAGATTTTCACCACGTCGAGCAGGTCGAGCTGGCTGCGCGGAGTCACATTTTCCATGTACTCGGGCACCAGTTTGGCTCCGAGGCGGTTTTGAGTCACGGCGAGAACCTTGAACGAATAGGTGACAGGCGATTTCTTCACCTGCACCACATCGCCCGGCTTTACTGCTCGCGAGGGCTTCACGGCTACACCGTCGATCATCACGCGGCCTTTCTTGCATGCGTCGGTAGCCACTGTGCGGGTCTTGAACACGCGCACGGCCCAGAGCCACTTGTCAACTCTTATTTCCATCGGCGTCGGTCTTATTCTCCTGAGCGGGAGCGGCGGGAGCGAGTTTGTTGTATCGGTTCATGGCGCGCTGTATGCCTTCGAGCACGAAGCAGCGTATCGCATCGCAGGCCGCTTTGAGGCAGTCGGGGAGCATGCGTTCCTGCTCGGGAGTGAAGCGCCCGAGCACGTAGTCGATCTGCGTGCCGCGGGGGAAATCGTTGCCTATGCCCATGCGCAGGCGCGGGTAGGCCTGCGAGCCGAGCATTTGGGCGATATTCTTCAGCCCGTTGTGGCCAGCATCGCTTCCCGAGGGCTTGATGCGAATTGCTCCGAAGGGCAGTGCGAGATCGTCGACTATCACAAGGATGTGGTCAAGATCGATACCCTCCTTGTCTTTCCAGTAGCGCACGGCGTTGCCCGAGAGATTCATGTAGGTCGACGGCTTGAGCAAGGTGAGGAGCTTGTTTTTCACCCGGCAGTGAGCCACGTCGCCATATCGCTCGGTGGAAAATACAACATTGGATGCCTCGGCAAAGGCATCCAATGTGCGGAATCCTATATTGTGTCGGGTCATGGCATATTCGTCGCCGATATTGCCGAGCCCCACAATGAGATATTTCATCAGCAGGATAAGTGAGATGATTACTTGTCGGCGTTGGCCTGTGCACCACGGGCTGCACGGGTGAGCTGTACGGCGCAGACAACGGCGTTCTTTGCGTTCATCAGCTCGAGACCGTCGAAGTGGAGGTCGCCGATCTGGAGGGTCTTGCCCAAACCGAGGTGGTCAACGTTGATCACGACGCGTTCGGGAATTTCGGTATAGATGGCGCGCACGCGGATCTTCTTCATCGAGAGGTTGAGCTTACCACCGGCCTTCACACCTTCAGCGTGGCCTTCGAGCTTCACGGGTACTTCGATGGTTACGGGCTTCTTGTCGTTCACTTCGAGAAGGTCCATGTGAAGCACATTGTCCTTAACGGGGTGGAACTGAAGGTCCTTGAGCACTGCCATGCGCTTTACGCCATTGACATCGAGCTCGATAGCGAAGATATCGGGGGTATAGATGAGCTTGCGTACGTCATCGGCTTTAACCATGAGGTGTTCTGCGTCGTTGGCGCCGTTGAGCACTACGGGGATGAGATTCTGCTTGCGGAGATTCTTGGCAGCCTTCTTGCCGAGATCGGTGCGGGGCTGGGCTGAAAGTTGGTAAGTCTTCATTGTGAATGATTGTTTTGGGTTGTGTTACTAAAAATTAGAGCTTTCTAATTTCCCATCACACGGGGATGCTAAAAAGCGGTGCAAAGTTACTGATATATGTGAATATCGCCAAGAGCGTTAACATTTATTAATTGAATTAAATAGCTAAGGGGGAATTTAATGATCTCCATATTAAATTGCCGGAGGCACAGGCAACCGGCTTTCGTGTTCATGCTGAAATGCGGCGACATTAAATCGCACACATTCTTTTGCAGGTATTGTGCCAAAAACTATTTTTTGTTTAAGCGATAGTATCGCTGACTTATCCGAAAATGGTGATTTGTCATAAAAAACTCGCCGAAAATTCCTTTTTATACTTATAAATGATACGATTAAAGGATATTTTTAGTAACTTTGTGCCGTAATTTTGCCTTATTAGAGCCATTCCAATAGCAAATATAGTAACCAACGACATAAAACCATTAGTAATTTTTTTATGAAGAAAAACATCTTGACGGGACTTGTCATGACTATGGCCGCGGCCATCGGAGTGACATCCTGTAGCGAAGAATCTTCATCCATCGGGGCCGGAATGGGACGCATCTCTCCTACGGTGATAGTCGACAGCGACATCATCTCTGCCGCCAAGGTTCCCGGAAGCCGCGCCACCGGTGACGTATCCGTTTCGGTGTCGGACCTGAAGCTGAAGCTGACATCCGACGACGGATCATTTTCTCAGGAATGGGAATCAGTCAACGATTTTGACGAGACACAGGATTTTAAAGTAGGAGATTATACCCTCGAGGCTTATTACGGCCACGAGAATGATGCCGAGGGATATGCCAAGCCTCACTTCCACGGTTCACAGGCGATTTCGGTGAAATTTGACCACACCACGTCGGTGGCTTTGAGCGCAGCGCTGAAAAATTCGCGCGTCTTTGTACGCTACACTGATGCGTTCAAGGATTATATGGCTGCATATTCGGTGCAGATCCACACTCCCAAGGGCAAATATGTCACTATGGCCTCCGACGAGGTCAGCCCGGTATATGTCACTCCGGGTATGGTCAACATCAATCTGACCTTCACCAAGCCCAACGGAAAGAACGCCACTATCGAGGCCGCCCGCTTCGAGGCCAAGGCCAAGACCGAACACGTGGTTACGATCGACATCAACGGCGGTGACGCCGGTGCCGATGCCACGCTCAAGGTGACATTTGACGATACGATCGACACCGAGGATGTCGAGATAGACCTCAGCGACGACCTCATCGACGCTCCCGAGCCTGAGCTGACAGCTGAAGGCTGGACTACCGGTCAGTCTTTCCCCCTCATCGAGAATTCTCCCGCTCCCGGCCAGATCAAGGCTAACATCATAGCCCGCGGTAAAATCGAGTCGGTCTACCTCAATACCACTTCACCCACGCTTTACGGCGAAGGCTGGCCCGAGCAGATTGATCTGGCCAAGGCCGATGCCGCTACCGTGGCGCTGCTGACCAATCTGGGACTGAAGGCGCGCGGTGTATGGAACCGTCCCGACGTGATGGGTGTGATTGATTTTACAGATGTGTTCACTCATTTAGGCGTGGGTCCCGGTCAGGAAGAATCCACCCACAATTTCTCCCTGCAGGTCAAGGACCGTTTCGGCAAACTCTCACCCGTGATGGAGTTCTCGGTAGTTTCCGGCGCGGGCAAGGTGGAGATTCACTCCGCTACCGCCGAGATAGGAAACAAGACCATCAATGCCGAGGTGGAATACAATGGTGCAAACGATCTTGCCGACGTGACATTCCAGGTGCGTAACCTTCTGGGCGCGTGGGATGATCTCGTTCTTGCCGAGGCCAAACCGGTGGCAGGCAAGGCTGGATTCTATACCGCCAAGCTCACCTCTCCCTCTGCCATACAATCGACCCAGACGCTGCGTGCCACATTCGGTTCGGGCCGCAGCGACATTGATCTGGAAGTGACCACACCTCCGTTTAACCTCCTTGTGTCGGAAAACGATGTGTTTGCCCACAAAGCCACAGTTACAGTGCAGTGTGACGCTGCCGATGATGCAGCCGTGGCCAAGCGAGTGGATATCATGATCGACGGCCGCAGCTATGACAACTATGAGGTCGAGGGCGCCGATATCGTGCTGACCGGACTCCGTGCCGGTGTTGAATACACCGTCGAGGCTAAGAGCACGACCCACTCCGCATCGGTCAAGTTCACCACCGAGATCGAGGATCATCTGCCCGATTGTGAAGAAAACGACGCCGGCGAACATTCGGTCGGATTCAAAACCGTTTTGTGGGATGGACACCGTATGGACGGCAGCAACAGTAATAATAATTGTGTACAATTCCTTTGGACGTTTGGACTTGGAGGCTGGGCCACGATGAATGATCTCACCACATCGACCCACGGCACAGGCACCGGTTCGGCCGCCATCATCGGAGGTGCATCTTTCAAGGCTACCTCGGGTACAATTCCCGCCAACGGCCGAAGCACTCAGTCGGCTGCCGACGGTGGCTTGATCGGTACCACCCGTCACTTTGACGGCCACACTACAGGCAATAAATCCCTACACAACAACCGCCAGCACTCCGGAACTAATGCCGCCCTTATCCGTACTGTCGGCTGGGGTAGCGGTAATAACGCTGCCGCAGGTACAAGCTCCAATGCCGGCTTCAATACTTGCCAGAACCGCACGCAGGGTGAACTTTATCTCGGGGAGTACAACAACGGCGCGAAATACGGCGTAAAATTCACTTCGCGCCCGTCGGCTCTGACGTTCTGGTATCATTACGATCCGGCAGTTGCAGGCAATGGCGACCACGGCACGGCTGAAATCCATCTTTATGCCGCCGGCGAAAACGGTAAAATGGGAGAAGAAATCTCAAAGAGCGAAGTCAAATTGCTCACCGAAAACAGCGCTGACCGCTGGATCGACACATCCAAGCGGATGCCCTACACTCAGGTGACGATTCCTATAACCTACGAGAAAGGAGCGAAAAAGGCGGCGTTCATAAGCGTCATTTTCCGCTCAACCGAGCCCGATAAGGAAAAAAATCCGGCGCTCAACAGTAATAATACCTATTACTGGAACACTCCCGGCGGTAACAATACCTCAGGTGGTGAATACGTAGGCTCCGAGCTTTACATCGACGACGTTAGATTAATCTATTAATACCATAGTAATACTGATTAAAAAGATGAAAACCAAGATATTGTCACTATTTCTTTCAGTTGCCGCCTGTGTGGGGCTTGCCTCGTGTCACGACGACAACTGGAATCCCGGATATGACTCTGATACGGAGGGCGCCGTATCGCTCGCGTCGATGACTGTTGACGTTGATGATGATGAAGCCCTCGTGTCGCGTGCAGGTGTGTCGACCGACGCTTTTATAGTAGAGGTTCTCGATAAAAAATCCGGCGCCGTGAAACGCTCCTATACCTACGGCTCCATGCCCGAGGTGGTGTCGCTTGCTGAAGGTGACTACACGGTCAGCGTCCGCAGCCATAACGTCAAGGAAGCCGAATGGGATGCTCCCTACTATGTGGGTCAGGCCGATTTCTCGATTGAAGTCGGCAAGATCACCGAGATAGGCACCGTGACCTGCAAGTTCAGCAATATAAAGGTCACCGTGAAATACACCAAGGAACTTGCCTCGTATATGGGCGACGACGCCAAGGTGCGCGTGATAGCCAATGATCACGGGGAACTCGACTATTCAGCCACTGAGACCCGCGCCGGATATTTCGCCGCTGTCGACGGGAGCACCACTCTCGTCGCCGAGTTCAGCGCCACGGTCAAGGGCAATGCAGTCAATGCCCTCAAGACATTCACTGATGTTAAGGCCGGACAGCACTACATAATAACATTCTCCGTGAAAAACGGCAGCGCAACGCTTCCTGACGAATTCGGTAGCATCGAGGCCTCGGGCATCAGAATCGACGCTGAGATGGAGCATGAGACCGTGGGCGGCAACGCTCCCGCGGGCGACGATAACCAGCAGGGCACTACCCAGCGTCCCGGCGACGAGGAGTGGCCCGATGAACCCGTCACCCCCGGTCCCGGCCCTGATCAGCCCGGCCCCGACGATCCCGCGGAGGGCACTATCACCATCACTCCTGACAAGAAGTGTGAGGACCTTAACCTCGATGGCGGGAATAACAAAGTGGTTGACGGTGCATTCTATATAGTCAACATTCATGCCGACAACGGTATCGAGCATCTCCGCGTGGAAATAGCTTCCGACAACTCCGATTTTATGGCATCACTCGACGAAGTGGGAGTACCTACGGATTTCGATCTGGCCGAACTAAGCAAAGAAGATTATGAAAATCTTTCCAGCATAGGACTTCCGGGCAACAGTGACGTCAAAGGCAAGACCGACGTGCCTTTCGACATCTCGGAACTGGTGAAGCTGCTCGTAGCCTTTGAGGGCGAACATACCTTCACACTCACCGTCACCGACGGCACCACTACCGTAACTAAGAAACTCATCCTCAATGTCTGAAAATCATGAAATCAACATATAAATATATAGCCGCATCAGTGCTCATGGCAATCGCTCTCACCGGTTGCCGCGACGAGCACCTGATGGACGGAGGCGAAGGTACTCTGCGCCTTTCGACTACGGTAAACTCTGAAGTTGAGGTAGTGAGCCGTGCTCTCTCAGCCGAGCAGGAACAGGCGTTGGCTGAAAGCGCCGTGATATGGATTTCCAATTCCAAAGGTCTCCTTTATGAATACAAGGGCGCTTCGAAAGTTCCCGCCACACTGCGCCTTCTCTCGGGACATTACACCGCCGAAGCGTGGGTAGGTGACTCCGTGCCCGCATCTTGGGACAAGACTTTCTACAAGAGCGGTTTCAACGGGTTTGATATCGCGTCGGGCACCAATACCGATGTGACTCTCAAATGCCGCGTGGCCAATACTCTCGCATCGGTGACCTACACCGAAGATGCTATGAATATGCTGACGTCGCCCGTCATGACCGTGGGTCTCGACGACGGAATTACCGACGGCAGCCACTCGCTCGTGTTTGACGAGTCCAATCCCGACGCCAAGGGTCGGTTTATGATAAATTCACGCACCAAAGGCCTGACATGGACTCTCACCGGCACTGAGGCCGACGGGTCAGCGTTCACCAAGTCGGGCAAGATCGAGAATATCAAGCCCGCCACCGAATATCGCCTCAATGTTAAATTCGTGGGGCAGGACATAACCGTGGGCGGTGCTTATCTTGAAATTGAAGTCGAAGAAGAGCCCGTGGGCGACGAATCGCAGATTGAAGTTGTGCTTCCTCCCAATATCGTGGGTATGCTCGGTTTCGATAAAGAAGGCAACTTCCGCGGCGAGGAGGGCAAGATCGACCGCAAGTCGATGTATATCACCGCAGCAGCCGCTCTTGCCGATGTGGAACTGTCGTCATCTGTCATAGCCGGTATAGTAGGCGGCGACGGCCGTGTGGATCTTCTCCATATCGAGGGCGCACCGAAGCAGGCTCTTAACGACGCCGGTATCGACTGGATGTATTTCTACGACGAGGATACCGATATGTCAGGTCTCCGCATAAATCTCGAGGACGAGCTGACAAACGCGCTCCCCGAGGGTGACCATACATTTGATATCATGGCCGAGGACGCTTTGGGCAAGACCTCTACCGCTACATTCACCATCACCGTGACGAATGCGCCTGTCGCTCCTTCGCCCGTTCAGGAATCGAATATTTCATATACGTCGGCTACACTTGAGGCTCAAAAACTGAAAGAAGCGTCGGAATATGGCTTTGAGATTCGTCAGGTCACCGGCTCGCGAGCTTATGAGGACTGGACCCGTGTGCCCGCTACCGTATCCGGATCGCGCATCTATGCCGAGGTTTCTGATCTCAAGCCCGGAACTACATATGAAAGTCGCCCGTATGCCGACGATTATGTCTCGCCCGAGACAGTGACATTCACCACCGTTGCCTATCCCCAGCTTCCCAACTCGGGCTTCGAGGAATTCAGTGGCACATCACCCCTGCTGATTTGCGCCAACGAGGCTTCGATGTTCTGGGATAGCGGTAACCACGGCTCTGCTACCATGAGTAAGAACGTGACCGAAAAGGACAATTCATTCTTCCACTCAGGCAGTTCGTCGATTAAGCTGAAATCTCAGTTTGTCGGAGTAGGGTCAATAGGCAAGTTTGCCGCAGGTAACGTCTTTGTGGGTAAATACCTTGAGACCCAAGGCACCGACGGTGTGCTCGGCTGGGGTCGTGAGTGGAATTTCGCTCCCAAAGCTCTTACGGTATGGGCTAGCTATCGACCCGGTACCATTCAGGAATCGGTCTACAAGAAAGCAGCAGGAAGCTCTATCGGTGCTCCTCAGGAAGTACTCGATGAATTCCCCTCAGGAGGCACCGACAAAGGTATCATCTATGTGGCGCTCGTCAGAAACGACTCCTCTGACGCTGCATATCCCGACTATCCTGTTGTGGTCCGCACCAAGAAAGAATCGCGAAAGCTCTTTGACAAGAATGGAACCAACGTGAAAGCCTACGGTGAAGTTGTCTTCACAGAGTCGACGAGCGAATTCAAGCAATACACCATTACGCTCCACGACGTGAATCCCGACGTGCAGTTCACTCACATCGTAGTTGTGGCCTCAGCTTCCAAAGCCGGCGACTACTTCCTGGGCGGCGAAGGCTCGACCCTGTGGCTCGACGACATTGAGCTTGTATACTGATAACACATTACCCTACGTAATACATCGAAAGCGGCAACCGTATCCCCGGCTGCCGCTTTCGGTGTAATATCTTGAGTCGCTGGGTGGTAGGGACGCGATTCTTTGCGAGCAAAGCGGCAAGCCGATTATATCGCGTCCGCCTTGACAACATGGATTGAATATGCGTCATCAAAATTCACCACATGTTGTCACTGCGAATTATGTTCTGTCGGAAATTACATTTATTCAATTCCTGTTTTCGCTGCGGACGCGATGAATCGCGTCCCTACTAAGTTGTTATACAGTGTTTTAATTTGGGATAATGGTATAGTTGTGGCCGGTTTAGAATGTCACGGCGATCTGAGCCTGAATGCGGTTTACGTGGATTTTAGAGCCGTCGACTGACTTGCGCAATCCGTAGTCATATTCCACTCCGGCCGATACGAATTTGTTGACGTTATAAATAAGGTTGGCTGCTACATAGTCACCGGCCTTATATTTACCCGCAGCTACGTCGGCTCCGTCAGGAAGCCAGTTGGTGACGTGGCTGTAGACCACATTGGAGCTGAGGCGGGAAGTTATGGCACAGTTAAGACCGCCTGTCACCCCGAGTGTCTTTACCATTTTCATGTCACCGTCGTTACCCACTGCCACGGCGTCGAGCCCGAGGCCTTCATCATCCTGAATATAAGAACCGATGCCACGTCCGTAAGCGGCGTTGAACTGCACGGAGAGAGGTCCGGCTACCGCCGACATGCCTGAAAGCTGCACGCCCATTCCGGCAAGCCCGTGGTTGCGGCCGTTGCGCGTATCGCGATATTGCATGGGGCGCACGATGCCCGACAGGCGCACGTGGGAGTTACCTCCGGCCCACGCATACTGCACGTAAAGAGGTATCGAGGGCGTGCGTGCCTTGACTGCCGAGGTATATTCATTGGTGGTAAGCGAGGTGGCGGGGGCATCGATACCTATGGCGCCGCTCCAGTTCTTGTTGAAATTCTGAGTCCAGTAGGCGGTAAACAGCGTGGTGTAAGGATAGCCGTTAGGCCCCTCGAAATCTATGGTCATAGGCTCGGCGGCGCCGTCGCTGAACAGGCTCGTGGTGTAACCTACGGTAAGGCCACGGTATTTGGCATAGAAGTGATATACATTAAAACTATTGTTATTTCCAAGGAAATTGGCTTTGAAGAACAGGCCTACCTGATTGTCGCTTCCCGGCATAGCCACGAAGTTGGCGTAGATTGATGATGTCTGCCAGCCGAATCCGAGTCCCGAGCCGTTGCCGGGAGTCGCAGGCGTGAAAGCCGACGGGGTGAACAGAGTGGGGGAGCCCACATTGTTGCCGAAGTCATATACGGCCTCGCCCAAGAACTGGGCGCCGATACCTACATAAAACTGCCGGTCTTTACCCACGATTGCAAAACGTGGCAGACCGTTTTCCTTAGGCGAAACGGGAGCCACTGATTTAAACGTTTTTTCTACATGAGCCACATCGGCAGTATCGTTATTGACCACCGATACCACACCGGTCTCGTGAAGGCGGTTGTCGCGCTGGGCCGATGCCCCGAGGATACCGCCGGTTGCCAGAAGTGCAACCATCAGGAGATGCTTGTTCATAAGAGTTAATAGATTTGTTTGTTACTGATTTCGTGAAACATTATATAATATATACAATCGTTGCGTGCATTTTGATTTTTTGCAGTGACAATTTTTTTGTAAAACCCCGTTCTGATGGCCATATGCACGATTTTTACATTCATCCGTTAATTTCAACGTGTTATTTGTGAACATTTTAATTCCTCCGCCGTTGTACTTACAGAATGTAACCCAACAACAAAATACAAACAAACAAATTATTACGTATGGACAAGACAATCACCAAAGCGCAGATCAAAGCCGCTGTAGATGAAGCCTATGCCGAGAGTAAAGGCATTACCGGAGGTCACAATGCTGACTACATTCCGTTCCTCGCCAACATTGACCCGAATCTGTTCGGTATCAGCGTGACGCTTCTCGACGGAACCACTTATTCAGTGGGCGATACCTCCTACAAATTCGGTATCGAATCAGTATCGAAAGTGCTCACCGCCATCCTTGTGCTGAAGCAGCACGGTGCAGATGCAGTGCTCAAGCAGATAGGTGCCGACGCTACCGGTCTTCCTTTCAACTCGATTTTCGCAATCCTTCTCGAAAACGATCATCCCTCCACGCCGCTCGTAAATGCCGGTGCCATCACCGCATGCTCCATGGTAGAGCCCAAGGGTGATTCGTGGGGCAAATGGGAAGCTATCATCAACAATATAGCAGCCCTCTGCGGCAGCGAGGCTCAGGTGCTCGACGAGCTTTACCGCTCCGAGAGTGAAACCAACTTCAACAACCGCGCTATCGCTTGGCTGCTCAAGAACTATAACCGTATCTACGACGACGTGCCCATGAGTCTCGACCTCTATACCCGCCAGTGCTCGGTAGGTATCACGGCCGAACAGCTCGCCATCTGCGCAGGCACTATTGCCAACGGTGGTCTTAATCCCGTAACCAAAGAACAGGTGTTTGATAAAGAACTTGCACCGAAAATCACCACACTCATCTCGAGCGTAGGTTTCTATCAGAATACAGGTGACTGGCTCTATACCTCAGGTATCCCTGCCAAGAGCGGTGTAGGCGGCGGTGTGCTTGGCGTGATGCCCGGCGTGATGGGTATCGCGGCGTTTGCTCCTCCATTGGACGAAGCAGGAAACTCCGTCAAGGCTCAGGCCGCTGTAAAAGCAGTGATGAAGAAACTCGACCTCGGTGTGTTTAACGGTGACCGCGTGACTGTGACCGACTGATAACAAAGGTCTTAACTTTCATAATAATTAAATATATCCGTTTCGGGAATCGGTGCTCACCACCGATTCCCGGAATAAACATCAACCTCACAAAAATTTCAACAATATGCAAGTTCAAACAGGAAAAGGCACCATCTCGATGATGGTAGTCCTCGCAATATGGTCACTTTCACTCGCAGTCGATCTTCCGGGTCTGGCCGTTACCCCTATCGAGGGTCAGCTTCATGAGATATTTCACGATGCAACCGATTTCAAGATCCAGCTTCTCACCGTGTTGCCCAACCTCGTGATTATCCCCTTCGTGCTCCTGTCAGGAAAACTTTCGGAGTCGAAACACAAGATTGCTGTAATCACAGCCGGTACGGTGCTCTATATTGCCGCCGGCGCGCTCTCGATCTTCTCGAGTTCATTGAATATGCTGATCCTTCTCAGCTGCCTTCTCGGTGCCGGCTGCGGTCTTATCCTCCCGTTCTCGACCGGTCTTATCGCCGACGTTTTCACCGGCAAATACCGTATGAAACAGATGGGTATTATTTCGGCTATCGGTAACGTAGCTCTCGTGCTCGCTACTTTCGTGGTAGGCTTCCTCGCCGCCAAGAGCTGGCACCTTCCCTTCCTCGTGTATCTGCTCCCGCTTCTTTCGCTGATCCTTATTCCCTTCCTGCGTAAGATTCCGCAGAGCGACTACGATCAGCCCGCTCCCGAAGCCGCTGCCGAGGCTGCTGCAAAGACCCAGACTCCTGCCACTATCCCCGCAGTGGATGCCGACGGTTTCTCTACCAAGGGTCAGACTGTAAAGGGTGGATTCTACGTAGGACGCACTATCTGGTTGCTTCTCGCTTACTTCTTCTTCGTGTTCGCAACCTGTATTCCATCCTACTATCTTCCTAACTTCAAGTGGATCGATGCCGAATCGGCCTCTACCATGACCTCGGTATTCTACTTCGCCATGTTTGTGGTAGGTCTGGCTCTTACTCCCGTGATGAAGATGTTCCGTAAGACTACCTTTATCGCTGCCACCGCAATGATTGTAGGCAGTTTCGCCCTCTTCATCTTCGTGCCCGGTTCAACCGTGATCTATATCATCGCTGCCGCCCTTTGCGGTCTCGGCAACGGTATCGCCCAGCCTATCTTCTACACCAAGGCTACCGAAGTGGTTACCTCCGACAGCAAGTCGACCCTCTCGCTCGCCTATCTGCAGGTGGCCAACTATGTGGCTATCTCGCTCGTTCCCGTAATAATCGGTGCCGGTCAGAAGATCTTCAACACCACCTCGACCATGTTCCCCTTCATATTCGTAGGTATAGCATCGGCCATAGTGCTCCTGTTTGTAGTGCTCCGCGCCAACCACTTCGTATTCGGCATGAGCAAGAACTACTACGAATAAATTTCTTAGATTCATGATTCATGATTCATAATTCATGATTCATGATTCATAATTCATGATTCATAAATAATAACTCATAAAACAAACAAATTATGGCAACTACAACTAATCGCCCCCGAATACTTATAATCTATACCGGTGGTACAATCGGTATGGTCGAGACCCCCGACGGTCTCCAGCCCTTTGACTTCTCACACCTCATGGACAATGTGCCCAAGGTAGGTAATCTCGGTTACGATATCGAAAGCGTCCAGTTCCCGCAGCCTATCGATTCGTCAAACATGAATCCCACCTACTGGAATCAGATAGTGAAGGATATCGCCGACCGCTACGATGAATTTGACGGCTTCGTAGTGCTCCACGGCACCGACACCATGGCCTATACAGCTTCGGCGCTGAGCTTCATGCTCCGCAACCTCCGCAAGCCTGTGGTCATCACCGGTTCGCAGCTTCCTATCGGCGACACCCGTGAGGACGGTACCGAAAACCTCATCTCGGCCCTCGAAGTGGCAGCCGCCAAGGACGAGAACGGCGACCCGATGATTCAGGAAGTGGTCATCGCTTTTCAGGACTACATCGTGCGCGGATGCCGCTCCACCAAGTTCACCTCAACAGGTTTCCACGCCTTCAAGAGCTTCAACTACCCCGTGCTCGGCACTATCGACCTCCATATCAATTACGCCAAGCCTTACCTGATGCGTCACGACACCGCCCTGCCTCTCGAGCCTTTCTACTCGATGGATCCCAATATCCTCGTGCTCTGGCTCTATCCCGGTATCACCGAGGACGTCGTTAAGGCTCAGCTTGCCACTCCGGGCATCAAGGCTGTGATACTCCGCACCTTCGGCGCCGGCAATGCGCCCACCGAGCAGTGGTTCCTCGACGCTGTGGCCGATGCCGCAAGCCGCGGACTGATACTCTACAACGTGACCCAGTGCCTCAACGGCGGAGACGAGTCGAAGCGCTACTACACCGGCGACATGCTCACCAAGGCCGGCGTGATCTCGGGCTACGACATCACCATCGAGGCTGCCGTGACAAAGATGATGTATCTTCTCGGCTCAGGCCTCTCGGCAGCCGACATCAAGAATTATCTCACCGTGCCTATGGTAGGCGAGATGACCGCTGATTGAAAATCCTTGTAACACCCGATAAAACGGGGCGGACTCCGCGAGAAGTCCGCCCCGTTTTGTGTTGATATGTCTCATCATGTCAGGCTCAGGCGCGGGCTACTGCGTGGCGCATGGCCGAGGTCACGGCGCTGTGGATCTTGAAGCCGGTGATCGCCACGGCGAGCGACATGACGGGAGAGAGGTAATTGAACACGCAGTAGGGGAGGTAGACGAGCGTGGGCACTCCCAGCACCATCGACTGAGTGACACCGCAGGAATTCCACGGTATCAGCACCGATGTCACCGATACCGAATCCTCGAGCGTACGGCTCAGCAGCCGCGGCTCCATGCCGTAGCGGCGATACAAGTTGCGGTACATGTTGCCGCCTATGATGATTGACAGGTATTGGTCGGCGGTACAGCTGTTGAGAAACAGGCCGCTACCCACCGTAGCTCCCACTATCGATGCGCGGCGGCGCAGGCGGCTTGTGAATGCCTGCGTTATGCGCTCAAGCATTCCTGTACCTATCATGGCCGTGCCGAAAGTCATGGCGCAAAGCACCAGCGCTACCGTAGGCAGCATGCCGGTGATGCCTCCGGTGGTAACCAAGTTGTCGAGCAGTTCGTAGCCCGTCGACATGGATGTCTCGCTCCATAATATATTGCCCGTGAGATTCAGGTAGCTTGCGTCGGCGGTTTCGCTCATGAGCTGCGCCACAAGCTGCGGCTGGAATATGAAGATGCCCGCGAGTCCCATGGCCGAACTCAGGGCGAGCGTCAGCAGCGTGGGCACGCGCAGCATTATCATGGCAGCGGTGACTACGGGAATTATCAATATCTTGGGTGAAATCTCAAATGTCGCCTCAAGGTGATGGAGAATATCGGCCGATGTGGCGTCGGGAGTGGCGTTGGTGAACACGCCTACCATCGTGAACACAATCAGCGCTATTCCCATCGACGGAATCGCCGTGATCATCAGATAACGTATGTGATCGAAAAGGTCCACACCGCATGTGCTTGACGCCACCACGGTGGTGTCGCTCAGCGCCGATACCTTGTCGCCGAAATACGCGCCCGAGATAATGGCTCCCGCTATCCATCCCGCGCTGAAGCCCATCACCGTGCCTATGCCCATGAATGCCACACCTATAGTGGCGATCGTGCTCCATGAACTGCCTGTGAGCACCGATATTACGGCACACACCACGCAGGTGGTCATCAGAAACAGGGTGGGGTTTATAATGCTTATGCCATAGTCGATAAGCGTAGGTACTACGCCCGAGAGCATCCATGTGGTCGACACGGTAGCGATAAATATGAGCATGGGCACTGCGGGGAGAACCTGACGGGCGCTGCGGCGGAATCCCACCGTCATGCCGCGGCGGCTGAGGCATCCGGTCATGGCGGCCAGCGATACCGACAGTATCGCACTGCCCAGCAGAGCCTCGGTGCTGTACTGCGAGATTGCGTCAGCTCCTGCAAAGCAGAGTATTATCAGTAAGGTTCCCAGCAGAGTGGCTATGGGGAGAACGGAAATAAAGAGGGAAGGGCGCCTCCATGGCGCGAAAGGCGTGAATATTTTCAATGTATGAAGTTTGTACCTTAGGTAAAAAATATTGGAAATTCTGTCTTTATCGCGAAATAGACTGCAAAATTACAAAATCCCGCCCGTTCCGGCAAATCGGTAAACTATATTTAACTACCCCACGCCTTTGTAGAATGGAAAAATGAGAATAGTCAGATGTCGACCCCTCCGGGGTGAAATCATTAAACGGCCTAATAATCAATCCGGTAGGGACGCTCACTCGGGAGCGTCCGGCAGAGCAAAATGGTAATTTCGTAGTGGTCAACCGCTTCAAATTGAGGGCTGGAAGTCCGTCGTTGTAGCAAACCGCGGGTGAAGCCCGCGGACAAGCGCCACTTACAAATTGAGCTGCGGAGCTGAGATGTTGTTTGACCGCCCTTACGACATCGCAGCTCCGCAGCCCACGATGAGGTATGCATTCGTTCTGCTCTCCACGGGCTTGCACCCGTGAAACAACCTCGTGCCTTCGGCTCTCATCCACTCCTCGCCCTTGCCGCGCACCATCCCCCGCCATCGTCGCACATCATCGGCCACCCTCGTCGCGCACCATTCTTCGCGTAGCGAAGCGGCAAGCCGATTACGGCGCCGGACGCTCCCAAGTGAGCGTCCCTACCGGATTGATTCTTAACCGCTTGTGATATACGCCGGAGGGGTGGTGATCTTTATAGCCCCGGGTGCTCGCCACCCGGGGTGGGCGACCGGGTTACGCCAAAAAAATCACCGGCACGGGATTGTGTCGGTGACTTGTTGTGGGCGCTGAGGGATTCGAACCCCCGACCCTCTGCTTGTAAGGCAGATGCTCTGAACCAGCTGAGCTAAACGCCCGTTTCATTGCTTCGAGACTTAGGTAATTGCTGAGTGGGCGTTGAGGGATTCGAACCCCCGACCCTCTGCTTGTAAGGCAGATGCTCTGAACCAGCTGAGCTAAACGCCC